>JBAXTX010000079.1:0-12607 GCA_037129975.1 Verrucomicrobiia bacterium | reverse complement strand
AGATATTTTCCTTGCCAATCGTATCAGAAAAGATACACTGCTTCTGATGTCTGACACACGCCCGATGCCTGTTGTATTCCTTTGAAAAAATGCCCGCCAACACGCCGAAAAAGAATAAAAATCCGCACGATGGGACAACGCTCGATGACTTTTTGGAAGCAGAAGGGATCTCCGAAGAAGTCCAGGCTGCCGCGCTCAAGCGCGCGATGGCGTTGCGTATCGCCGATCTGATGGAGGAGAAAGAAATGAAAAAGACAGCGTTGGCTAAGCGGATGCACACCTCGCGCGCCGCGCTCGACCGCCTGCTCGACCCGTCGAATACATCGGTCACGCTGGCAACCCTGACGCGGGCGGCCGCCGCGCTCGGACGCCGTGTGAAAATCGAATTGGTGCCGGGCTGATCACTTTCGCTGGATATCCATGTTCAACCCCTCACTCAGCATCGCTTGGTCCATAGCCGAAATCGAGGCGGCGACTGGGTTTGACGCAATCCTTCCAGACCATTTCTGGATTGGCTGCTGCAAGGGCTGCGATCTCGACATTACGAAGTTTCTTCAAAATGCGAAGCCGGAGATTCGGAATCAGGAATCGCAAATCGCCCAGGATTTTCAAACCGTCCGGGATGCTCTTGCTGCCGGGAAAGCCCCGCCAGCCAAACTCCGTCGAGCTTTGCGTGGCCGCCTTGGCAAAAATGGCGAGGCCACGCCGCGCCCTCTGCCCCGTCACCCGGATTTACGGGCGGCGTTCGTTGCCGGAAGGCACCTTGCGGAAATCGCGGGCGGTTCGACAAAGCCGGTTCATGTCTTGTTCAGTCTTTTGCAGAATCCAGACCAACCTTTTGACGAATGCCTGTCGTCCATCGGTGCAGATAGGAAAGCGCTGGCTGAGGCTCTTGAACGCTGCGTTCTGGTGGATGGCTTCGCTGACGACAGATGCAGGATCCTTGACCCGGTTGGGAAGCCAGCACGAGAACCCAAGCCAGAGGCGAAAGAGGAGGCCAAACCGAAAGGGCCGTCTGCCCTTGCACATTTTGGCCGTGACCTGAACCGGCTTGCCAAGGATGGGAAGCTCGCTCCGGTGATCGGTCGGAAGCCGGAAATGCTCAAGATCGCCCAGACGCTCCTACAAAGCCGGAAGAACAACGTCATTCTTGTCGGAGAGGCTGGCGTTGGGAAGACAGGCATTGTGGAGGGCCTCGCCCAGCGGATCGCCCAGGGGAAAGTCCCGGAGGAACTCAAAACCACCCGGATCATCGAACTCTCGATGTCGCTGCTGGTCGCCGGGACGAAATATCGTGGGGAGTTTGAGGAACGCATGCAGGCGGTCATCAAAGAAGCCTCGGCGGATTCCAACATCGTCCTCTTTCTGGACGAGATCCATACGCTGATGGGTGCCGGAAAGGCCGGCGGCTCGATGGATGCGGCGAACATCCTGAAACCCGCCCTCGCCCGTGGAGAGATCCGGGTTATCGGAGCGACGACCATCGCCGAATACCGCCTTCACATCGAGAAGGACGCCGCGCTTGAACGCCGGTTTCAGAAGGTGGATGTCGAGGAACCAACCCCGGAGGAGGCGCTGGAAATCCTTCGTGGCATCCGCACACGCATGGAGGAGCATCACGGAATCAAGATAACGGACGGGGCGATTTCTGCCGCCGTCGAATGGTCTGTCCGCTATCTCCCCGACTTCCGGCTGCCCGATAAAGCGATTGACCTCCTCGATACCGCCTGCGCCCAGGCAAGGTTTTTGACGTTTTCCGGCAAAGGAGCGTGGGCGTCCCGCCCGCCGAAGGACACAGGCAGGATGCCTGTGCTACTTTCTGGGGTGGACCGGGAGCAGATTGCGGCCGTGGTCGCCAGTCGGTGCAAGATACCCGTCGGCACACTGACCGAGGACGAGGGCCTGCGGCTCCGCTCAATGGAGAAGGCGCTTGGCAGACGGGTCAAGGGACAGGAGGATGCCATCAAGGCCGTTTCAGAGGCCGTGCGCCTGGCACGGACGGGGCTGGGCAATCCCAACCGCCCGGTCGGGTCATTCCTCTTCGTCGGCCCATCGGGAACCGGGAAAACCGAGTTGGCCAAGTCTCATGCCGTTCCTTTTGCAGCCAATCGTGACACGGGCATCCTGCCCGCAGTCCCCACAAACCGCATGGGCGCGCTTTCATGAAGAGCGTCGCACGCAGGCCGGATTTCGCCCGATGGGGCTGGCTCCTGACACGCGCCGCGCTCGGGGGGGTTTTTCTTTATGCCGGGGTGATCAAGGCCGGGGGCAGCGAGGAGTTCGCGCTGGCGCTTGTCCCGTTTACCATCCTCCCCGAATTCTGGATCCGTCCCTTCGCGGTCGCGCTGGCATGGACGGAGGTTGCGGCGGGCGTGCTGATCCTGCTCCCCCGCATTCACCGCATCGGGTCCGGCCTGATCCTGATGCTCTCTTTCCTTTTTATCGGCGTCCTTGTGTGGGCGCTGGCCAATGACATCATTGTCAGTTGCGGGTGTTTTGGCAATGACGCTCCCCCGTCGGCATTCGCGATGCGGTTGGCTGTCGGGCGTGACGTCGTGATTGCAGCCGCCGCCGCTTTTGCGCTTGTCTTTCGCCCTTCCGCGTCTTCTTTCCCCGGATAACTGATCTCCACGCTTGGGGCGGCGTTCTTCAGCCTGCCGGGGGGTGTTCCGCGTTCCCGCCCGGTTGCGCGGGCGTTTTTCCAGCGACCGGTTCCGGCGGCAGGGGCTCAACGGTGAGCGTGCCGTGCATTTTCACGCGATCCGGGAGGCCGATGCGGTTGGGAAATTTTCCAATGCGTTTCGGTCCGGCGGCCTTTTTGTAAGGGATCGTCCCCCGCTGGTAGAGGTATTCGGAGAGGGCGGCGTTCAGCTCGCGGGTCGTGCGGATGGTGTCGAATGTGATTCCGCTGCGGGCGCCATCCACCGCGTTGAGAAGCGAAGTCAGGGCCGAGGGACCGGAAATAAAGAATGTCGCGACGCCCAGGATGCCTGGCGAAATATTCGATCCGCCGGTGGTGACAATCCGAAGGAAGGGTTTTGGTTTTGGCCCCGAGAGTTCATAGACAACAACGGTGGTCTCCATGAGGGTGGCTCCGCTCCCAAGCCCGACCACCGCGCGCAGGAAGCGGCTGCCTTGATAAACGCGGTCGAAGTTGCCGCGGATGAGCCAGAAGTTTCCTTGAGGCAGCGGGGCTGTTGAGGCGACGGCTTTTGCTGGAGCGACATACTTGGGAAGTCTTCTCACGAGGTTCTTCGTCATGAATTCCTGGAGTCCGAACTGGAAGGTTTTCAGGCTGTCTCCCCCGCGGTCCACCCGGAGTTCGTTTTGAGTGAACGTGAAGGGGGCGACGAAGACTTTCTCCGGCAGGCGCGAGGGCGGGTTGGGCTCAAGGCGGACGACGTCCTTGACGCTGACCGAGGCACAGGAGGAAAAGAGAAGGGCTGCCACGGTTGTGGCTGAGAGATGAATTTTTTTGACCAAGCCGGTTCGCATGCGGGGCTTTGTTTTTGATGAGGGGTCGCCATCTGTCCATGAAAAAGTATTTTGTTTGTTTTTCGCGGGTCCGGTGGCGTGGCGGGTTTTTGTCGGCTCCGCCCGACGCGGGGCCTCTGCTCCCGGTCGTGCGGAGAACGTCTTGGGAACAACCTGTGAGTCGCGGAAAGAAAAAGTCAAAAACTTCCCTTGTGAGGGGGTTTGTTGCCGGTCTTTGTCCAGAAGCGGGTTTTTATTCACGCGGTGGTTTTCCCGTGGAACGCCCGCGGGTAAAGCGAGGAACGCCGGCCGGGTGGGTTGTTCACACCCTTAAGGAGAAGAAGGGAGGTTTAAAAAAGCTTCTTTCTTAATCTTCCTGCGAACAACCGGCAATCAAGAGGCTTCGGCAACCTCGTCTGCAATCCGCAGAAACGCATCGCGAGGAGACGCGGCCGCAGTTATGGGCCGCCCGACCACCAAAAAGTCGGCCCCGCACCGGACGGCCTCCCCCGGGGTCATGACGCGGCGCTGGTCGCCAACCGCACTGCCGGCAGGGCGCACGCCGGGGATGACAAGAACAAGGCCGGAGCCGAACGCCCCGCGCAAGGGCGCGATCTCGTGCGGGCTGGCGACAACACCCCGCAAACCACAACCCAACCCCATTTCGGCAAGAAGAACAACCTGCCGCTCGGGCGACCGCGGCACCCCAACAACACCCAGCGCGGCAGCGTCCATGCTTGTGAGCACCGTGACCCCAAGCACAAGCGTCTTGGTGCCCTCCGCCGCCCGGACCGCCTCGAACACCATCGAGGGCCCGCCCGCGAGATGGACGGTCGTCATGTCCACCTCCAGCGCAACCGCTGCACGAACGGCTTCCCTGGCGGTGTTCGGGATGTCGTGAAATTTCAAATCCAGAAAAACCCGCGACCCCAACGCCTGGATTTCTTTTATGACCGCCGGGCCCGCCGACAAGAACAGCTGGAGGCCAACTTTAAAAACACACCCCTCGCCGGCAAGCGCCCGGACCAACTTCAGCGCGGACCCGGAATCAGGAACATCGACAGCAACGATAATTTTTTCTTTGGCAGAAAGGGACATTGGCGGATGATGGGCACCCATGACAATTCAGGCACACGCCAAAGTCAATCTTGTGCTTCGGGTTCTCGGAAAACGGGCGGACGGATTCCATGATATCGAGACCCTGATGGTTCCCGTGTCGCTGGCCGACGAGCTGGAGGTCGCGGTTTCCCAAGGGTCCGGGATCGTCCTGGCCTGCGACGACCCGACCGTGCCGGCGGACTCGTCCAATCTGGCATGGCGGGCGGCCGAGGCCTTTGCGCGGCAGACCGGGATGGAGTTCCAGACCAACATCGTTCTTCGCAAACGCATCCCCCACGGCGCGGGCCTTGGCGGCGGCAGCAGTGACGCCGCCGCCGTTCTCAAGGCGTTGGACGCCCTGCTGGAAACCCGGCTTGGGGAGCGACAACTCGAAGAGATCGCGTCCCAACTCGGCTCGGATATCCCGTTCTTTATCCGAAACCGCCCCGCTTGGTGCCGGGGCCGGGGCGACGCGATGGACGACGCGCCCGCCCCCGCTCCCATGCACCTGCTGCTGCTCAAGCCGCCTTTCCCGGTCGCCACCCGCTGGGCCTACCAGTCAAGGACAACAAATGTCCCATCCCTCCCGTGGGAGCTTGGGAGCCTTGCGCTCACCAACGACCTGGAAGGGCCGGTTTTCAAAAAATTCCTTCTTCTTCCGGTCATCAAGGCTTGGATGATCGAGCAGCCGGAGGTTGAAGAGGCACTGATGTCGGGCTCGGGCTCAACTCTCTTTGCGATCCTCCGCGGCGAGGCGGGCGAGCTGACGCGCCGAGCGCGCAAACAATTCGGCGAGACACTTTGGACGTCCGAATGCGAGACGCTTTGATGGACGCGAAAAAACGGGGCGTTGACAAAAGGTGCCTCGCACGCCAAAGCGGGCCCTTCAGACAGCCCATCAACTTTCTCCAGATTCTCGCCCGCGAGCGAGGCCGCATGGCGTCCGGGGCAACCTCATCACGCCGGGGCGGGCTCGATTAGAGCAAGGCAGGAAGGAGCTTTCAGGCAACACGGGCCACGCGGTTCCACATGGAACAACAACCCGCAGCCGCCCCATTGACAAACGAAACCGCATGATGGGAATGTTCCACGTGGAACCATCTGCAGGCCCCTGAGAAAAACCAGAAAAACCAAGGTCGGCACAGCCCAATACCCACTGCGGTGCCTGGAATTCGATCAGTAAAAAAGCGTTCGCCAGCGGCAGAACGAGCGGAGGGCAACCCGCCCGCTGACGCGGTGCCCGAACGAACGCGGCCCGAAAGCGCGCCCTCGCTGGCTGGTCAAAATGCTCCCGCGAAGCCGCATATTTTCTGCCTTCGTCAACCGGCCCGGGTTGCCCCTGATCCGCGCGCAGGCGCAATCAATGGAGGAATGTCGCCCTCCCGGCATCCGCTCTGCCACCGCAAGGGCACCGAGGGCGATGCCCCTCCCTGCTTTCTCTATCACCTGTCGAGCCGCCCTCCCTGTGCCCGGCGTTTTTACGCGCGGATTTGGGGTTGCGGGCGGTGGCGCGGGCGGGCATGTGCGAATTTTCCCAAAATAAAGCGGCCGCAGGTAGGACATATTGTGTCCTTTACCAAGGGACACAAAGTGTCCATTCGTGGATCTGTCGCGCCACGGAGAAAGATTCGTGCTTTATTCCGGGAATCTGGCAAGGGTGTCCGGGGATGAGGAGAGAACGGTTGGAGAAAATCGCCAAGGAGGCGGGGTTTGATGCGGTGGGGGTCGCCCGCGCCGCTCGGGCGACCCATGCGGGGGCCTTCCACGAATGGCTCGCGGAGGGATGCCACGCGACGATGGGCTGGCTGGCACGCGAACCCGAGAAGCGATGCGACCCGGAGATTGTCCTGCCGGGCGCGCGGTCGGTGATTGCGCTGGCGATGAATTATTATCTTCCGGATGGGCCCGCGGAGCACGGCGCGGTTCGTGGCCGCATCGCCCGATACGCTCGCGGCCGCGATTACCACCACCTCATTCCGAAACGTCTGCGGGCGTTTGATCACGCTCTGACCGCCGAAGGCGGGCGGCAGCGGTGTTTTGTGGATTCCGGCCCGATCTTGGAACGCGATTTTGCCGCGAAGGCCGGTCTGGTCTGGCACGGGAAGAGCGCCATGGCGGTTCACCCGAAGCTCGGGACGGAATTTTTCCTTGCCGCTATCATCACAACCATTGAGCTTGAGGAAGATATGCCGATGCGCGACCGTTGCGGAAAGTGCGCGCGATGCATCGTGGCATGCCCCTCCAACGCCATTGTCGCTCCGCACAAAGTCGATGCCAGGCGATGCCTTTCCTACTGGACGATCGAACACAAGGGACCACTGCCGGAGTGGATCCGCCCGCTCCTCGGCGACAGGATCTTCGGATGCGACGACTGCCTGGACGCCTGTCCATGGAATCGGTTTGCGCAAACCGCACAGGAGGCGGATTTCCGGGCCCGCGCGTCTTCGCAATGGCCGCTGCGTGATTATCTGGGGTTGGACGACGAGAGGTTTCGGAAACTTTTCGAGGGCTCGCCGATCCGCCGCGCGGGACGACAGGGATTTCTCCGCAACGTCTGCACCGCTCTTGGAAATGTCGGGTCTGAGGAAGACTGTCCTGCCCTGGGGAAAGCCCTCCTCGACAGCGATCCCGTCGTCGCCGAACACGCGGTATGGGCGATCGGGCAAATCGGAGCGGCTACCACGGCGGGGGCTTCCGGAGGAAGGAAGCCCGCCATTACGGAAGGGGACGGGTCGTAATTGACGGCAACGTATTTCCGGGGAGTCGAAGCAATGCAGGTTCAAAATCCCGGGAAATATGGATTGGAGTTTGTTCCACCAAAGCCGATGTGTGGCCGCGCCATGATTGAAAGAATCGTCTCAGGCGATGTCGCGGGAGAAACGGCAACTGCCCGCCGGACCGGAATTTCCGTGGTGTTGGTCGAATCCGCAGGAAATGCCCGCCGGATTTCCGGTTTTTGTAAGGATGCCGGGGAAGCGGCTATTGCTCTACGAATTTCCGGCACTGAACTTGTCGCCGCCGCCGCACGGGGGCACTGCGTCGGTTGGCAGCATTCTGCCATTTGCAGGAGATTCATTTCCTTTGGCGCGCCTTTCTTTCCGATCCGGAGGATGAGTTCATTTTGGAACTGGCATTTGCTGCCCACGCCGGTTATCAGTCTGGGCGCTGAGGGTCGCCTCAGGGACAGTGGGGTTGTTCTACTTCTGGATCGGAATCTTTTGGAAGGTCATGCCTTAGAAGGTTTCCAGCGGGTCGTTTCCCGCCCCGGCAAAGGCCAGGCATCAGAATTACGGGCGTTTCTTGAAGCCCCAGATCAACCAGCAGGCCAGCGCCACCAGCAGGATCAGCCACCAGAAATAGCGCAGTTCCCGGGCGGCCATTTCCGTAAAGGCAAACGCGCCGGGAAAGATCAGGAACAGCCCCACGCAGACCGAGAAAAGCACCGCCGTCTGCAGCAGGGCGCGCGCACGCGGACTCATCATGGCTTGGGGGGCTGCGCGAGCGCGCCAAGCGGCAACAGCAGGTTCGGACCGGAATTGTTCGGATCCGATGGCACGACCAGAGGGGATTTCCCATCCCACTTCTCGACGATTTGCAGCCGGAGAAAGGCCGGATTGAGTTTCAACGCCTCACCCCGCACGCGGATCGCCCGTGCCTCGCCCTCGGCGCGAATCACCGCCGTGTCCGCTTCGACCTTGGTTTGCACCTGAGTGAACCTGGCCCGCTCGGCCTCCTGCTCGGCCACCATTTTGGCTTCGATGGCGGCTTCCAGTTCCTTGGAAAGCTGGATGTCTCGAATGACGATGTCTTCCACGAAAAGAATTTCGCCAATCTTCAACCGCGCGGCGGCAACGGCACTTTTTTTAACCTGGTCGCGACGTTTGACGATGAGATCGGCCGTCAGCGCGGCGGTGACTTCCTTGAGCGCCTCCTGCACGCGCGGGGCGATGAGGCTGTCGAACGGGTCCCCGGCGTATTGCCGGAAAATCTGCACGACAGACTTCTCTGGAACGCGATATAGCACGCGCGCTTCCACCGTGAGCTGCTGGAGATCCGATGAAAAGCAGTCCGCTTTCAGGGGGACCGTGTGTTGTTGGATCGACACCGGAACAATCTCCGTGATGAGCGGCATGCGGAAACCGAACCCCTCCGGCAGGAACTGATCCGCCGCCTTGCCGAGGGTAATTTTTACGCCGCGCGTGCCGGGTTGGATAATGTAACTGGATGCAGCGCCGACGATGACGAGCACCAACAGGACGACCGCGCCTGTGATTAATTTGAAAAGCAATGGCGGCATCTGCGTGTTGGCATCGGGGCCGCGCCAGTTGGGAGAACGGGATATGCTGTCGGACATGGTATTATTTGTTGCGTCGTTCGAGGTCGGACAGTGTCATGAGAACGTTGCTGCCGCTCCCGATGATGCGCGGGGCAACGCCATCCCAGCGATCCACGATCTGGAGTTCGACAAACGCCGGATTTTCCTTGAGCGCCTCGCCGCGTATGACGATGGATTTGGCCTCGCCCTCGGCCTTGATGAAGGTCGTGTTCGCCTCAATTTGGGCGCGTTGCTGGGTGAATTTGGCCTTCGAGGCATCCTGTTCCTGGACCATCTTCTGTTCAATGGCTTGTTTGAGTTCCCGGGTCAAGGCGATGTCCTCTACAACAATGTCCTCAACAATCAACAGATCCCCGATCTTCGTCCGGGCAAGGTCGAGGGCGCGTGACTTGATGAGTTCGCGGTTCTTTACGATTTGCTCCGCGCTCTGCTGCGCGGCGGCTTCCTTGAGCGCCTCCTGAACACGGGGCGCGATGAGGGTTTCAAATGCGTCGCCGCGATAGCCTTGAAACAATTTGACGACCGCGCCTTCCGGGATCCGGTAGAGCACGCGCAAGACCACCGACACTTGCTGCAAGTCCGCCGAGTAACACTCGGCTTTCTCCATGGACGTCTGCTGGCGGATGGAGACGGGATAAATCATGGTGATGAACGGCGGCTTGAATCCGAATCCTTCGGGTTTGAAGGCCGGGGACACCTTGCCGAGGGTCACCTCCACGCCCCGATAGCCGGGCTGGATGACATACGTTCCAGATGACGCCATGATGGCCGCGGAGAAAATCAATATCGCAAACCCAATCGCCCTTGCCATGTTTTGTGGACTCATAATGCTTTCGGTCGGATGAAACCTGACTTCGCTGGCTGGGATGGCAAGGAGAAACGACGTTCGTCGGGCTGGAATCGGGCAACGTGTGGCCAGCCACCAATCCCGCCCGCAGTTCATGGACGCTCGCCTTTGCAATCGAACTTGCCGGCCGCGACGCCAAAACGCTTTCGTCGGTCATTGCCCGCCTCGGTGTCGCCGACGTGCGCGCATTTGGCCTTGTCTGGGATGACTGCGAAGAGATTCTTCGCAAACTCGGTTTTTCCCCCGCGTCGAAGTGGTGGCTGCGTAATTTGTTGCGTTACGCCCGGTGTTGACGAGTAGCACAATGACGGATTACGAGGTATTCGAGTGTCTGCAAATCCTCGGCAAGAAGTGGGGCGACCTCGACGGCTGAATTTCCCCATGCCATCTTCTCGAAATGCTGCAGATCAAGATCGCGGAAGCCATCGAGGCGACGAATGAGAAAAGCCCGGATTCCACAACCTCTGCCAGCGCGATCCGGCGATTCTCGAAATCGTCGGCGAAAAGCAGCGGCGGCAAATCGAAACCGAATGCGCCGCGCTTTCGGTGGAGGCGGAGGAACGTGCAAAACAGGTCGAGGAATTGACCGGCGAACCAGCCGTCGGCTCAACTCCCGCGTAAATGCCTTCTTCCCTTTGCAGGTTGGATAGCAACGCCTTTGACTTTTTATATTCAAGCCGAGCGTCCGCAGCAGGCCTTGAATTTTTTGCCGCTCCCGCACGGGCAGGGGTCGTTGCGGCCGACCTTCGGGAGCTCGCGTTTGATCGGGAGTTCGATCTTCGGCGTCGGCGACAAATCCGCGGGTGCGCCGGGTTCGTCCGAAATGGCGGGCGACGTGCGGACGCGGGCGGCGGGGTCGGTGCGGAGGAGGCTTTGCGGGAGGCTGGCGAGAAGCTGTTCGAACGCCTGGAGGTTTGTCGTGCTGCGGAAGAGGTTGGTGAGGACCTCGGCCTTGATGTTGTCCATCAGCTCGACGAACATTCCATACGCGTCGTTCTTGTATTCGACGAGCGGATCTTTCTGTCCGAACGCGCGGAGATAGACGGCCTCGCGGAGTCCGTCCATCGCGTAGAGGTGTTCCTGCCAGAGGCGGTCCACGGCGTTGAGGAGGATGTAGCGCTCGAGCCCGCGGAGGGCGTCGGGATTTTCCAGGGCGGCCTTGCGCTCGTAGGCGTCGCGGATCGTTTCCGTGAGAAACTTCCCGTTGTCCTCGACCGAGCGGGTGTCGAGCGCCGCCTTCGCGCGGCTGAGCCCGAGCGGGAACGTCGAGTTGATCCACTGGAGGAGACCGTCCGGATCCGGCTCCTCGCCCTCGGGCACCTCCAGAAATTCCGCGACTTTTTTCGGGACGACTTCGGTGATGACCTCGTGGATGAGCGTGCGGGTGTTCTCGGAATCCATGACCTCGTTGCGGTAGCCGTAAACGACTTCGCGCTGCTGGTTCATCACGTCATCGAACTCCAGCGTGCGGCGGCGCATCAGGTAGTTCCGCTGCTCGACCCGCTTCTGGGCGGTTTCGACACTTTTGTTCAGCCACGGATGTTCGAGCTCCTCGCCTTCCTTGAGGCCGAACGTCTCCATGATTTTTGTCATCCGGTCGCTGGCGCCGAAATTCCGCATGAGGTCGTCCTCGAAGCTGACGTAGAACCGCGAGCGTCCGGGGTCGCCCTGGCGGGCGCAGCGCCCGCGGAGCTGGCGGTCGATGCGACGCGACTCGTGGCGTTCGGTGCCGACGACGTAGAGCCCGCCGAGCCCGGGGACTCCCTCGCCGAGTTTGATGTCGGTGCCGCGTCCGGCCATGTTCGTGGAAATCGTCACCGCCCCGCGGAGGCCGGCGCGCGCGACGATCTCGGCTTCCTGCATGTGGTATTTCGCGTTCAGGACCGTGTGCGGGATCTTCTGGAGCTTGAGCATCCGGCTGAGCAACTCGCTTGACTCGACGCTGGCGGTGCCGACGAGCACCGGCTGCCCGCGTCCGTGGGCTTCGCGGATCGCCTCGATCACCGCATGGTATTTTTCCCGGCGGGTTTTGTAGATCCGGTCGTTCTCGTCCAGCCGGGCAACTTTCCGGTTCGTGGGGATCACGTTCATGTCGAGCCGGTAGATGTCGTGGAACTCGTGAACCTCGGTCTCCGCCGTGCCGGTCATGCCGGCGAGCTTTTCGTAAAGCCGGAAATAATTCTGGATCGTGATCGTGGCGAGCGTCTGGGTTTCGCGGTCAATCTGGACGCCCTCCTTTGCCTCGACCGCCTGGTGGAGGCCGTCGCTCCAGCGGCGGCCGGGCATCTTGCGTCCGGTGAACGTGTCCACGATGAGAACTTTGTTGTCCTCGACGACGTATTCCACATCCTTGTCGTAGAGGCAGTAGGCTTTGAGGAGCTGCGCGATATTGTGGATCCGCTCCGCCTGCGCGTCGCAGTGCTGCTGGCGCCCGGCCTTTTTCTGGGCCTTCGCGGCGGTGTCGAGGATCGGATCGTTTTCGATGTCCGCGAACTCGGTGAGGAGGTCCGGGAGAACGAAGGCGTTCGGGTCGTCGGGGTTGAGGTAATCGCGGCCCTTCTCGGTGAGATCCGCGTCGTGCTGGCGTTCCTCGATCGTGAAGAAGAGCTCCTCCTTGAGCTCGACGAGCGCGGCCTTGCCGTCGGTGTCCTTGTAAAATTCAAGTTCGGCCTTGTCCATGACCCTGCGCATTTCGGGATCCTCCATCATGCGCAGAAGTGCCTTGTTGCGCGGCTGGCCGAGCTTGAGCTTGAAGAGCGTGCGTCCGGCCTCTTCGCGTTTGCCGGCTTCCAGAAGCTCCTTCGCGTCGGTGGCGAGGCGGTTGCAAAGCATCGTCTGCTTGCGCACGAGCT
>JBAXTX010000078.1:0-12835 GCA_037129975.1 Verrucomicrobiia bacterium | reverse complement strand
TGTTGAGCCAGCGGACGCCGAGGGGCGCGAGCGGTTTTTGAAAAGCGGTGCCGGAAGGAAGTTTTTAGACAAGCAGCTTCCCAACTATTTCTCGCAGTGCCCACGGAGACTCCAGGAACCTCCGAAAGTTCCATCATATCTCCCCCTGCCGCGTGAGGCGAAGCCTTTTACGCGGGTGAGGAGTCCGCTGGATTTGATGTGAATCGCGTCAAGCGCTTCGCGCCACGCGATCTGGGAGCGGAGGGGACAAAAAGAGAGGATCGGAATGGATTGCGGATAGCCATGGGCCGGTCCCACGGTGTAAATGTTCACCGTGGTTTTCCTCATTTCAAGAATGGCAACTTCCCGGCGATGCGCGCGGTCAACTCTTTATCCGGACAGAATGTCCTGAGACATGCTTGAAGCCTGGACAGCATGGATGGAGCAGGGGATGCTTTGGATCCAGCAGAGCGGCTGGGTCGGCTGGATATGGTTCGTTGTGCTTTACGCGCTGTCGTGCGTATTTTTTCTTCCCGGCTCGGTGCTGAGTTTTGGCGCGGGCGCGGTTTACGGGTTTTGGTCCGGGACGTTGCTGGTTTCGCTCGGCTCGGTCGCGGGGGCGTTCGCGAACTTCGTTTCGACCCGCTACCTCCTCCGCGGGTGGATGGCACGGAAATTTGCGAAAAGCCGGAAATTCCACGCGCTCGACCATGCGGCGACGAACGACGGCTGGAAGCTCATCATCCTGACGCGGATTTCGCCGATCCTTCCGCACAGCCTGGTGAGCTGCGCGTTCGGGCTCTCCCGGATTTCTCTTCCGCGCTACCTCCTCGCCTCATGGATCGGGTTTCTGCCGATCAGCGCGGCCTATGCCTACGGGGGTGCGGTCATCGGCCGCGCGGCAAAAGGCGGTCTCCATCAGGGTCCGTGGGCCTGGGCGGCCTACATGGTCGAGCTCGCCTTCACGATCCTCCTGACGATCTGGATCACCCGCATCGCCCACAAGGCCCTGAAAAATTACGCGCCGGAAGTCGCCGAGGCGATCGCCGGGGAGGAGGACGGCGATACGAACGACCGCGAGGAAAAAGAAGCTTCCGAATGAAACGTCCGTTCGTCCTCGCGCATTTCGCCATGACTGCCGACGGCAAGATCAGCACGCGCGCATGGACGCCGTCGCGGTTCACCTCGCCGGCCGACAAGCGCCGCCTGCAGGAGGCGAGAGCGGAGGCCGATGCCGTGCTCGTCGGTCGGGGCACGGTGGCGGCGGAGGCCATGAGCATGGGGCTCTCGGCGATAGACCTGCGCGAGGCGCGCGTGGCCCGCGGGCTGCCGCCGGTTCCTCTCCGTGTGATCGTTTCGAATGCCGGACGCTTCGATCCCGACGCAAAGGTATTCCATTACTCCGCCTCCCCGCTTGTCATCTTCTCCACCACACGGATGCCGGAACGTCTGAGGAGCGGGATCGCGCGCCGGGCGGAGTTGTTCCTCTTCCGTGGCGGAAAGGTGGACCTTCCACAAGCTCTCGAAATCCTGCGGGCCGACTTCGGCGTCAAACGCCTTGTGTGCGAGGGCGGGGGCGCTTTGCTTCGCTCTCTGGCGGAGCAGGATCTTGTGGACGGAATCCGCCTGACTGTTGCGCCCGTCATTTTCGGAGGTCGGCTGGCTCCCGGGCTCACCGGCTTGCCGGGGCGCTTTCTTCAGCCTCCGCGGGAGTTCCGCATCACCCGGCAGGCGATGGTCGGCGACGAGTGCTGCCTCGAACTCCGCGCAACAATTCCCAAAGATCAGGCAGGCTTGTGATTCTTGCCGGGCTTATTTCACCCCGACCGGGCTGAGTTTCCAGATGTCGCGGGCGTATTCGGAGATCGTGCGATCGCTCGAGAATTTTCCGACGCGGGCGGTGTTGAGGACGGCCATTTTTGCCCAGCGGGCATTGTTGCGGAATGCTTCGGAGACTTTTTTCTGGCACTCGCTGTAGGATTCAAAATCCGCGAGGCAGAGGAAGGGATCGTGGTGGAGGAGGTTGTCGCGAAGCGGGACGAGGACACCCGCGGCCTCGTCGGAGGTGAAGTAATTCGAGCCGACCCAGTCCACGACCGCGCGAAGTTCCTCGTTCGCGTTGTAGAAATCGCCCGGGTTGTAGCCTTGGGCCACCAGCGCGTTCACCTGCTCGACGGTGTTGCCGAAGATGAAGATGTTTTCGTCGCCGACCTCCTCGCGGATTTCGACATTCGCGCCGTCGAGCGTGCCGATCGTGAGCGCGCCATTGAGAGCGAGCTTCATGTTGCCGGTTCCGGAAGCTTCCTTGCCGGCTGTGGAGATCTGCTCGGAGAGGTCGGCGGCCGGGACGATCCGCTGCGCGAGCGAGACCCGGTAGTTCGGCAGGAAGACGACCTTCAGCTTCCCGCCGATCCGGGGATCGGAATTGATTTTTGTTCCGACCGCATTGATCGCCTTGATGATGAGTTTCGCGAGGTCGTATCCGGGCGCGGCTTTTGCGGCGAAGATGAAAACCCGCGGCGTGACCTCGGCCCCCGGGTTCTGGATGATCCGGCGGTAGAGGGCGAGGATGTGAAGGAGGTTCAGGTGCTGGCGCTTGTATTCGTGCAGGCGCTTGATCTGGACGTCGAAGAGCGCGGAGGGATCGACCTCGACGCCGCAGTCGTTGAGGATGATGCGGGCGAGATCCTCCTTGTTCGCGTGCTTGACCGCCATGAAATCCGACTGGAACCGCGGGTCGTCGGCAAACGCTTCGAGCGCGCGGAGCCTGTCGAGATCGCGCTCCCAGCCGGCGCCGATCTTCGACGTGATCAGCCCGCTGAGCCTCGGGTTGCAGGCGAGCAGCCACCGGCGCGGGGTGATGCCATTCGTCTTGTTGTTGAATTTTCCCGGGTAGAGCGCGTCGAACTCCGGGAACAGGTCGCTCTTGAGGAGCCGGGTATGGAGGGCCGCGACGCCATTGACCGAGTGGCTCCCGACGACCGCGAGGTGCGCCATGCGGACCATCTGCCCGCCGCCTTCCTCGATCAGCGAGAGGACCCGCTTCTTTTCGATATCGCCCGGCCATTTCGCCTCGACGGTTTCCAAGAACCGCTTGTTGATCTCGAAGATGATCTGGAGATGGCGAGGAAGAACTTTTTGGAAAAGCCCGACGCTCCATTTTTCCAAAGCCTCCGGCAGGAGCGTGTGGTTCGTGTAGGCGAATGTGCGGGTGACGATTCCCCACGCCTCGTCCCAAGACAGCTTGTTCTCGTCGTGGAGCAGCCGCATGAGCTCGACGATCGCGATCGCCGGATGCGTGTCGTTGAGCTGGACAGCGACCTTCTCGGGGAAGGCCTCCCATCTTTCGTTGCTTTTGTGGAACCGCCGGATGATGTCCTTCAGCGAGCAGGCCACAAAAAAATACTGTTGGACGAGGCGCAGCTCTTTGCCGCTCTCGGTCTTGTCGTTCGGGTAGAGAACTTTCGAAACCGTTTCGCTCATGTTTTTTTCGTGGACCGCCTGCTCGTAGCCGCCGCGGTTGAAGGCATCGAGGTTGAATTCCTCGGAGGCGCGGGATTCCCACAGGCGGAGGAAGTTGACCGTCCCGGTCCCGTAGCCGGGAATCGGGATGTCGTATGGGACGCCGAGAAGTCGTTTCCAGCCGACCCACTTCGGGACATAGTTCCCGATGTCGTCAAAAACGTTTTCGACGCGGCCGTAAAGCCGGATTTCTGTTGTGTATTCCGGGCGGACGATTTCCCACGGGGTTCCGAATTGCATCCAGGCGTCGGGGAGCTCGACCTGGTAACCGTTGCGGAATTCCTGTTTGAAGAGCCCGTATTGGTAATGGATTCCGTAGCCGACAGCCGGCAGGTCGAGCGTGGCGAGAGAATCGAGGAAGCACGCGGCGAGGCGTCCGAGGCCTCCATTGCCGAGCGCCATGTCGTATTCCTCCTTGCGCAGCTCATCCATGTCGAGGCCGAGCTTTTCCAACGCCTCCCGGACTTCCTGGAAAATGCCGGCGCTGTACATGCTGTTGACGAAAAGCCGTCCCATCAGAAATTCCAGCGAGAGGTAATAGACCCGGCGGACATTCTGGCGATGGTGAACGGTCTGCGTGGTGATCATCCGCTCGATGATGATGCTCTGCACCGCCTTCGAGGTCGCAATCCACCAGTCGCGCGTGGTCGCGGTATCCGGGTCCCGCGCAAGCGAGAACTTGAGCTGGTTGAGAATGTGGCGGTCAATCGGCGCCCGGCTCGGGTCTGCAATGTTCATGGCTGTTTCCTTGCGATTTTTCCGGGGCTAGGCGGACGGCTTGTGCGCGGACACGTAATCGGCAATCGTGTGGACGCTCACAAACGCGGTGCGGGCGACCTCGGAACTCGGGGTCGGCACACCGAACGTCTTGTCGATCGCCACGGCGAGTTCCAGCGCGTCAATCGAGTCGAGCGCGAGTCCTTCGGGGCTGAAAAGCGGAGTCTCGTCGCCGATCTCCCCGGGCCCGATCTTCAGCATGAGGCTGGAAACGAGCATTTCTTTGATGCGGGTTTTCAAATCATCTTCTGTCATATAAGTCGTTGCGAATCGTTTGCGGTCGGGCAGACTGACAGGAACCCATGAGCTCTGGCAAGTCCCGCTTGGATATGGCGCTGGTCGAACGCGGAATGTTTGACACACGTGAAAAGGCGCGGCGTGCCATCATGGCCGGACAGGTTCTTGTGGACGGACGCACCGCGGACAAAGCCGGGAGCAAGGTTGCGGGCGATCAGGAGCTCACGGTGACGGCGCGCGAAAAATATGTCGGGAGGGGAGGTTACAAGATCGAGGGCGCGCTGGACGCCTTCGGGATCGTGCCTTCCGGGCGGGTGTGCGCGGACATCGGCGCCTCAACCGGCGGGTTCACCGACTGCCTGCTGCAACGCGGAGCGGTTCGGGTTTATGCGGTGGATGTCGGTCACGGCCAACTCGATTGGAAGCTGAGGCAGGACCCGCGCGTGGATGTGCGGGAGGGCCTGAATGCACGCTATCTTGTCCCGGCCGACTTCGACCCGGCTCCGACGCTTGCCGTCGCGGACGTCAGCTTCATTTCCTTGACGTTGATTTTCCCGGCGATCTTTGCCTTACTGCCGTCCGACGCAGACATGATTGTTCTCATCAAGCCACAATTTGAACTCAGACGCGAAGACGTCGGACGCGGCGGGATCGTGCGTGACGAAGCGGTCCGCCTCGGAGCCGTCGGGAAAATCCGCGCGTTCATCGGGCAAACCGGACACCGCTGGCTCGGCCACATCACCTCTCCGATCACCGGGCGCGACGGGAATGTCGAATTCCTCGCCCACCTGAAACCATGAACTCGATTGCGGAATCGGAGCACACGCATCCTGCGTGCAGGACATCCGGCATCCTGCCGGATGCCACCCCCATCTCATGATCGGACTCTTCGCCCATTCTGAAAAGCCCGGGGCGGCGGCGGTCGTGCGGGCGATGGCCGCCGAGCTTGGGAAGCGCGGCATCCCGTTTCTCCTGGAGCGTGAGACGGCGCCGCTGGCGGGAATGTCTTCGGATCTCGACCAACAGGCCCTGGCGGCGCGGTGCGAACTGCTCGTTGTGATGGGCGGCGACGGCACGATTCTCCGTGTGGTGCACAAACTTCCCGGAGTGCTGCCTCCGGTATTCGGGATCAACATCGGATCGCTCGGGTTCCTGACCTGCCTGGGACCCGGGGAAATCGCCCGGGCGGTCGAGAGCATCCAGAACCGGGATTATATTCTGAGCAGAAGGTCCCTGCTCGAGGCGCGCCTCGCCCCGGCGGCCGGCGAGGCCCGGATATTTCACGGCTTGAACGATGCTGTCGTGAGCCGGGGCGAACGCTCGGAACTCGTAAAAATCCGCGTGTGCCTCGGCGGCGTCCCGCTGACCGAATACAATGCCGACGGCCTTGTGGTCGCGACGCCGACCGGATCCACCGCCTACTCGCTTTCGGCGGGCGGGCCGATCCTGATGCCCGACTCCGGCGGCTTCGTGGTGACCCCGATCTGCCCGCATGTGCTGACGAACCGGTCGGTCGTGGTCAGCGACGCCTCGGAGATCCAGGTCGAAATCGCCGAACCGGGGCACATCGTTTTTGTGACGGTGGACGGGCAGGAATCCTGTGCGATGGGCATGGGCGACTCGCTGACGATCCGCAAGAGCGCCCGGGAACTCCCGCTGGCGATGTTGCCGGAACGTTCGTTCAGCGAGGTTCTGCGGCAAAAACTCAAGTGGACGGGCAGCAATATATGATTCCGATTTCCGATATTCTTCTGCCGGCGCAGATCCATCTGTCGCTCACCGCGGACAACCAGGCGGACGGAGTGGACCAGGTCCTCTCCGGGCTCAACGGGGATTCCCGCGTGCAGGATTGGGGCGCTCTCGCCCGGGCGGTCACCGAACGGAAAGCCCCCGCGCTGTCGTGCAACGACTGCGGGGTCTGCATTGCCCACGGACGCACAAACGCCGTCAGTTCGCTGGTGATGGCCGCCGGGCGCTCCACGAAGGGCCTCGTCTCCCCGGAGGTCCCCGAAAAAGTGCGGCTGATCTTCGTGGCGGGAATTCCCTCGGCGTTTGACTCCGAGTATCTGCGGATCGTCGGGGCCATCGTACGGCTGTGCCGGGACAAACGCCTGCTCCGGCAACTCCTCGGCGTCCAGAACCCGGAGGAATTTGTCAACCTGCTGTCCGGCGGCGAGGCGAAACTTTAGTTCGCCGGTGCGGACTGTCGGGGCGGACTTGCAGCGGAAGGGCGGAGAGAGTATACAGAAGGGCTTGCCCGATGATTAAAGTGGAACAACTCACCAAGTGCTATGGATCCGTAACGGCCGTGGATGGCATTGGCTTCACGGTAGGGAAGGGCGAGATCGTGGGGTTTTTGGGCCCGAACGGAGCGGGGAAAAGCACGACGATGAAGATGATTGCCGGGTTCCTTCCCCCCACGTCCGGAACCGCCGAGGTGGCCGGGCGCGATGTCTTCCGGGAGTCGCTGCGGGCGCGCGAGCACATCGGGTACATGCCGGAAAACGTCCCGCTTTATCCGGACATGCGGGTGGCCGAGTATCTGCGCTACCGCGCCGCGTTGAAGGGGGTGCCGGGGCGCCGGATGAAGGAGCGGGTCGGGGATGTTCTGGAACTCTGCGGGCTGCGTGAGGAGGAAAAGACGATCATCGGCCGGCTCTCGAAAGGCTACCGCCAGCGGGTCGGGCTTGCCGATGCGATGATCCACGAACCGGATCTTCTCATTCTCGACGAGCCGACGATCGGGCTGGACCCGAACCAGATCCGACAGGTCCGCGACCTGATCCGGAATTTGAAGCGTCACCACACGATCCTCCTCTCGACCCACATCCTGCCCGAGGTCGAGATGCTTTGTTCGCGGGTCATCATCATCAACAAGGGCCGGATCGAGGCGATGGACACGCCGCAAAATCTGCGCGCGCTGCTCGGGGCGGCCGGGCACATTCTGCTCGACGCGAAGGTCCCGGATCCGCGGGCTGCGGCGGCGGGTCTGCGCAAACTTGCCGGGATCGTCTCCGTCTCGGCGCGCACCGACGGAGACTGGACGATTTTCACGATCCAGGCGTCGGGGGGACACGATCCCCGCGAG
Source organism: Verrucomicrobiia bacterium (assembly GCA_037129975.1). Classification (GTDB taxonomy): domain Bacteria; phylum Verrucomicrobiota; class Verrucomicrobiia; order Chthoniobacterales; family Terrimicrobiaceae; genus QYQL01. The sequence goes on along the minus strand of JBAXTX010000078.1, from coordinate 5,232 downwards.
GAAATCCACGGCCATGCGGTCGGGCAAAAGTGGCCGGTGCGCGAGCTGAGCCGCTCGGACGTTTCGCTCGAGCAGGTCTTCGCCTCGGTCACCCATGCGGAGGAACATTGACCGGTGAGAAGGTTCCACACACTCCTGGGCCGCGAACTGGCCGCCGCGTTCCACCAGCCGCTCGCGTATGTCGTCCTGTTTTTTTTCCTTGTCATCACCGGGTTCAACTTCCATGCGGGCGTCTCGCTTCTGAACCGCGCGGCGGGATCCACGACGATGGTCGAGGCGTTTTTCAACACCGTGTATTTCTGGTTTCCGTTCGTGCTCGTGTTCCCGCTGATCACGATGCGCGTGTTTGCCGAGGAGGCGAAGCTCGGGACGATCGAAACGCTGATGACCGCTCCCGTGCGCGACGGGCAGGTCGTCTTCGCCAAGTATGCCGGAGCCCTGATTTTTTACCTGATCCTCTGGCTTCCGAGCCTCCTTTATTTTTTGCTGTTCCAGGTGGTGACCGACCGGAGCGCGGCGGGCGCGGCGGGATCGTATCTCGGAGCGTATGCGATGCTCGTGCTCATCGGGATGCTCTACACCGCGCTCGGGTGCCTTGCCTCGGCGCTGACCGACAACCAGATCGTGGCCGCCGTGATGGCATTCGCGGCGATCCTCGCGCTGTTCTTCCTCGGGCTTCTTTCGCTTTTCCTGCCTGCCGCGGGCCCGTTCCTTCGCGAGGTCACGTATTATTTCTCGCCGGTCCAGCACATGATGGATTTCTCCCGCGGGATTTTCGACACGCGCCCGGTCGTTTTTTACCTGAGCTCGACCGCCGTCGTGCTCTTCGCCACATTCCATGTTTTCCAATACAGGAGGTGGAGGTCGTGAGCCGCATCCCGCGCGCCGGGATCCGCCTGAGCATCGGCCTCCAGGCGGCGGCCGTGCTCGTTCTTTTCGTGGCGGTGAACTGCCTCAGCTTCGAAAACTACTGGCGCGCGGACCTGTCGCGCTCCCAGAAGTTCTCCCTGTCCATGCAGACCCGGCGGGTCATCCGCGAGTTCAAAAAGCCGGTGAACATCACGGTGATTTCTTCCCCGACGATGTTCGGTCCGGCCACCCAGATCCTTGAGGACGTGCAGGGGTTGCTGGGGGAAATTCAATTCTCCGGACGCGATCGCGTGGTGATCGAGTATGTGGATCCGACCCGCAACCTGACCCGCATGCGGGAGATCCAGGGGAAACACAAGCTGACCAACGCGGACAACCTGATCATCCTCGACTACGATGGACGTTCGCGTTTCCTGAATATCGCCGAGATGGCCGATTTCGACATGCGCCCCGTCGCGCAGGGGGATTCGCCGCGTTTGCTGGCGTTTCGCGGCGAGCAGGTGCTCACGGGCGCGATGATCGCCCTCATCAAGCCGGATCTGCCGGTCGTCTATTTCCTGCAGGGGCACGGCGAACCCGTGCCCGGGCCGGGGTCTCCGATCTCCATTCTCAACGATTACATCCAAAAACAAAACATACGGGTCGTGGGATTGTCGCTGGCGTCGGCGGATGCCATCCCCGCCGATGCGGCCGCCCTGGTGATCCTCTCGCCGAAGTTTGATCTGGATGTGCGGGAGGAGGCGGTCGTCTCCGCCTGGCTGCGACAGCGCGGGCGGATGCTCGTGCTTTTGGATCCCGATGCCGGGACGCCGCGCCTGCACGGGATCCTCTCGGCGAACGGGATCGTTCCGCAGGATGACCGCGTGCTCCGGACCGTGCGGCTGGCGTTCGCCACCGGGATTCTGCGCGAGGTGACCGGGGAAATTCTTCCGACGACGCAATTCACGCGGCGTCTCGCCGGGCTGACGGTTCTTTTTTCCGGAGCCACCCAATCGCTTCAGCTCGACCAGGCGCTGGCCGCAAAGGAAACCATCCAGCTGCGGCCCCTGATTCAGGCGGCGGAGGAATTCTGGGGCGAGCGCGACTACGCGCCCAACCTGTCCGGCGGGGTCCGCTACGACGAGGGCCGGGACAACGGCCAGCCGCTTGCCGTCGCGGCTTCGGCCGACCGCGGAGCCGTCGAGGACGATCTCGTCGAGGTCCAGACATCGAAGCTCATTGTCGTCGGCAGCGCGCAGTTCGCCTACGATGCCTCGGCCTCGCCCCAAGGGCTCGACTTCCTGATTTCCGCCCTCAATACGCTTCTCGACCGCAACAAGCTGACCGGAGTGACGCCGAAGTCTGTCACGCATTTTGCTTTGAACCTGACAGAGACCCAGCTCGGTCAGATTGCCTTCTTCACGATGCTTGTCCTGCCCGGGCTCTCGGCATTGGCGGGGGCGCTCGTTTGGTGGAAGCGCAGATCATGAGCCGGGGCGCCACGATTTTTCTTGTCGCCGCCGCCGCGGCCCTCGCGGTCTTCGCCGCCATTTTCCTTCCGTTGCAGCACGGCTCGGTCAAACCGCCGGGATCCCCGCTTTTCGACCTCGACCCGGAGGGGATCCGCTCCATAAAAATCACCAACGGCGACAATGTTTTCGAGTTGAAAAAATCGGTGGACGGCTGGGGGATCCGCCCCGAGCCCGAGGACCGGGCGTCGGTGGATGCCGTCAAACGCCTGATCGAGACCGCGCAGGGCGCGGCGATCGTGGATCGGATTGACGCGGGTGAGATCGCCGACCGCGCCCGGCTTTCCGAATACGGACTCAAGAAAAGCAGCGTGCAACTGGATTTCAAGGGCGACCGCGACCACTCGCTTCTTTTCGGGAAGGATGCCGCGGACGAGCGCCTGGTTTACGTGCGGTTCGAGGATTCGCGGGATGTCTATTTGATCCCGGACGACCTGCTGCGCATGGTGGTCAGCCCGGCGCAGGATTACCGCGACCGGATGCCGGTTCGTCTTCGTCCGGATCGTGTGGACCGGCTCGTGGTGCGCCGGCCGGCCGGCGAGATCGAGCTGAAGCGCGAGGCGGGAGGCTGGGTGATTGTCAAGCCGCTTTCCGCGCGGGCCAGCGCGCCGGCGGTGGAGGCTTTTCTGGATAAGCTTTTCCGCACGCGCCTCGAAGGGTTCGAATCCGCCACGGATCCTGCCGCGTTCGGCCTTGCCGAGCCGGTCGCGGAAGTCCGCGCATTCGGGGAGGGAGAGGCCGAGCCGGAGACAATCCGTGTGGGGGCGTCCGTCGCCGCCGGCGGTTACTACGTGCGGCTGATCCCCCGCAATGTGACGGCGCGCATGCCCGCGTCCATCCTGGACTTGCTTTCCGTGGATCCGACATCGTTCCGGGATCCTTCGCTCGCCCGGATCAACCTCGATCTCGTGGACATGATCCGGATCACGTCCGGGGATCAAAGTTTTGAGATCCGGAGGAATGAGGATGGATGGAAAACCGGGGACAAGAAAGCCAGCAAGGCGGTTGTCCGGCGTATGGCGGATGCGTTCGCGCTTGCGAAAGCCGTCCGCTATGAACCCGCCACCGAGGCGGTGCTGAAGCGGACCGGCCTGGCCAGCCCGTCGCTCGCAGTCGGGTTTTATTCCGTGCTCTCGGAGAACACCCCGGAAGACCAGGCGGGCGAGCACTTGATCGCCGAGTTTTGTTTCGGTTCACCGGCGGGCGACGTGCCGGTCCATGCCAAAGGATCTCCCGAGGTCGCATTCACCGCGGCATCGCTTCTGGAGGCCATTCCCGCGGACCAGGCCGCGTGGCTGGCTCCGTAGCCGCTTGTGGCCGAAAAGCTGTGGGCTCAGGATCACGGAGGGTGCACATGCTCTGGCATTCGGTGGAAAAACCTCGCCGGTTCGATTTCGAAAAAAGTTCAATAGTCGCTTTTTAACGCGATGTGATCTTGCGAGCCGGGACTTTGAGCTTCTGGCCGACTTGAAGCCCCCTGGCATCCTTGATTCCATTGGCCTCCGCGATTTCCTGGTACGATACATGAAGCTTTCTTGCGACCGAGTAGAGGTTGTCGCCTGCTGCAAGTGTGTAATCGCCACCGGGAAGACTGACTTCGTCTGGGGCGGAGACGTTTGGGGCTAACGGCACATTGTCAGGCTCGTTCACGGCAACGGCCCGCCGGGTTTCCACTTGGGTTTCCTCTGATACCTTTGGAGGATGGCCCGCAGCCAGCATGGACTTGGCTTTTTCCAACCACGGGGGAGCCTCAGCGTCGCTCTCCGGTTGTGCAACGGGCTCGTCCTTCTTTTGAACAACTGGTGGTTTCTTGGCAACACCAGCCGGGTGCGCGACTACCGCTCGCGGCTTGGACTCCCCAGACACCACCCGCTGAGTGTCGGCCGTCTTCTTGGGGTTTGCACCTTCACGAGATTTGACCGGATCGGCTTTGGCAACTTTGGCAGGTGAACGCGCCGGTTGATCAACCGGATGATCTTTGAGCCATTTTTTGTCCTGTTCCTGGACATTCTCATGTGGCTTTGAAACCCCGGCATACTGCGGCCCTTTCACCGATTTCGCGGCACCAAATGCAAAGAACCCACCGATGGCGAGCAGGTGAAGTCCGAGAACGATGAAAAGCGCTTTGGAAAAGCTCAGCCCAGGTCGCACCTCCTCCTCCAAATCTTGATCGTCGATCTCAGGTGACGCCGGTTCCTCGAAATCATCTGGTTCAGGTAATGTTTTTCTTTCCTCCCCTGGCTTGGGAGGATTCTTGACGAGTGACCGTGCGGGTTGGCGGAATAGTGTTGCGTTCATAAAATGTTAAAGTTCGCGAAGGATGCCTTGTGCGTGGAAGCGGGCGGCGGCGAATCTCCACGGCTTGCGCAGGATGCAGAGCAAATGGAGGACAATCCGCAAGGAGAGGAGTGATGTTGTGCGGTCGTGGAGTGAGGTCGCATTCATGGGCGTGGACTACGCCAAATCCGCTTGTCGCTACAAGAGGAATTATCCCGCAGACGCCCATTCCATCAGGGTTTGCGGACGGATGCCTTCCTGCCGCACACCGCTCATCGTGCAAAATCACCGCTCGTTCAAAAACTGAATCCGGGCATGTTTCGGGGTCGGATCTGCGCGAGCGCAACTCAAATCGCCCGCAGTTTTCTGAACTCCACGCCCTGCCTGCGGGAGACTTCAACCTTCATCCCGCCATCGAGATGCAGGAGCATGTTTCCGCTGATGCCCTCGTCCACTTTGGAAACGTGCTGGAGGTTCACTCCTTGGGCGCGGCTGGCACGGAAGAACACCGCCGGGTCGAGACGCTCCATGACGCTCGTGAGCGTGCCCGTGATCGTGATGTTGCCCGCAGGCTGGA
>JBAXTX010000077.1:0-12894 GCA_037129975.1 Verrucomicrobiia bacterium | reverse complement strand
TACATGAACAGCTACTACCAGACCGGGCTGCGCAACCTGCTCGACCGCTCGGTCCTCTCCCACACGGATTTGGACGTGGACAGGAACTGCCGGAAAGTGGATGAGATCCCGTTCGACTTCCAGCGCAAGCGCATGTCGGTCGTGGTGGACTACGAAAGCGACCATGTTCTGATTTGCAAGGGCGCGGTCGAGGACATCTACAAGGCCTGCACCCACTACCAGGTTGACGACGAGATCCACGTCATGATTGATCTGATCAAAAATGACCTTCTGGAGGAATACGAAGAGCTCAGCAGGGACGGCTACCGTGTCCTCGGAATCGCCTACCGGGAATTTCCCCAAAGCAAGCAGGTTTTCTCCGTCGCGGATGAAAGCGACCTGATCCTGCTGGGCTACATCGCGTTCCTCGACCCGCCAAAAGAATCCGCGGCCAGGGCGATCGCTTCTCTCAAACAATACGGGGTTGCCACGAAAATCCTCACCGGAGACAATGCGCTCGTCACAAAAAAGATCTGCAAAGACGTGGGGTTGGAAGTGGACGAGGTCATTTCCGGCGACCGGCTGGCCGGTATGAACGAAGACGAGTTGGGGATCATCGCCGAAAAAAACAACGTCTTCGCACGTCTCACGCCCTCGCAGAAGGAAAGCATCATCCTTGCCCTCCAGAAGCGCGGGCATGTTGTCGGCTACATGGGGGACGGGATCAACGACGCGCCTTCGATGCGCGTTTCCGATGTCGGCATTTCCGTTGATACCGCCGTCGATGTCGCCAAGGAATCCGCCGATATCATCCTGCTCGAAAAGAGCCTCATGATCCTGGAAGACGGAATCATCGAAGGCCGGAAGGTTTTCGCGAACATCATCAAATACGTCCGGATGGGGGCCAGTTCAAACTTCGGCAACATGTTCAGCGTGGTGGGGGGCAGCTATTTTCTCCCTTTCCTCCCGATGGCGCCCATCCAGGTGCTCGTCAACAACCTTCTCTACGACGCCTCCCAGGTCGGGATCCCCTCCGACCATGTCGACCCGGAATATCTCCTCACGCCGCGGCAGTGGAACATCGGGAATATCCGGCGGTTCATGCTCCAGATCGGACCGATCAGTTCGATTTTCGACTACGCCACATATTTCCTGATGCTTTACTTTTTCAACTGCATCCTGTTCTCGGCGACCGGCACCGGCGCGGCGGACAAGACTTATTACGAGAGTCTTTTCCACACCGGCTGGTTCGTGGAGTCTCTCCTCACGCAGACGCTGATCGTTCACATTATCCGGACGAGAAAGATCCCCTTCCTGCAGAGCATCGCGAGCCCGTTCCTGCTCCTCACGACCGGCGTCGTGATGGCCATCGGAGTCGCGCTGCCTTACAGCCCGTTTGCAAATTACCTCGGCCTCGTCCCGCTTCCGGGAATTTACTGGGTCTGGATCATCCTTTTTCTTGTCTGCTACTCCTTCCTCACCCACTTTGTGAAAGTCTCGTTCCACAAGCGATACGGCATCGACTGATATGAAAAGCCTTCTCAACGCATTGCACGACGGACGCCTCATTGAGCTGCCCGACAACGACAAAACCATGGCCCTCGAGTATCTGGCGGCCATCATCGAAGCGATCCCCGACATCCATTTCGGAAGCGAAGGCGTCGCCGAGCGAGTGCTTGCGCGGGAAAAATCCTCCAACACGGGAATCGGCAAAGGCTGGGCGTGTCCGCACGCGCGCTTCTCCGGCGACGGCGAAATCGTCAGCGCCATCGGATGGAGCCCCAAGGGAATCGACTACGGCTCGCCGGATGGCATTCCTGTCCGTTTCCTTGTGATGTATTTTGTCCCGGAGACACAGAAAAACGCGTACTTGAAGGAGATTTCCTCGCTTGCCAAAGCGATCAATTCCCTCCCGGATCTTCAAAATCTGGAATCCCTCTCCGACCTCGCGGAGGCCCGCCACCGGCTGCTGGATGCGGTGGGAACGGCCTTGGACTCCACAGTTCCGGAGGCGCGCGCCCGGATGATCCATCTCGAGGTCCGCCATGCCCAAGCCGCCAGTGAGGCGACTCCGATCCTGCCGGACGGATTTCCCGGTACGGTCATCCCCCTGACCGTCGTCTCCTTGCCTCCCTCCCGGTTTTTTGTTCTCAGCCAAAACGCTTCGCTGGTCGAAACCCTGGAAAAACAGGAAGACCTGCCTGCCAAACTGGCCGGGGAAGGAGGGTTTTCACATGCCGATATTCATGTCGTCCTCCGGTCGTCGTCCCACTACAAACCGGATCGCATTGTCCATGATTGCATCTGCTACTCCCGGCCGGCCGGCCGGGGAGACGGCACATGATCGCCTTTCCGTTCTAAACAGGTTGGAATATCTGAATTCCTTTGAAAAGGAAAACCGCTTTCCCCTGGTGGAAAGGCAGGGGGCCTGAATATATTGCTCGCGAAGTCTGCGAAGTGCGTTATGCTCGCCCGTCAGTTGCCTTCCATCGTTTTGACAAGTTGAAAAAGCACAGCATGAAAATGACATTCGGACAGTTTATACGTTCTTTGCGTATCACGCGCGGAATGACCCAGCGAGCCCTTTCACAAGCGGTGGGTTTTCGAAGTCTTGCCCATTTGAGTGATATTGAAAGCGGCAAAAGGAATCCGGCAACGGCAACATTCGCGAAGTTCGCGAAAGCACTGGGCGTGACGGTGGCGGATCTTGAAAGCCGTGATATTCGTGGAGTGGTTGAAGCCGCCAAGGCCCTTTTCGACAGGAAGCCGGAGATGGTGGGAGCGTTTTTAAAAGTGATCGAGGCTGCGAAGAAGATGGATGCGGAAGAATTGGTGGCGAGAGTCGCAGGCAAGGGGCCGAGGCGTGATGGGGAGACGTCTCCGACGGGCCAGCGGGCTGCGCGAGAAAATGTTCCTGTGTCCCCTTTCAGGACGGAAAAACTCGTGGAAAAACAAAAAAGAACCCCCGATCAGCCGACACTATTCTGATTATCATCGCACGGGGATCGTGAGGGAATCACTTGCGCCGGCCAAAGATCAGCGATAATTTCTTCAGCATGAGCAACGGACGGGGATCGGCAGGCAACGTCATCACTGCGCTTTGCGGTTTCTTTATTCTCTTCGCTCCAGCCGGGCATGCGCTTGAGGCCGACTTGATCCTCCCGGAGGTTCTCGCACCGTCGAAGGAATGTGTTTTGAGCGCGGAAGCCGAACGTCGGGCCGAGAGTATTGCCAAGTTTTTGGAGGCGATTTTCGAGGAAGAAACCCACGGGCCGGATCGTGCATTGGCGACGAAACGGGAAGTGTTGGCACTCGATCCCGGGTTCACGGACCTTGCCATGGATGTCGCCCACCAATACCTGCGGCGAGGGGAAGTCCCGGAAGCGATCTCTGTTCTCAAGGATGCGGCAAAATCCGCCCCGAAACGCGTGGAGCCGCCGGTCGCGCTCGCGGGAATCTACCTCAGGCAGCTCGACAAGCCCGATCTCGCGGAGAAATTTGCCATGCAGGCGCTGGCCGTTGCTCCGGACGACTCAGCACCCTACCAGATTCTCTACGAAATTTACAAAGCCGGAGGACAAAGCACAAAGGTTGAGGGGCTGTTCTCGAAGGCCCTCAAGAGAACCTCTCCGCCGGAGGATTTCTGGCTCGACATCGCCGATCTGCGCCTCCGCGAGCCCGTCCGTCCGGATTCCTCCACGTTGGAGTCGCTTCTCAACCACGCGCAGGAAGCGGCCGCTGATCGCCCGGAGCCGATCGCCCGTGTTGCCGGTTATTTTCTTCTCTCCAACCGCCCCGACCGTGCGATTCCTCTCTTTCAATTGGCCCTTGCCCTTCGTCCCTCCCTGCCTGGCGTGAAGGAACGGCTTGCCGAGGCGCTCCTGCAAACCGGAAAGAACGAGGAGGCGACCCGGATCTTGGAGGAGATCATCCAGGACGATCCCCTCGCCATCCGGGCTTACGACCAACTCGCTGATCTTCATTTTCGTGCCGACGATTTCCCGAGCGCACTCGCAAACATGCGACAGGCACTCCTCATCGCGCCACCGGATCCGCGACGCTACGATCGGATCATCCGACTGAGCCTGGCCATGAATGATGGCAGCGGGGCGCTCAAGACAGCGGAAGATGCCGAGCAGCAATTTCCTGGAGTCATCGAGTTCTCGCTCTGCAAGGCGCTTGCCCTGAGTTGCGTTGGGCAACACGCGGAGGCCATCAAAATCTTCGAGCGGATACTGGTCGAGGCGGGAACCTTCCGTCCCGGACTCCTCAATGCCGACTTTTACTTCAGCTACGGGGTTGCCGCCGAGCAGTCCGGCCAGTATGCCAAAGCGGCCGAACTTTTCAAAAAATCCATCGAAATCGATCCTTCAAATGCCGCCCGCACATGCAATTACCTCGGCTACATGTGGGCGGAGCGAGGGGAAAACCTTGCCGAAGCCGAGCAATTGATCCGCCGTGCGCTCGATGCCGATCCGAAAAATGGAGCCTACCTCGACAGTCTGGGCTGGGTGCTTTTCCGTCAGGGCCGATACGGGGATGCGCTGAACGAGCTTCTCCGCTCCGCCGTACTGTTTCACGCGGAGCCCGATCCCGTTGTCTTCGAACACATCGGCGACACCTATGAAAAGCTTGGGAACTCCGCGGATGCCGTCCTTTACTGGCAAAAAGCTCTTCGTCTGGCTCCAGGAAACACCGACCTCACCAACAAGCTCGACGTCCATTCCTCCCGCGTTGTGCGAATCCCGGAGACGCCCAAGCAGAGCCGGTAAAGCCGCCGCCTCAATCAACAAACTCGATTTCCTTCACGGGGGGGATCAGCCCGTGCTCCGCCGCTGTTCCCAGAAACCGGCGGATCGCGTTGCGTCCCGTGTCCCCGTAATCGAGCGTGTAATCATTCACATACATCCCGATGAACTCGTCCGCGAGCGGCACATCCATCCCCCGCGCGTGAGCCATGCTGTGTTCGACAGCCGGTCTGCGGTGCTCGAGACCGTAACGGATGCTCTCGCGGAGGATGTCCGAAAGCACGGATCGGACTGCCGGCGGGATGTCCTTGCGCACGACGTTTCCCCCGAGCGGCAAGGGAAGCCCGGTATCCTCCTTCCACCATGCTCCGAGATCGCGGACCAAATGAAATCCATCCCGCGCATACGTGAGCTGGCCTTCGTGAATGATGAGGCCCGCCTCCGCGCTCCCGTCTCTCACCGCATCGAAAATCCTGTCAAACGGCACGACAACATGCGGAAAATCCGCCCCGAGAAATAACTGCGCCGCCAGATACGCGCTTGTCATTTTCCCTGGAATCGCAATCCGACGCCCGCGCAGCCAATCCCGCCGCGCGTCGTCATCCGGAAACTTTCCCTCGTCGAGCGTGATGAACATCGGCCCGTATCCATCTCCCATGCTCGCGCCGGTGGGCAGCGGAGCGTAACGGTCGTGCAGATACGCGAGCGCATGAATCGAAACCGCCGTGATATGGAGCTCCCCGCGTGTTGCCCGCTCGTTCAGCGTCTGGATGTCCTGCAAAACATGCTCGAACCGGTAACCCCGCTGGTCAATCTGACCCGTGGCCATGGCATAAAACATAAAGGCATCGTCCGGATCCGGTGAGTGGCCGAGCGTCAGGGGGAGAGATTTCCAGTCCGTCATATGAGCCGGTTATCCAATCACGTCCCGGCCCGCGGTGCCAGCGGGAGTTTTAAAATATCAGGCTCATCTGGGCTCCCAACACGAGGGCGTTGGGGATGTTCCCCGTGCCGCCCGGGTTGATCACATACTGGAGGTCGGGCTGGATGTAGGCGAACTTCGTGATGCTCACCCGATACGCCAACTCCAGGGCGACCTCGTATTCCGGATATCCGCCGCCCGCGTCGCTTACGGTGCCCGCGTAATTGCCGCTGAATTTTCCATACACAAATCCCAACATCGAATAGTCGTCATCCCGTGTGGGAAAGAGGCCTTTGTAAACGATGCCGGCGTTCGCCTGGAACGGAAGCTTCGCGATGTTCTGCTGCGGGGAAAGCACGAACGCCGCCCAGAGCGTCAGGCCCTGATCGCTTCCGGGGGCTTCCTGCCAGATCATCTGGTCGGCGTGCCAGTAAAACCCGTGGGAGTTTGTCGCCGTGTCCGTCGTGCCAAACTGGGCGAACTGCCAGGGCGAGTAGTAAAACCCGACCCAGTAGTGGCCGGGAAGCCCTTTCATTTCTGTCTCGGGAGAAACAGCCTTGAAAGACTTTTCCTCGGTCCGCGCCTTCGTCGCCACGACAGATTTGCCATCGGTGGACGTCGGTTTCTCAACAGGCTTCTTGAAAAATTCCGGCGTCCAGCCGAACTGGGTGATGAGAAGAACCCCGTCTCCCGAACGCATGCTCCAGTCAACGCCCTGATACGCACGGTCGAAGACACGGTTGGAAACCTGATAGACACCGAACATCGCGTTGAATTCCGGAGTCGGCTCCACGCGCAGGCGTGCCGCCCAGACCGCCCAGGGATATGCGGAGAACTGTGTGTTCACCGGGAGAGCCTGCGGGTTGCCGTCAATCCCGTTGTTCATATACAGCCAGTAGATCGGGGAGGATGCGAAATCGTCGCCGGTGGAGAAACGTCCGGCCTTGATGCTGATCTTGTCGTCGAGGAACCTCTGCTCCAAAACCAGCCCGTAGAACATCGCGGTCTGCCCGCCATAAACCTGCTGGACGGTGAACTGGTTGCCGATGTTGTCCTGCGAGAGACTGGATCCCGCCCGGTTGAGTCCGCTGACATCGAAGGTGAGGCCTTTCCAGCCGATGAGTTCCTCAAAATTCAACTGGAGCCCGAAGCTGACGTTGTCCGTGTAGGTGAACCCCTCGCTTTTCCCCCCGACCGGATTGCCGGCGATGTTGTTCGTGTAGCTGGCGGAGAGCTCGACCCCGCTGTCATCAAGATAATTCCTGACCCCCCACCAGTCGCCGGAAAGCGTCGGGCCATCCCACCACTCGCGCGAGCCGATGTAGTTGGAGGGATAGGGATTGTAATACGTCCAGAACCGCGTGTGTCCGCTCGGGTTGGCATCTCCGGGCATCTCGCCAACCCGCTGGGCATGAAGTGAGGTCAGGGTAACCGCGAGGACAAGAGAGAACAGGGTTTTTTTCATGGGGAGAACGAACGGGGAAGCTCCTAACAAAAAATTCGCGCGGGCGCAATTGCGGAGTGAGATGTCCGCCGGCTCGCACCGGCCATCCGCAGTGCTAGGACTTTCTGATTTTCCCCCAGGCTTCAAGGGCCGTGAGAGAGCCGAAATCCGAATGGAGTTGGAGGAGACCCTGCTGTTGGCTGGCCGTGCGCATGAGCGCGCGGTCCACCGAGCCGACGAGCCATTCACTGGCGAGACGGATGCGTCCGCCGGGCGTCGTGCCGGGAAGCGAGTGTGTCGCCTCGCGGGCTTTTTCCAGCGGAATGGACGGAAAATACGCGTTGATGAGCAGATCGCGGACACGGTCCGGCCCGACAAGGGCGAGATCTTTTTCCAGACGGCTGGCGGAAAGGTTCCAGTGGCGGGACCAATACGGATGAGTGAGGTTCTCGAAAAACTCCGCGAACCCTTTCGCGCCACCGGATTTGATGCCGGCACGGAGACGTGAAAATCTGTCCGCCAAGACCGCGAGGGCTCCCATCCGCCGGTGCGGATGGTTTGACGGACGAATCCCGGAGAATTTCCATATGTCTTTGGGAAGAACCAGCCGGGAGAGAGAATCCCGGAGCTCCCACCAGTTTTTCCAAAGCGGTTTGAGGTAGTTGCGGGTAACGTCGTCGGCATCGTCAAATGTTCTGGGTTCCAAGAATCCGGCGAGCCCGAACAAGCGGGCCTCTCCATCCGGACCGGCCGCGCCGCGGAGACCTGTCCTTTGGGCGGCGAGGAGGAACGGGATGGCGTTGTTCTTATAACCAAAACCCGCCGCCAAGGCGTGGAAGAGAGCGGTTTCCGGACCGTGGAGAGATACCGCGCGGGCGTGGGCGGAGAGCTTGATTCGAAGACGGAACTCCGCAGCCTCCCCGATCATGAGCAGTGCCGTCTCGCGGTCCACCGCTCCCGGCTGATGGGTCAGCAAACGCGCGGACTTTTCTCCGATCAGGAGACGAGCTTGCGAAACTTCGCGAAAATCAGACGTTCGGGCGAATGCGGCCGCGGACGGAACGTTGACAAAAAGTTGCAGAAGGACTCCGTTGTAGGCGGGGTTGGTGGCGTGCCCGTGGCGCTCCCAGTCCCGTGCGTCCATGTCCACTTCGAGGTCGCCCTCGCATTCTTCGCCTTCATCGAAGCGGAAACGAACGCATTTGAAATCCGGTCCGGCCTCTCGGTTCCAATGTCCGAAGTGCAGGATCTCAACCGATTTTCCACCGGCAGTCAGCCAGCGGCAACCGTATTCTCCGGCAAAGAGCCTTGCCTGGATTTCGATCTCGGAAATCCGCACGGGCGGAGACTCGCGCAAAATCAAATCCCCACGGGCAGCGGCATAAGTGCTCATGGGCGAAGTTGCGGAATGGGAGGCGGCAGGGGGGGGGCAGATTCCGGTGGTGACGCCGGCTCGGGCGTCGGCGTTGACTGAACGGCGGGGAAGCGGACTGGCGGCGCGGTTGTCGCCTCGGGCACAGGTCCCGTGAGCCCGATCGGTGCGATCGAGGGTTCCGGCAGCGGGCCGGTGGAAAACTTTGCGAAAAGATCGCGCCGTGGTCCGGGCGGCAATCCCGAGGTCGCGGCGAGCGCGAGCCCGCTGGCATCTGTCTTTTTCCCGAGCGCCAACAATGCCTGAATGGTTTCCAGGTCGATCCGGATCCTGACCGCCGGGTCTTTCGCGAGTTTCGTGGCTTCCTCAAAACTCGCCAGCGCGCCGGTCCAGTCACCGGTGTCAGCCTGTGCATTCCCGAGCGCTTCGACAAACATGCTGTCACCGAAGCGCGCGGCAGCCAGACGGAGGTCTCCGGCGGCCTGAAGCACATCCCCGGATGCCTTCAGAACAATCCGGCGATAGGCCTGCCAGGGATTTCCCGGATCAGGTCTGCCAATGACGCGCCACGACGCATACGGGCGGTAGAGGGGATCGCCAATCACGACACCCATCCAAGAAAGCGCCTTCTGCGACATCCACCCGCTCTCGGCGAGCGTGAATCCGTTCATCAGCCGGTCTTGGAAGATATCGAGATTTGCCGTCAGCGAAAGATACGGCTCGTAGACATTGCCGAGTGTGGCGGCCGCGCCGCGGGCGAGCAGCGGACCGCACCAGTTTGCGGTTGTGCTCCGCAATGTGGCGGCACTGAAGGAATGAATGTGCACGGCCACCGCGCCGGTGCGGAATTGAAACACCGCGTCGGCAAACGGTCCGTCGGCCCCCTCCGCATACCAGCCGAAATAAATCGCTGCCCCGGTCATCGGATACCCGGCGGGAAATGTCGGCTGCAGGTTGTCAAAAACCACGGGGAGCCCCTGTGCCCGCATCGAAGTCACGAGGTTGTTCATCCACTGATCGCCCTCGGCATACCCGCCGCTTGTGATCCCGCGCGCATCCACATAAGACCATCCGCAGAGCCCGGTCTTCTCGGCCGAGATCGCGTCATCAATCATCGCCCGGACAATAAATGGGGTCGGGGCGTCGAGGCGCGCGGTCAGGAGAAACCCGGGATAGACCGGGTTGTCGCGAATCGGTGTGAAGCGCCGAAAATACGGGTTGGGGAAGATTCCCGCCGGCCCGGGCAGCGGCATCCCGAGGGTGGTCAGTTCGCTGTCCACCGACGCGTCGTTGCGCGAGGCGATGAGATCGGGCAGACCAGGAAGCGAGGCCATCGGCGGGATGGCGGGATCCTGGGCGATCTTGAGCGGCATGCCGCGCATGATGGCGACGAAGCGGATCGTCGAGGCTGTGACGATCTGCTTTCCCGAGGCGTCCCGCCCCATCGTCCACCAACCGCGCTTCTGGAAAAGTTCCCGCAGCGGAGCGGCAATCGTTTGCTCGTAATCCGCCCGCTGGATCTCCTCTGCCGGAGGGCAGTCGAGCCCGACGATCTGGTTCGACGGGATATCCCGCCGGTTCGCGTAATACTGCGACAGCCCCTGCGAGTCCGGGTCGTTTTTGTTGAAGAGAATGACAGTCGAGGAGGCGTCGAGAGTGCCGGCGCGCCCGGACGTCATGCCCAACGCGCAGATCAAAATGCGGAATGCGAGATGCGAGATGTGGAATGTTGTGGCGCGGGCATTCCGCCCGTGTTCCGTGGATCGCATGGGCAGGACGCCCATGCCACTTGAATCAACCGCATGGCGCTTAAACCGTGATGCGCAGCCCGTCATAAGAAAGCCGGATGCTCTCCGGCAGCGCGGCCTCGGTCGCCTCGTGTCCGAGGTCATGGCACATGTGGATGAAAAACGTTTTGCCCGGTCGGATCTGCTCCACGACTTCGATCGCCTGCGTGATCGTGAGATGGGTCGAGTGGGAGGCGTGGCGGAGGGCGTCAATGACGAGCACATCCACTCCCCGTGCCGCCTCGATCGCATCGGACGGCACCGCCTGGCAATCGGTCATGTAGGCAAACCTTTTTGTTCCACCACGCCAGAAGATGAGCCCGCTTGTCGTCGTGCGCCCGTGCGGCAGAGCCACCGGAACGATCCGCGTCAAGCCGAGGTCGAATTCTCCATCAAGCGTTCGGGCCTCCGGGCGGACATAGTTCCGAAATTTCGGGCCGTCCTCGAAAGCGTATTGGAAAACCCTCGCGAGGTCTTTGAGCGTTGACGGGGAACCGTAAACCGGAATCGTCCTGTCCTCGATTTCGCAAAACCGCCGGAGGTCGTCAAATCCAAGAACGTGATCGCTGTGGGAGTGCGTATAGACGACAGCATCGAGCGCGACAATCCCCTCGCGCAGGCATTGCTGGCGGAAGTCCGGCGGAGTGTCCACGCAGAATGAAAACTCGGGCGACCTCACATGAATCGCCGTGCGCAGCCGCTTGTCACGCGGGTCGGGGGAATGGCAGACCGCGCAGGAGCACCCGATAACAGGGATCCCATGCGATGTCCCCGTCCCCAAAAATGTGATTTCCAGACCGTCCATCGCTTTGCTTTTGGCGGCGAGAGTGGCATAGTCGCCGGATGTCCGCAACGCTGACCTCACTGCGAATCAGGAATCTGGCCTTGGTTGAGGATCTCCTCTGGGAGCCCGGCGGCGGGTTCATCGCGATCACCGGCGAAACCGGCGCGGGAAAATCCATCATCCTCGGCGCCGTCAAGCTGCTTCTTGGCGAACGGGCGGACAAATCACTGATTCGGTCGGGGACCGAGACCTGCACGGTCGAGGGCGTCTTTTCTTTGGACGCCATCTCTCCGCTCCACCCCTTGCTCGACGAGTCCGGCGTCGAACCATGCGAGGACGGACGCCTGATCATCCGGCGGACCATCAACGCCAACGGGACCGGAAAGCAATTCGCCAACGGATCCGCCTGCACGCTGTCGCTGCTCCGCCAGGCGGGCGACCTCCTGCTCGACCTCCACGGCCCGCACGATCACCAGAGCCTGTTCTCACGTGACCAGCAACTCGCCCTGCTCGACAGCTTCGGCGGGGCGGATCCGCGAAATTTCTCGAATGCGCGAAGGGATTGGATCCGTCTCACAGAAGAAAAAAACCGCCTCGCCGATGATGCGGCGACCATTGCCCGCGAGATCGATCTCCTTTCCCATCAGGCGAACGAAATCACACTGGCCGCACTTCAGCCCGACGAGGAGGATCCATTGCTCGCCCGCCAAAAGACCGCCGCCAACAGCCACCGGCTCTCGACCCTCTGCAACGAGTTCGCCGCGCTCCTCGGCGATTCGGATGCCTCGCTCTCCGCGCCCCTCACCGATGCCACGAGGCTCGCGAAAGAAATCCACCGGCTTGACCCGCAGGCCGCAGGGATCGAGCGGTCGGCGGTTGGAATTTTTGAGAACCTCCAGGATTTGTCTCTCGAGGTGGACCGTTACGCCTCCTCGATCGAATGCGACCCCTCCCGTCTCGCGGAGATCGAATCCCGCCTCGATGTCATCCAATCGCTCAAAAGAAAATACGGATCCTCGGTGGACGAGGTCATCGCCTTCGGACAACAGGCCGCCGATCGCTTGGCCGAGCTCCGCGGACGTGAGGAGCGCGGAGCCGGTCTCGACAGCGAAATCGCCCGTGCCGCCGCCGCGATGCAGTCCGCCGGCAACGTGCTCACCAAAGCCCGCCGCGCCGCCGCCCCGAAGCTTCAGGCACTCGTCAAACGCCACCTCGCCGATCTGGGCTTCGCAAAATCCGGCTTCTCGATTTCCCTCGAACCGCTTGCCGATCCCGGCCCGCACGGATGCGAGCTCGTCGAATTCCTCTTCTCGCCGAACCCCGGCGAACCGGAACGTCCGCTCCGCGCGATCGCATCCAGCGGCGAAAGCTCGCGTGTCATGCTTGCCATCAAGACCGCGCTTGTCGGACAGGACAGCGTGCCGGTTCTGATTTTTGATGAGATTGACGCCAACGTCGGCGGAGGGATCGGCGCAAAAGTGGGAGCCAAAATGAAAGAGCTCAGCTCTTCGCACCAGGTGTTCTGCATCACACACCTCCCCCAGGTCGCGGCCCTCGCCGATTCGCACTTCATCGTGGACAAAGACACCACCGGCAAACGGACCACCACCACCCTGCTCGAAGCCGCCGGCCCGTCCCGTGAAAATGAAATCGCCCGCATGCTCGGCGGCAAAGCCGATTCAGCGCTCGCCCACGCCCGCGCACTCCTGACGAAGGCATAAAAAAAGCCCCGACGGGGCAGCCGAATTTTCAGATGATGGACAATGGTCATGCCGCCTGCGGCGGGTGGCGGTCGATGGATTCAACCACTCATGGGGGAAATATTCCGCCGCCAACGGGCGGCTCCAGAAAGGAGGCG
>JBAXTX010000076.1:0-13150 GCA_037129975.1 Verrucomicrobiia bacterium | reverse complement strand
ATTCTTTCTTGCCCTCACCGGCAAGTTTCTCTAAAAATCCCCTCACATCGTCCGCGACAGCCTCCTCGAACCGCCTTGGCTTGATATATCCCAGAAATCCCACCTCAATTCTACAATACGTTCGGTAAAATATAAATTATGAAGAAACTAATCCTAGCAATTGCAGTGACCCTAGTCACTTTGGGTGGCAATATCACCTCCCATGGACAAACTCCGCAGCCAAAAGAGCCCAAAATAATTATTGATGATTTTTTTAAGGCCTTCTCAGAAGGAAAATTCGAGGAAGCGATTGCTGCTTTTATCAAGACTAATCCTTGGATGGAAAAGAAGCCGGACATGCTAGCTACTCTTAAAGCAAAGTATGCGAGCATGCCTTCAATCGCCGGCAACTATATCAACTTTAAGGTGATTAAGACCGAAGACTCAGAAAATATCAGTCGAGTTAAGGTCGTCGCGTATTTTGACCGCCAGCCTATTTTGATCACTTTTATTTTCTACAAATCTGGCGGAGTCTGGCGTGGACAGAATATTGATGTGAACTTCGACGATGCTTTTGATGAGATTTTGAAAAACGAAAAGAAATAACCGAACCATGCCGTCCACCGAACACCTGCCCGCCGTCACGCCGAATGCTGGTCGCTTCGCTCGCTGGCATTCGTCGCGCCAGCGGTCCAGCATAGCAGGGTCAGTCATTTATTGCACTTTTTATTCCAGCCCATTTTTATTCCAGCCCGTCTTTCACGCAGCTTCCGGTCCTTCCCGAGCCTGATGCGTGTTTTGCAAATCTGATAGCAGCACCAACTCCTGGTTCCCATCCCCACCTCCCCGCTGACCCAATCTCATCGTGGTTTCCGCCCGGATCAGTTCGGCAAGGACGCATTTCTTCCAATCGCTCTTTCTCGCATCGCACCGTTCGTGAGCGATCCGCCGATGAATACAATAAAAAAATCATATGGTGTGTTTGTTTGTTCGCGTTCCACTTGTTGATTCAGAACGAGTCTCCGCCAATTACGGAGTCGTTCTTGTGGATAGGCCCGCGAGGGTAGCCCGCGTTTATGAACGGCAAACACACCACCTTTTCCAAGGCAGAAGTCGCCGCCCCACGATGGACCAGCAACCATAAAGTCTAGGAAAAACAGAATCGCTCACTTTTTACGACCACTTTATGATAAAACCACACATAGCATTGATCGGAGCCGCGCTTTGTAGCGCAGCTATTCTTACCCCTGTAACCGCAGCCACAATTGATCTTCCTCAATATGGCTTCACAATCGAGGCACTTGATGCGCCACCATCCGCGACGGCAGCTACAACCGCGTTGATGTCCTTCTTACCGGTATCAGATGGATTCGCCCCCAACATAAATGTGAACATTCAACCATACTCAGGAAACATCACCAGTTACATCACCTTGTCAAAAGATCAGTTCAAGAAGATGAATTGGGTTATCGCCACGGAAAAGCAAAACGGAGAAAGCGAATGGGTCGTTGAATACACCGGACCAATGCAAGGCAATGACCTCCACTTCTATGCACGCGCTGTATCGAATGGTGGAAAAGTGTATTTGGTGACCGCAACTGCCAAAGAATCGCAATGGAAATCAGCATCGGGAATCCTGCGCAAGAACGTTGATGCCTTCAAAACAAAATAAACGAGTTCGTTCAGCTAATCGCTGGCCGTCATCACTTTCGAGCGGAGGCTACCGTGGTTCGGCGCTCAGGCACAGGGGCTGCTGGCAGAAGGGCAGGCCGAGTGCCTTCGCTTCCGATGGGTGCGATCCATCCACGCCTGCCTGCTCGGGAAACAGATCCCCAGTCGATCAGGCTCGGACGATGGTTTTCGGCTCATGCGATTTGGCGAGGCTTCTGCCCTCTAAACCTCATTTTATGAGGGTTCCCACGGTTTTTTAGAAACTGGCTGGGGAGGGAATCGAACCCCCGACACGAGGATTTTCAGTCCTCTGCTCTGCCAACTGAGCTACCCAGCCGATGGGGTTGAGATACTATCGGGTGCCGCCCGGAGGGCAAGCCTTTCCGCAAAAAATCAGATCGTTCCCGATGCCCCGGAAGGATTTCTGCGCGGCGAGTTTCTGGTTTGATATCCGCCGGGTTCGTGGACATGATGAGGCGTGCCTGAATTGGTGTCCCTCTACGCTTTTCTGACGGTTGTCATCGAACTGGCCGGAATCTTTCTCGCGCTGCAGGCGGTGCTGATCGCGCGGACTCCGCAGTCGGCGATCGGCTGGGCGATCGCGCTGGTCATCGTGCCGGTCATCGCGATTCCGCTTTTTCTGGTTTTCGGCGAGTCGCGGTTTTCCGGATACACACGCGCGGGGACCGGCGGTTCCGCTGCTTTGGACGAGGCGCTGCGGGTGACGGGACGGCATCTGGACGGCTATCGGGCGGAGGTGAGCGTGCTTTGCATTGACGGAGCCCGCGTGGCCGAGAACTTGAGCAAGCTGCCGGCCACCGGAGGAAACGCGGTACGGCTCCTCGTGGATGGCGAAGCCACATTCGACGCGATCTTCCGCGAGATGGATGCCGCCCGCGAGTCAGTCTGGCTTCAATTCTTCATCATCCGCGACGACCGGCTCGGTGGCGTCCTCTCCGCCCGCCTGCTCGCCGCGGCGGCCCGCGGTGTCGAGTGCCTCGTCATGTATGACCAGGTGGGATCGAAGGCTCTGCCGGAAAGTTGGAAAGAGCGGCTGATCCAGGGAGGCGTGCAGGTCCAGCCGTTCATCACAAACCGCCAGCACGGACGGCACTTCCAAATCAACTTCCGCAACCACAGGAAACTTGTCGTCACAGACGGCCGCGTCGCTTTTGTCGGCGGGCTGAATGCCGCCGACGAATACATGGGACGCAGCAAAATATTCGGGCCGTGGCGGGACACCCACATCCGCATCGAGGGTCCGGCCGTCGCGGGCTTCCAGATCTCGTTTCTCGAGGATTGGAACTACGCCACAAAATCTCCGCCGCCCTACCGCCTGCGGTCGGTCCCGGCGGGGGATGCCGTCGTCTTTCCCGTGGCCTCCGGTCCTGCGGAGGAATGGGGCGTCTGCGCGGCGGTTTATCTTTCGGTGATCCAGGATGCGCAAAAGCGTCTTTGGCTGGCCAGCCCCTATTTTGTTCCCTCGAGCCCGCTGCTTTACGACATCTGCCACGCGGCACTGCGCGGGGTGGACGTGCGGATCATTCTCCCGCAAATGGCCGACCATCTTCTGCCCTGGCTGTCGGCGTTCACGTATTATCCCAAGCTCCGTGCCGCCGGGGTGAAGGTCTGGAGATACCAGCCGGGGTTCATGCACCAGAAAGTTCTGCTCGCGGACGACGACTTTGCCATCGTGGGTTCGGTCAACCTCGACTACCGGTCGTTCATGCTGAATTTCGAGCTCTCCGCCGCCGTGCATGACCGCGCGTTTGCCGCCGATGTCGAGACGATGTTCCTCGCCGACTTCGACCGGAGCCGTCCGGAGGATCTCCGGGCATTCGAGGACGGCTCGCTCGCCTTCCGCCTCAAATGCCGGGCCGCGGCCCTGATGAGCCCCGAGCAGTAGGCCGCCGCGCACAACTCCGGCATCAATTGGACGGCTTGTCTTCCCAGAGGAAATTTTCCAGCCGGATCTTGTTGATTCTCGCCGCGGCCTCTTCGCCGCGCGGGCCGCTGACAGCGGCGATCAGTTCATAGACCCGGATCGCCTGGTCCCAGCGCTTGACGGACTCGAGGAGTCTGGCGGCGCTGAAGCCGGCTTTGTAAAACCAGAAAAACTCGGGCGGACCGGTTTGGCCGTCTTTGAGAACATCGTAATACGAGGCAACGGCC
This sequence comes from Verrucomicrobiia bacterium, assembly GCA_037129975.1. Lineage (GTDB taxonomy): Bacteria > Verrucomicrobiota > Verrucomicrobiia > Chthoniobacterales > Terrimicrobiaceae > QYQL01. The sequence continues at coordinate 9,328 of JBAXTX010000076.1, read as the reverse complement.
GCATCCGTTTCACCGAACTTCTCGTAAGCGGCACCGATCCGGACAAGCGCCTGGTTTCTCCAAGCGGGGGAAAGCGACTTGTCCTCAGCCAAGGATTTCCATGTTTCCACCGCCGCGTTTCCCGCGCCGGTCTCTGTTGATCCCAGCAAGGTTTTTCCTTTCTCCATCAAAGCGGCCGCCCGCATCTCGGGATCCGGGTTGGAGGCGAGGATCCGGTCGAGAATGACGATTCCCTCGTTCGGCTTGCCGAGGATGTTCTTGAGGATCGCCTGCTCGAGCCTGGCGCGGAGGGCGAGCGGGCAGTTCGAAGCGGCGACCTCCTCGTAGAGGGCCATGGCGTCGTTTTCCGAGGTCTGTGTCTGGAGCCGCGCGGCGGCCTGCGCAGCCAGAAAGAGAGCGGGAAATTCCTGCGGTGAACCGGGAAACTTTTCCGCCAGCGACTCCAGTTGGATCCGGGCTCCCGCGAAGTCCCCCTTCCGGTAGAGGATCTCGCCAAGCTTCATCCGAACCTCCGGCTCGGGCGGCGAATTCGGATGCGCGACAAGAAATTTTCCCGCCGCTTTGACGGCCTCTTCGGCGGCTCCCCCGTCGTCCGCAAGAAAGACAGCAAGCGCGTCGGCACGGGCGGGATCGGCTCCGGCGAGAGTCGAAACCCGCCGGAGCTCGCCGCGTGATCCCGGCACGTCGTGCTGTTGGAATTTCCACTCCGCCAGGGCGAGGGCCGCCGCTCCGGCGATGGGGGAATCCTCCCTCGCGGCAAGTCCCCGGAGATGATACTCAGCCTGCGGGTCACGCGCTTTGGCGAGAAGAAGGGCCTCTTGAAGCCTGAGGGAATCAAGCTTGGCACTTTGGGGAAAACGTGTTTTGAAAAGTTCGAACGCGCCTTGTTTGTGGGATCCCAGTTCGCAGACGGACGCATTGAAAAGCGCGGACTCGGCAAGCGACCCGCTCGATGAAGCGGACAGAAAGGCCCGGACCGCCTGCTCGTGCTGATTCAATCCGGCGAGAGCCAGCCCCCGGAGGAAGTCGGCGTCCGGTGAAGCGGAAAGCGGCGGCAGGAGGGCCAGGGCATCCGCCGCCCTGCCCTGTTTCAATCGGATCTTGGCAAGATCGACGGCCGCCATCCTCGCGTTGGGATTCTCACCGGCACCCTCCGCGGCGCGCCCGAGAAGCTGCTCCGCCCGGTCTTCCCTTCCCAGGCGGGACTCGAATTTTGCCAGGTAGAATGCGGCGAGCTGGCGGCGGGCCGAGGAGGATTCGTCGCTGGCCCAGCGCTTGAGCTCTGCCGGGGAGGGCGACGTCTGCAGCGTGTAATTCCTGTCCAAGAGAGCAAAAAGAATTTCCATGCCCGCGACATCGGAGTTTCGGGAGAGGAAATCCTCGATGAGGGTTTCCGCCGCGGGAGCGTGTCCGGTGCGGGTCAGCGCCTCCGCCTGGCCGATGACCGCAGAAACCGCCATGCGCGCATCCACCGGATCCAGCGCGTCAAAAAGCCGGATCGCCCCGGCATCGTCACCCGACATGGCCAGCGCGCGGGCGGTCAGGAAGTCGCGCCTTGAGACGTCGGGCTTGTCACCCGGGGTCATCGCATTCAGCGCCGCACGGGCTTCCTGGGACCGCCCCAGAGCAAGCAGAGCCTCGGCCTCTTCAAATTGCGCGAGGAGGCGGAGACGCGGGTCCGGCCAATCCTCCGTTCCTTTCAAAACATGGATGGCGTCATCCGGACGTCCGAGGCTGCGCAGCATTCCGGCTTCGCCAAGAACGGCTTCGTTGGAGAATGCCGGATCCTTTTTCGCGGCGCGATACCCGGCCAGCGCGTCGTCCGGCTGTCCCAGAGCGGCGAAGGCCTGGGCAAGCCAGAAATCCTTTCCGGGCACGCCGGACTTTGATTTCAGAAGCTCCACGGCACCCGAAGGATGTCCGTCCTCGACATAGGCACGGGCGAGGAGAAGAACGGATTCCGCGTCGCGTTTGTCAGGGGGGACGTTCTCCAGTTTGCGGATGGCGACGCCGGGCAGACCGTCTTCGAGCGCCGAGCGCGCGGAGGGGGTCTGTCCGGAGGTGGTGGCGGCGAGGAGGAATGGGAGGAGAAAGGTCATGATCGGAAGGTGCGTGCAAGGTAACGTCCGGTGTGGCTCGCCGTCGAGCACGAGACGTCCTCGGGAGTTCCCTCGGCGACAATCGTGCCCCCGCCCGCTCCGCCCTCGGGACCGAGGTCAATGATCCAATCGGCGCATTTCACGACCTCGAGGTTGTGTTCGATGACGATGACCGTATTGCGGGCGTCGCGGAGCTTCATGAGAACCTCCAGAAGCTTGTGAATGTCCGCGAAATGGAGTCCGGTGGTCGGTTCGTCGAGGAGATAAACCGTCCGTCCGGTCGCGCGCTTCGAGAGCTCGGCGGAGAGTTTGATCCGTTGGGCCTCGCCGCCGGAAAGCGTGGTGGCGGACTGTCCGAGCCGGAGGTAGCCGAGCCCGACATCCTGAAGGGTTTCGAGCTTGTTGGAGAGAGCGGGAACGTTCCGGAAAAACCTTGCGGCCTCGTCCACCGTCATGGCGAGAATGTCGGCGATGTTCTTTCCCTTGTAGGTGACTTCGAGGGTCTCGCGGTTGTACCGCCGCCCCCGGCATACCTCGCACTCGACATAGACATCCGCGAGGAAATGCATTTCGATTTTGATGAACCCGTCCCCCCGGCAGTGTTCGCACCGTCCGCCTTTGGCATTGAAAGAAAACCGGCTGGCATCGTAGCCCCGCACGCGGGATGCCGGCAGCTCGCTGAAGAGATCCCGGATCGGCCCGAGGGCGCCGGTGTAGGTGGCCGGGTTCGAGCGCGGAGTCCGTCCCACAGGGCTCTGGTCAATGACGACCACCTTGTCGAACTGTTCGATGCCGGAGATCGAGCGGTGGCGGCCGGGGCGCGCTTTCGCGCGGTTGAGGTCGCGTTCGAGCGCCGGGCGAAGGATGTCGTTCACCAGCGTGGATTTTCCGCTTCCGGAAACCCCGGTCACGCAGGTGAGGCAGCCTGCGGGGAAGGAAGCGGTGATGTTGCGGAGGTTGTTTTCCGAGGCGCCGTGCACGCGCAGCCAGCCGTCTCCGACATCCCCGGCTTGGGCTCCGGTTTGCCGCGGCGCCACCCGTGCGCGGGGCACGGGAATCCGGATCGTTCCGTTCAGGTATTGCGCGGTGAGGGAGTTCTCGCACTGGAGGATCTTTTCCAGCGGCCCCTCCGCAACGAGATGTCCTCCGCGCGGGCCGGCCCCCGGGCCGAGATCCAAAATATGGTCCGCCGAGCGGATCGTTTCCTCGTCGTGCTCGACGACGATCACGGAATTGCCCAGATCGCGCAGGTCGCGGAGGGTCTGGATGAGGCGGTCGTTATCCCGTTGGTGGAGCCCGATGCTGGGCTCGTCGAGCACATACATCACGCCCGAGAGGCCGGATCCGATCTGCGTGGCGAGGCGGATCCGCTGGGCCTCGCCGCCCGAGAGTGTTCCGCTTTCCCGGTTGAGCTGGAGGTAGCCGAGCCCGACCTCGCAGAGAAAATTGAGCCTCTGGCGGACTTCCCGCAGAACGTCTTTTACAATGTCCTCCTGGGCGGGCGACAGGGCGAGCGAGCGCATGATTTCCATCGCCTGGGAAATCGGGAAGGTGCAGAGCGACTCGATGCCGAGCTCCTTTCCGGAGCGGTCCGCGACGGTCACGGCAAGGATCTCCGGACGCAGCCGCGCTCCTCCGCACGTCCGGCAATCCCTCCGGCTCTGGAACGCGCGCAGACGTTTTTTCGAAAACTCACTCCGGCTGTTTTCGTGGAGCCTTTCGACCTGCGCGACGAGGCCTTCGAACGGCTTGGCACCGGCTTTCCCCGAGCCCGTTTTCAAGGAAACCGCCCGCCCGCGCGATCCCCAAAGCACGAGATTGCGGAACGGCTCCGGCAGGTCGCTCCACGGTTTGTTGAGCGGGGCCGGGGTGTCGGCGAGGAGCGCATCGAGCAGCGCGGCGTAGTAGGCCTTCATCCGCTTGTTGGCTGATTTCCACGGCCGCACCGCACCCTGGGAGAGCGACTTTTCCGGGTCCACCATCAGCTCGGAATCAAAATAAAGCTCGGTTCCGATGCCATGACATTCCGGGCATGCGCCCAGATGGCTGTTGAAAGAAAAGTGCTTCGGGGTCAGGCGTGGCATCGTGAATCCGGTTTCCGGGTTGCTGTAATCGGTCGAGAACTTTTCCTCGATCCAGGCCGGTTTTTCTGGTTCCTGTCGGCTGGTGGAGATCCGTCCGCCCCCCCAGCGCAGAGCGGTTTCGATCGAATCGGCGAGGCGTTGCGAGAGGCCCTCGCGAATGACAAGCCGATCCACGACGGCCTCGATCGTGTGCCGGGAGCCCTTCTCAAGTTTCACAGAATCCGGCTTGGTGAGTTCGATGACCTCCCCGTCCACCCGCAGCCGCACGAATCCTTCCCGGCGGGCTTTTTCCATGACATCACGGAACTCGCCCGCCTGCCCGCTGACCAAGGGCGCAAGGACCAGAAACTTCGTTCCTTCCGGCCAGCGCAAAATCGCGTCCGCAATCTCCTGCGGCGTCTGACGCGAAACCACCCGCCCGGTGGAAGGGTCGTGGGGCACGCCCACCGCCGAATACAGGAGGCGGAGGTAATCGTAGATCTCCGTGGTTGTCGCAATGGTGGACCGGGGGTTGGCACCGGCGGACCGTTGCTCGATCGCAATCGCGGGCGACAGCCCCTCGATGTAATCCACATCCGGCTTTTGCATCTGGTCCAGAAACTGCCGAGCATAGGCGGAAAGACTCTCGACGTATTTCCTCTGCCCTTCGGCGAACAACGTGTCGAAGGCGAGCGAGGATTTTCCCGATCCGCTCAGTCCGGTGACGACAACGAGCTTGTGCCTCGGGATCCGGACATCCAGATTCTTGAGGTTGTGCTGCCGGGCTCCCTTGATCCGGATGAAATTTTGCTTGTCGGATGGCATTCGCGCGAAAGGTCTTGTGAGTCAGGAAGAACCCCGCATTTCATCAAAAGCGGAGTTCTTCAGAACCGCAAGCCTCATTGCAGATCGTTCCTCGATGGCCGACAGCCAGGAAAAACAAGAAATCCTCAGAAATGCGCGAGGAAGACCGCCCGTGTCGAAAATCAGCATGTCGAAAATCAGCACTTGCAAACGCGCCTCCCTTGCCAGCAAAATGCGCCATGCCAACCGAGCACGGGAGAGAAGGCGAAGAGGAAAGCATACTTTCCCCGATAGGGAGTGGCCCCGCCGCGCGAAGCGGCTTAGTTCAACAGAAGTGCATCTGCCATGCCGGCGGAATCACGCCACCCGTGCAAACCACGCCAACCCCCCGCCACAGCAGATACACTCCTTAACGTTCGGCAGAGAAAATATTATGAACTCAACAACCAATGCAGACGCAACGTCCTTTGTGCCAATCGCTAACTGCGGTCATTCTCGCATTTATTCCATTTTTAAGCCCTGCCGGCACCATTCTCGGTTTGATTGCCCTCAAAAAGCAATAAAAATCAAGGATACATTAACACAAGTGCTATCAATTGTCGCACTCATTGTTGGAATCTTGTTTTCGATCCAAGCTATTTTAGTGCTTTTTGTGCTTTTTCATCACACATCGGATCTCACTATTATTAGTCAATAGAGCGCGGCAAGCACATAACCATCCAAGCAGAAAGCTGACCATGATTAAACCACCAGCCAGCATCCACCCGTCACTCCCGGAGAGTCGTTGGTGGCTTTGACGTTCGCCGACAGTCACACTCAGAATTATGAGCAAAAAAGACGACAGTAATTATGTGTCGGTCATTTCGTGGATGTGGATGATGTTCGTCACTGCAATTCCGATTATAGGATTGATTATGATTTTTGTGTGGGCTTTCGCTGGCAACAACGATTCCCGCAAGAACTATTACCGGGCATTACTTGCCTGGTTTTGTATTTTTGCATCGATTGGGATATTGATAGTCGTCATTGGCAATGGCCCAGCTATCTTAAAGCATATTCAATCATCATTACACCTTTCTTGATCTCGGGAGGCTCGCTCAAACAACGCAATTTCAGAAGGCTGTCAAACGCCTGCAGAAGCGAGGCAAAGACCTCGCCAAGAAAAAACAAAATGTGAGAACGTGCACCGAATGGTGGGCAGCACAGTTGCCAGTGCGGGCGTGCCACCCAAAGGCTTCAGTGAAATCAATGTCATCATCCACCGCTTGAAACGCAAGCCCTGCTTCGCCCCCCTGATCCGCGCGCGTAAGCGTAATGAATGGGGATGTCGCCCCCGGCATTCCCTCTGCCACAGCAAGGGCACCGAGGGCGATGCCCTCTCCCTGCTTCATCAAGTCAGAGTTCGAAGCGGGTTTGAAATATCCGGGAACGCTCGGGGCTGAACTCGGCGGACGTGCCGTCGGGCAACCCCGCCACGAAGAGACCGGTCGGAGACGTCGTGTAATGAATGACCTTGTTCAGGTTCACGATCGTCGTTTTGTTCACCCGGAAAAAGTGCTCCCGGTCGAGGCTGGTCTCCATGTCCGAAAGGCTGTGGGGGACAACGACACTGTGGTTGCCGAAAAATATTCTCGTCGAGCCATGCTCGTCGCTGAGAAGCGAAAAATCGAGCACATTGACCATGTGGATGCCGTTGCGGTCGCGCAGGAGAACCCGGCTCTCCGAACCATGAATCTCATCGGATGGCGCGGCGGGTTTTGGCGGCGGCGCGTCCGCGATCTCCTTCATCTGCTGGTAGGCCCGGCGCAGACGCTGCTGGTCCACCGGTTTGAGCAGGCACCCGATCACTCCCAGACCGATCGCGTCCAGCGCCATCATCGCGTGGGCGGTCACCAGAATCACGGGAGGCATCGGCTTGCCCATCCGCTCGATCATCTGAATGCCGCTCATGCCGGGGAGCTCGAGGTCGAGGAAAATCCCGTCAAAATGTTTCGGGTTGTCGCTTTTCCTGCTGCCCATCAGCTCCAATCCCTCCATCGCCGTTTGAACTCCGACAATTTCCAAGGAGGGGTCAATTTCCAAGAGGGAATCGCGGAGATCTTCCAGAGCGACCACTTCATCTTCCACCACAAGGACAGTTTTCATAAATGAGGGAAGTTTGTACTATGCAAGAATGGGCGGGGCTTGCCCAGAAAAATCATGCAACAAAAAAATATGCAACGTCCCGTTCACCGGTCGGAGGGAAGGTAGCGTTCGTCGAACGGAAGCAGGGCAATCGCCTCGACCCTCGGGCCGGGAATTTCATGGATCTCGAAACTTCCCCGCCCGTTGGTCGAGAGTGTGATGCGCTCCCGGACATTTTCCAGCCCCTGCCCCCCATAGCCGTCCGCATTGGCGCTTTCCTTTTTCAACAGTCCGTCGTTGACAACAAAAACGATGACCGAGGCTTTATCCGGTGATCGCCCGATCAGGATTTCGACGGATCCGCCCTTTTCGAGTTTGGAGATGCCGTGCTTCACCGAATTTTCCACGAGGGTCAGAACCAGCATTCCCGGAATTCTTTGGGTGAGCAGGTCGGGAGGACATTCGATGCGGTAGCGGATTCTCTCTCCGAAACGGATCGCCTCGATATCGAGATAATCCCTGACGATTTCCAATTCCTTCCCGACGGACTGGAGCCGCGCGTCGCGTCCGGCAAGAACCTCGCGAAGCAGGCTGGCGAGCGCGGTCACCATGGTTTTTGCCTGGATATCCTGCCGCCCAATCAGAGCCCGGATGCTGTTGAGGGCGTTGAAAAGGAAGTGGGGGTTGATTTGGCTGCGGAGGGTGCGGAGCTGGGCCTCGGTTTCGATCACCGTGATCCGGTTCTGCACGGCCTCCAACTCTTGGGTCGTGTCGCGCATCACGCCCGCTATGGACGCAATCTCATCGTCGGCGGTCCGGCGCAACGGCTTCGCATCAATCTGCACGGAAACCCATGCGCCGTCGGCGGCCCGCATCCGGCAATTCTGGCTCCAATGCGAAATCTCGAACGCGGACAGCTTCCGGAAATTCTCCTCGAAATCCGGCAGGTCCTCGGAATGGACCATCCCGAGGACGACCTCGTTCGGGATCGTTTTTCTGAATCCCACCCCGAACTTTTCGCGCCAGGCCGGCGTGTGGCAGACCCACCCGGCGGAACTCCAGTCCCAGACACAGAGGTTGGCGGAAGACATCGCCAGGGCGAATCTCAAGCGGAGGGCGTGCAACTCGTCATGATAAGCCGCCGCGAACAGACATCCGAGGCTTGTGAGAAACGCAAAGATGTGCACGAGCGGTTGCAATTCCCCGCCCGACATGAGAACGCGGACGTCACCCATGCGGCCCGGCACCATGGCCGCAAACGCCGGCACCAAAAAAATAGAAAGGGCCTGGATGAGCGTCGTGGTCCGCAGGCCGAAGCGCAGGGCCACCACCAACGACAGAATCATCGTCGAGCCGATCACAGCCAGTCGGACGCTCATGCCGATCTCCGGGACATGGACCAAAATAAAAAGCAGGGCAGCCAGAATGAGCGCGTATCCCAGCAGCTCGTAGCGGCCCCAAATGGTCGGGGGACGAAAATTCTGCCGCCTCAGCGCAAAAAGGAAAAACGGGCCAAAAATCAGGATGCCAAACGCGTTGGATTGGAAAAATCCCGAAAACCCCGCGACCATCTGGGATACGGAAAGATGCCCGCTGAACGTCAACAGCGTGGCCCCATAGATTCCTCCCAAAAGCGGCCCGGGAAAACACCCGAAAGCAACGAACCTGCCGAAGTCCTTCAAACCCGAGAATCCCAGATCAATCTTTGCCACCTTCGTGAGCAACGCCCAGCTGACGACGAGTTCCAAAAGATAACCCGCCGGTCCCACATAGAGGAAAAGTGTGGGCTCGCCATTGAGGAAATTGCTCGCAAGCGAACCCAGATAGACTGCGGGAATCGCGCGCTCAAGCCCGTAAAGCAGAGCCACCGCAAGCGAGAACCCCGCGGCCGGCCAGATCGGACTGAGGAGTCCGCCGGACGACTTCATGAACCATTCGCCAGCCTGGGAAAGGAGGAAGACCCCAAGAACCATCCAGCCGATCTGGAATAAAAAATGCGGGAGCCCGGCCGCCTCCGGCGGACGGGACGAGCTCATACGTCCTGTTGGCTGAGCTTCCATTGGAGAGAGCGCTTATACAGCAGTCGGTGTATCCGCACAAGGAAAGCGTTTTTTATTGGCGCGTCGCCCGCGCCGGGTTCACCTGAATCATTAAGACCGGGCAAAGAGTTGTCGTTGTTGAAGCGGCGTCCCGCCGCTTGGAGAAAGCATCCAAGCGGCAGGATGCCGCTTCTACGGT
>JBAXTX010000075.1:0-13200 GCA_037129975.1 Verrucomicrobiia bacterium | reverse complement strand
CCTCTCTGGCCTATTCCCGGGCTGCCCCCCATCCGTCCGATTCGCCCTTTTTGCCGTTATCACAAGTTGCACGGCCTCTGTCCGGCCCAAAATGCGCATTCCCGCAATCTATCAGATATACAAGTACAAGGACCGACACTATTCAAGCCTCGTGATAGAACACGCTGTTGGATCCATCACGCCGCCGCGAAAAACGCCTCCTCCAGCACCCGCGCCACCAACATCACGCGGTAAGCCTTGATAAAATCGGAACTGGTGACTGGCGCGTTTTGCGTCGGCATTAGAAAAAGTAATACATCTGGGGCCGGAAGTCTGCAACATATTCGTTGGTCCCTCCCGCGCGCGGCGGCCCGGATTTTCTCGCCAAAAGCATCCGGAGGTGCAGGTTGGGAGGGTCACTTTTATGAACTGCCGCACGCTGGGAAAATCGGGGATACAGGTTTCGGAAATCGGCATCGGTGCGTGGCAGCTTGGCGGGCCGCTCGTTTTGGATGGCAAAGTGGACGGTCACCCGGAACTCGGGCGGGAGTTTTGTGTGGATTTGATCCGGCAATGCGGTGATCTCGGGATCAATTTTGTGGATACCGCCGAGCAGTATGGCAACGGCGAAAGCGAACGGCGCGTCGGGGAAGCGCTCCGGGGGCGGCGGCAGAAATGGATTATCAGCACCAAGTTCGGCCATCAGGTGGGACCCAACGGCGAGCGCCTTCGGGATGCTTCGCCCAAACGGGCGCCGGTCTCGCTCGAAGGCTCGCTCAAGCGGTTGCAGACCGACTATGTCGACGTCTATCTCTACCACATCGCCCCGCTGGCGGGTGAGGCGGAAGAGACCGTGAAGTTTCTGGAGTCGGCAAAAAAACGAGGACAGGTGCGGGCTGTCGGGATCTCGACCAACAGCCTCAAAGACGCGGAATTCCTGGATTCCCTGGGTTGTCTGGACGTGATCCAGTTTTCGCATTCGATGCTTGATCCGCCCGATCCGATCATCCCGTTCGTGGCCCGCCACGAACTCGGGGGCGTGGTGCGCGGATCGTTCGCGGGCGGGCGTCTGAGCGGGAAATATTTCCATCGGAAACCGAAGTTCGGGCCCGATGATATCCGCTCGGGAAGATTTCCGGACAGTGAGTCTGCGGCGGCGGATTTTGCGCGTTATGCGGTTTTTGAAGAACTCCTCACTCCCCGGCGCGGCATGATCCAGCTCGCGTTGCGCCACCTGCTTGATGAACCGACAACCCATGTGATCATTCCCGGAGGAAAAAGCACGGAGGACTATCGCCAGGCCATCCGCGCCACGGAAATCCCCCCGCTTTCCCCGGAAGAAAAACTCAGGGTGGAGGAACTGAAAGCCGGACTCCTCAAGCGCCAACTCTGAAAACGACGATCGCTCACACCAGCCCCCGGAATGATCCGGACTCTGATCACGCGGCGGTTGGCAAAATCCCGGCGGCGGGCATCCGCCGCCCAAGCTCATTTTCAGGCTTTTTGCCAGGGATCGCGTCCGACCGAAGGCGTCAAAACAATCCGGAACCCCAGGTTGTTCTGCGCGTGCCCTGGAGCAAAATGGTTGCGGGCGGAGGCCAGGAGGAATTCCGGATCATCATTGAAACACGAAGCCCCGCGCGCGACACGCTGCTCGTCTCCACTGTCATACTTGTCCAGGCACCATTCCCAGACATTCCCTCCGAGGTCGTAAACACCAAACTTGTTTGGCGCGAAACTTCCGACTGGCGAAGTTTCGGGAAATTGATCGCAACCGAACCGGGAGTGGAAATTTCCGGCATCTGCCGGAGGCGGGAACGTTCCTCCCCAGAGATATCCCTCGACAACCCCGCTGCGCGACCGCGGGGTTGACCCGGTCTCATACGTCAGCCCCACCGCGGCACTCCATTCCTCGTCGAGGGGGAGACGGTAGATCAGGCTTCCAGGAATTTTCCCGGCCTCCCGCTTGGTCAGCCATTGGCAAAAGTCCTGGGCATCGTTCCACCGGACATTCACCACCGGATGATCCGGGCCTTGGGGAAAATCAGCCGTTGGCATCGGAGCCCCGGTCTCCGTGCAATACCGCTCGTAGTCTCTGATGCGGAGCTCCCAAATGCAAAATAACGTCTTGCTTCTGGGGGTCGGCACAAAAGGCATTCCCAGACTGTTCACAAACGGCCTCGCCTGGGTTGCCAGAAGCGGATTGTCGGTGACCGTGCTTTCCTTCGGTTTTTCAGCCGCTGGTTTGGCATCCCGCGAATCGGCGGCAACAATCGCTTCCTTGGCTGCCGGGGCGGCGGCTTTTGCCATGGTCACGGCTTTTGCGGTCCTCGGCTTGGCGGAAAATCCGGCTCCGCTTCCGTGCTCGAACTCCAGCAAAAGCCGTTTCCGGTCGCCCACCGTTCCGACCCCGATTTCCTTCAGGTCAAAATCGGTGAGTTCCGCGAGAAGGCGGTCGTCAATCTTGTGATCGAGAAAAGCCGGCATCAACCCGATCAAGCCGAGTCCTGACAGCGTTCGTTCCAGTTTGGTGTGCATGGGTTGGCAACAGTTCCGGCAAAACGATCCCCTCCGTAAAACTACAATCCCAGGGCGGGATTGGACAAAACTTTCAACGCCTTTTTCACGTCGCTCACGCGCAGAATCAAAAGCCCCTTCTTCGCCGCGGGCATCGAGGCAAGGTAGGCGTATTCGATGTTCACCTTCGCCGCCGACAGTGCCTTCGCAATCCGCGAAAGCCCGCCCGGACGATTGTCATTTTCAATCATGATGACATCGTTCTCGACCACCAGCGTCCCATGCGCTTCCAGAAGGGCGATGGCACGCCGCGTGTCGCTCACCACCATCCGCACCACCGCGTGATCCACCGTGTCCGAAACCGTGAGCCCGTAGATGTTGATCTTGTCCTCGGCCAGCGCGTCGCAGACCTCGGAAAGTGTGCCCGGCTTGTTGGCGATGAAAATGGCGAGCTGCTCGACGATGCGGACGGGTTTCATAATAGAAGACCCTATCACCGGACGGCCCGCGCGTCGAAACAATTTCCCGCGCAAGAGGACCCCGCGAAAAATTGGCTTTACCGCCGCGCCGTGGCGGCAAACATGTCGGGTCCATGAGCGACAAAAATCAGAATGCGATTTCTCCGCGCCGGGCGGAGGATTTTCCGGAATGGTATCAGCAGGTGATCCGCGCGGCGGATCTGGCGGAGAACTCGGAGGTGCGGGGGTGCATGGTGATCAAGCCGTGGGGATATGCGATCTGGGAGCGGATGCAGGCGGTGCTGGACCGGATGTTCAAGGAGACGGGCCACAGGAACGCGTATTTTCCGTTGTTCATTCCGCTGAGCTATCTGGAAAAAGAGGCGGCGCACGTCGAGGGGTTCGCGAAGGAATGCGCGGTCGTCACCCACCACCGGCTCGAGATGCGGGACGGAAAGCTGGTGCCGGCGGGCGAGTTGAGCGAACCGCTGGTCGTGCGTCCGACATCGGAGACGATCATCGGCGCGGCTTACGCCCGGTGGGTGAAATCGTGGCGCGACCTCCCGATCCTGCTCAACCAGTGGGCGAACGTCGTGCGCTGGGAAATGCGTCCCCGCCTGTTTTTGCGCACGGCGGAGTTCCTGTGGCAGGAAGGGCATACCGCGCACGAGACGCGGCAGGAAGCGGAGGAGGAAACGATGAAAATGCTGCGGGTGTATGAAAAATTCGCGCGCGAATTTCTGGCGCTGCCGGTGCTGTGCGGCGAGAAGAGCGAGGGCGAGCGGTTCCCCGGCGCCCTGCGCACGTATTGCATCGAGGCGATGGTGCAGGACCGGAAAGCGATCCAGGCCGGGACCTCGCATTTCCTCGGACAGAATTTTTCCAAAGCCTCGGGCATCCAGTTCCAGGGGCGTGACGGCGCGGTCGAGCATGCGTGGACGACGAGCTGGGGGGTGAGCACGCGGATGATCGGCACGTTGATCATGGCGCATTCCGATGACGACGGCCTGATCCTGCCGCCGCGGATCGCCCCCACTCATGTGGTCATCATTCCCATCACACCGAAGGAAGATTCGAAAGCCGCCGTGCTGGAGGCGGCGGAGGCGCTGGCCGTCTCGCTTCGCTTCGCATCGTTTTTCGGGGATCCTCTCTCGGTCGAGGTGGATGCACGTGACATCGGCGGCGGGGTGAAAAACTGGGAGTGGATCAAAAAGGGAGTCCCCGTGCGCATCGAAATCGGACCCCGCGATCTCGCCCAAGGCACGGCGGCGGTCTCGCGCCGCGACCGTCCGCACAAGGAAAAAGAATTTCTTCCGGTGACCGGCCTCCCGTCGCGCCTTCCGGATGTCCTCGGGGAAATCCAGTCGGCGCTGCTCGAACGGGCGACGGCATTTCGCGAAAGCCACCTCCGGACGCTGGATACGAAAGAAGATTTTTACGCGTTTTTCACGCCGGAGAATTCCGCGAAGCCGGAGATTCACGGGGGCTTTGCCGTCGCCCACTGGAACGGCAGCCCGGTCGTCGAGGAGCAAATCAAGAACGACCTGAAAGTCACGGTCCGGTGCATCCCGTTCGAGGAGTCCCCGGAAGCGGGCGTGTGTCCGTTCACCGGCGAGCCCAGCCGCCAGCGGGTCGTCTGGGCAAAGTCGTATTGACCTTCCGGTCAGAGCACCTCGTAAAGGTCGCGGGTCTGCCGGGCGATCTCGCTCCAGGAAAAGACATCGATGGCGCGCCGGCGTCCGGCTTTTCCGAAGGCAATCCGCTTCGTGGGATCGGCCATGAGCTCGTTGATGCGGGCCGCGAGATCCTTGGCGAAGCGGTTCGGATGGACCGGTTCGAAGGGCGTCTCCTTCATCTGCTCGACGGCGACAAGGTATCCGGTCTCGCCTTGGCGTACCACCTCGCGGATCCCGCCAACCGCGCTCGCGACAACCGCCGTGCCGCACGCCATGGCCTCGAGGTTGATGATCCCGAACGGCTCGTAGATCGAGGGACAGACAAAAACACTCGCGTGGGTGTAAAATTCAATTTTCGAGCGGTTGTCGAGGATTTCTTCGATCCAGATGACGCCCGGCCTCGCGCGCCGGGCGGCGGCGACCGCCTGCTTCATCTCGGCGGCGATCTCCGGCGTGTCGGGGGCTCCGGCGCAGAGCACGACCTGGAATCCGGGGTCGAGGTGTTTGATCGCGTTGAGCAGATGGATGATCCCTTTCTGCCGGGTGATCCTTCCGACAAAGAGGATATACGGCTCGTGCGGGTTCACGCCGAACCTGCGGAGCGCGGCGCGTGACTCGACCGGGTGGTATTCCGCCGGATCAATCCCGTTGTAGATGATGTGGATCTTGGCCGGATCCACGTCAAAGAGCCGCTCGATATCCCGCCGGGTCTCATCGGAAACCGCGATGATGGCATCCGCCATCTCGATGGCGGTTTTTTCCAGCCAGCAGGTGAAGTCATACCCGCCGCCGAGCTGCTCGCGCTTCCAAGGACGCAGCGGCTCGAGGGAATGGACGGTCAGCACGAGCGGAATCCCGTATGTCATTTTTGCCAGGATCCCGCCGAAGTGGGAATACCATGTGTGGCAATGCACGATGTCCGCATCAATATTGGTCGTGTTGAAATCCAGGCAGCGCTGGAGCGCGCCGAAGACCGGGTTGAGCGGCTTCGGGCAGGTGTAGGCATCCGTGACCAGTCCGAAGCCCCTGGCGGAAAGGTTTCCCGCCGCCATATTCTGGTCGCCAAAACACCGTACCTCGACCGGCATCAGCTTCGCGAGCTCGCGGCTGAGATACTGGACGTGGACCCCCGCGCCACCGTAGATGCGGGGCGGATACTCGTTGGTCAGGAACAATGCTTTCATAATATGAAAAACTCAGGCTCCGCCGCCGAGCAGCCAGGTCACGTTGCCATCGGCGGGCGCCACCGCGGCGCTCGGGTAGTCGGAGCTCCCGCTGAAAACGCCCTCCAGGACCGGATCCTTGCCCGCGCTGCTCACCAGAAAACACACGTGGCGGGCGGCATTCAGAAGCGGATAGGTGAACGTGATCCGCCAGGCGGAAAACTTCGGAACGAAATTCGCGACGACCAGCCGGTCGGTGACGCGGAGGGCTTCGGTGCCGGGAAAAAGCGAGGCGGTATGCCCGTCGTCCCCCATGCCGAGCAGGATCAGGTCGTGCCGGCAGGGCTTGCTGCGGGCGAGCAGTTCCCGTTCGTAATTTTCCGCCGCGACCTCCGGATCCCGCTCGCCTTCCATGCGAAGGATGTTCGCCGCCGGAATCGCGGCGTGGTCGAAGAGCGAAAGCTTCGCCATTTTGTAATTGCTCTGGTCGCTGTCCGGCGGCACGCAGCGCTCGTCGCTGAACGTGATCTCCCACTTGTCCCAGGGCAGACCGGCGGTGGCCAGCGCCTCATAGATCGGACGCGGCGTATTGCCTCCGCTCAAGGCGATGCGAAAAATCCCGCGCCCCGCGATCGCGGACTCCGACTCGCGGGCGATCAAATTCACGGCATCGGAGACAAACGAACGGGAATGGAGGACAGTCATCGCTACATCAAACGCACGGGAACCGAAAATTGCAACTGTCCGCAGCCGGCGCGAAAATCCGCAACCTCCACGGCCGTCAGCGAGGCTTTCCGAATGTTCAGAGCGGAAGAATCCGGAAGGCCGATCAAATGGGAAATCGCGCGGCTGAAATCCGGCTCGTGACCGACGAGAAGAACAAAGTCCTTGTGCAGGATGGCCGAAATTTCCTTGAGGCAGTCCTGGGGGCTCATTCCGCAGGCCAGCCAATGTTCCTCGACCAGATCACATCCGGTCAGCTTCGCGAAAATCCCGGCTGTCTGCCGTGCCCGCACAACCGGGCTCGTCATGATCAGGTCCGGCAGAAGGCCGTTCCGCAGACAGAACCTTGCGGCCTTCTCCGCCTGCCCGATCCCCTTCGGGGTCAGCTTCCGGTCAAAATCGGATTTGCTGGCGTGCTCCGCCTCCGCATGTCGCAAAAATCCGATAATCATTGGGCTGCTTCATACGCGACACGCGCTTGAAGTGCAATTCCTCAATTCGCCCGCAGGGGCGTGGCGCAGGCGGGCCGAGGATGGCAGCAGGACGATCTTGAGGAGCTTCAGGCCTTCTCGATTCTTTCCAGGGAAATTCCTTTGGTTTCCGGAACAAAGAGCAGGAAGAATACGATGAATTACTTGCCGGGCTTTGCGGCGAAATCCCCGATGCGCCTGGCGGCGTACGCCGAGAGGGCCGGACGGAGCAGCGGGACGGAGAGCTTGATGAGGGCGAACAGAATATCCCAGAATCCGCGCGGTTTCCGGACCTCCGCCTTCACCGGCGCTTGGGTTTTTTTAAGGACACACGCTGTCTTCGCGCGCGTCTTCGGCCTTGCAAAAAGAAAGCCGAGGGCCGTCGCCCCGCCGAGCCAGGCGAACGGACGGGTTTGGAACGAGCTCCTGACCCTCGCGACCAGATCCAACTGCGACCGCACGGCCGAGGTGTCACGCGCGATCGCCACCCGGCTGCGGGCGAGGTCGGCGAGAATCTCGGACTTCCGGCTCATGGTTCGCGTCCTCCACGAAGAGCGTCCAGATCACGGGAGATCTCCCCCTTTGTCGCCGTGAAGAGCGGGGTCCGCCAATGAACCCGCACGTGGTTCGCACACAAAAAGGCCAGGACCACATGAAGCAAAACAAACCCCGGCAGGATCCAAAGCCAGCTGACATCAAAGATCGCCGCGATCAAAAAGGCCGCCGAGAAAAGGAGCAGGACGTATCCGAACGCCGCAAAAAACAACGCCGCAAAAAGCATCGCGGCCAGCCGGAGGACGAGCGTCCCGGCCTCGCGCGCTTCCTCTCCGGCCAGCGCGCCGAGAGACTCCATGTGCCGGCCCAGCGAGCCGACCAAATTGAGCAGCCCGTCGGTCAACCCGCGGGGCGGATCGTCCTTGCGAAATTTTGGCGGATTCCCGCCGGTGTAACCGGTCGTTTCCAATCAGCGACGCAAAATGAGGCCGAGAAGGAATCCGATCCCGACAGCGATCCCGACCGCTTTCAGCGGGTTCTGCCGGATGTATTCCTCGGTCTCGCCCTGGTAAGTCTGGGCATACGAGGTGGCGTCTCCCCAGGCGGCACGCGCCTTGTCCTGGCATTCGCACGCCTTCACCTTGGCCTGCTCGCTCAAATCCCCGTAAGTCGCCGAAGCGGACTCTTTGAGATCTTTTGCGGCGGCGGTGATGTGCTCCTTGCCGGTCTCGTAGGCGGCATGGGCATGGTGTTTGACGGTTTCGCCAACCACCTTGGCGTGTTCGGTGACGGCATCGATCGCTTTTTTCGCGTGTTCGGTGCTGCTCTCCAGCTTCTTGGCGGCGGTTTTGTGTTCGTTTGATTCTGGCATAATTTCCTTTGGTTGGTTCACCCACCATGTTGCCAGAGAATTTCCGCTTGGCAAGCCCCGATGCGAAACGTGTCGGGGGAAAGCATTGACGCGTTTTCTTGCGACGTGATATCCATCGCCCCCCGGCATGAGCGCAAAACATTTCTTTTCAGGACTCGCCGGCCTGGAAGCGAACCCCCCACCTGCAACTGAAGCTGTAAGACGGAATCAATGACAACGAACGAAACGACAAGTGAAGCCCTCTGCGCCAGTCTGGGGATGGGCCGAAAATCGCATTCAACCACACAAACAATGTTCTCTGGATCACTGAAGCCCCGTTTGATAGCCTGCCTTGCAATTTGGTCGGGATTGTGCGCCCTCGGCGTTGCCAAAGGCGAGAAATCTGGCGAGGCGGCTGAACGCATGGCCCGCTACAACGTGGTCTGGACAAGCCCGTCGAAGGATGCCTCGGGGGTGATGCCCATCGGCAACGGCGACCTGGGGGCTGGCGTCTATGCCATCGAAAATGGGGATCTTTATCTGCTGCTCTCCAAGACTGACGCGTTCAGCTATTGCGGCGATCTTTACAAGACCGGGCGGTTGCGGATTTCGCTGACGCCAAATCCGTTCACAAAGGGGAAGCCATTCCGACAGACGCTCGACCTGCCGACCGGCTCGATCCAGATCGAGGCCGACGGAGTGAAGCTGCGGATCTGGGCGGATGCCAACCGAGCGATTTATCATGTGGAGATTGAGTCTCCGCATGAGTTGACCGTTGCCGCGCAACCGGAGTTCTGGAAGCGCTATACGCAGTGGAAGGGGCTGGACCCTACTCCGGATGTGCGCCTGGATCGCCAGGACAAACTGCTGTGGTATTTCAGCGTGGGCGACCGGAGCTTCTACCCGGAAGAGATGAAGAAAGGGTATGCGATTGAAAACCCGGAGACGATTGCCCCGGATCATTGGCGGTTTAACACCTTCGGAAATCTCGTTGAACTGAATTCAGGAGGCGGGAGTCAGAAGGCAGGAGTAACGGATGGGAAGCTGACGGGAGCCGGGAAGAGGTTTGATGTCCGGATTCATGCCCTGACCATGCAGACGCCTGATCCCGGCAAGGCGTGGGCCGGAGCGATCGAGGAATTGGCTGATAAGCCGGTGGACATCCAGAAGGACTGGGTGCGACATGTTGATTGGTGGCAACGCTTCTGGAGCCGGAGTTGGATCATTGCCTCCGATCGAACCGTGCCGGCAGAGGCGCGCGAGCGGTTCAATGGCGAGGCCAATGCGAAGGGGCTGCGCGAAGAGGCCGACGGGGCGGCCCTGGTGGCTCAAAGCTACAACATGTTTCGTTTCCTCATGGGTGCCCAGAGCCGGAGCCGTTTCCAGCCCAAGTTCAACGGCGGGATTTTTTCCCAGCAGCTTCTCTATCCGCCCGGCCGCGGGGCCGACGCCCAGGCCATCCACAAGGGGGCGATTCGCATGGCCGACAACTCGTTGATGATGCCTGAGGATTACCGGGCCTGGGGCCGCCGCTTCACTTTCCAGAACCAGCGCCTGCTTTATTGGCCGCTGTTCATGAGCGGCGATTTTGACCTGATGAAACCGTTCTTTGATCATCAGTGGCTGACCCTGCCGATGCGCAAGGTTATCACCCAGATGCACTATGGCCATGCTGGCGCGTTTTACCGTGAAAATATCAATCCCATCATGGGCACCGAGGACTGGGCTCCACCCCCGCTCATCAAGGCGGGCGAAGCCTACAAGGGAAACCACTTGATGTTCCACCACAACAGCGGCCTGGAGACGATCACGATGATGGCCGACTTCGTCAATTTCACCGGCGATACGCGATTCCGTGACGAAATACTGGTCCCTTTCGCCCGTGACGTGCTGCTATTTTTTGACCTGCACTATCCGCGCGGAGCCGACGGGAAGTTGCGTCTGGAACCGTCCCAGGCGTTGGAGACTTGGTGGATCACGGTCAATCCGGCCCCCGATGTGGCTGGCCTGCGATTCTGTCTCGACCAGTTGCTGGCGATGAAGGTCGGAACGGCCGAAGACCAGGAGAAATGGAAACGTTTCCGGGCTGAGATCCCGGAGATTCCGATGCAGGTGATCGATGGGCGGCCTGCGATCGTGGGGGCGGAAAAGCATGAAGAACAGCGCCGCAACGGCGAGCTTCCCGAGATTTACCCGGTCTTCCCGTTCCGCTGCTACGGCTTGGCTCTCGGGAGCAAGGATCTGGTGGAATGGACGATGCAGCACCGGATCTGCAAGGATACCTTTGGGAGCCGATGCTGGACTCAGGACCAGATCGGCTGGGCTCTTGCGGGCAATGCCGAAAAGGCCGCAGAGGGTTTGGTGCGCCGTTTCCGTTACGCCACGAACGTCCTCCGCTTCCCTGTCTATGGCAACGAAGTCACCGACGGCCTTCCCGACTTTGATCATTTCGGCTCCGGCGCGATCGCACTGCAACGGATGCTGGTTCAGGAAGGCAACGGCAAGATTTATCTGCTACCGGCGTGGCCCTCCGAGTGGGATGTCGACTTCAAACTGCACCTGCAAGGCGGCGTCGTGCTCACCGGAACAGTCAAGGATGGCAAGCTGGTGACGTGGGACATCGTACCGGCGGCGCGCAAGAGCGATGTGATCGTGTGCACTCCGGCTTCCATGCAAGCCAATGCCGCGACGAGTAACAAGCAAGCAAAGTGAAGAAGAGTCCTCTCACCAACAAACAAAAATCCCAACCATGAACTCAACAGTAAATGCTGTCCTCATAGCCTTTTTATCAACCGCTCTGTCCGCTGCGACCGCCCCGGCTCCGATTGCTGTGCCTGCAGCCAGCGGGCCGGTGAAGGATTCGGCAGCTGCCAGGAAACCCAACATCCTTCTGATCCTTGCTGACGACATGCGCCCCGACTGCATTGCAGCTCTGGGCAATCCGCACATCCATACGCCCAACATCGACCGTCTCGTGAAGCACGGGGTGACGTTCAATAACTGCTTTGTCATGGGGAGCAACCAGACGGCGGTTTGCACGCCGAGCCGGACCATGATGATGACCGGGCGCAATCTGTTTAACATGCCGCTCGATATCGGCAGTCAGACCAACAAACCTTCGGCTCCGGTCGACTTCCAAATGCTCAGCGCCGCCGGGTATGACACGTTCTACATGGGCAAAAGCGGCAATACTTATAACCCTGGCTGCCGTGCCGCCGATCGTTGCGAGTTTTTTCACGAAACCTTTTCTCCGAAAAACAAGGATATCTGTCCGGACAAGGTCATCGCTTACTTGAATGAACCCGAGCGGACCAAGCGGCCGTTCTACATCAATTTTGCGATTTCGGTGCCCCACGACCCTCTCTCGCCCGCGCCGGAAGACCTGGCGCTCTACCAGGGGGTTAAGCTCCCGCCGTTAGCTCCCAACGCGGCGTCAGACCACGCCGCCTTTGCCGGCTTTAAACTGCGCGACACCGACTGCCGCGGCTTTGGCGTGCAGGGGTTGCCTCCAGTCACGAGCAACACGCCGCCGGATCAAATGCAGGCAGCGCTGGCGTCCTATTACGCCGTGATCACCGGCTACGATAAACAGGTGGGGCGCATCCTCGATGAGCTGGATCGCACTGGCCAGGCCAAGAATACCATCATCATTTTCGCTTCCGACAACGGGCTTTCGTTCAGTGATCACGGCCTGATCCACAAGCAGAGCCTCTACGACGCTGACAACCGGGTTCCGCTCATCATCGGAGGGCCGGGCATTCCGGAAGGACAGAAGCGGGATACCTTTGTCTATCTCTCGGATACACTGCCGACGCTATTGGACTTAGTCGGGGTGCCCGTGCCTGCCACAATCGAGGCGAAAAGCTTTGCCGAGTCGGTGAAGGATCCGAATAAAATCCATCGTCAGAGCTTGTACACCGCCTACCGTCAGGAAATCCGCACCTTCCTTGATCAGGAGTACAAGCTCATCCTCTACAACGTGTGCTACAGTGGAGCGCGCTATACCCAGCTATTCAACATGAAGAAGGATCCCTTCGAGACCAAAAACCTGGCCAAAGAGCAGCCCGAACGGGTAACCCGGATGATCGAACAGGCTCGCAAAGCCGGCCGCGAACTCGGTGAAGACTACTCCGGGAAAGACCAAGGCAGAAAAATCCTCATGAACAAATTGAGCTTCTGGGAATATTGGGATAAACGCCATGAGTTTGGCCCGACTGATGTCCAGCACTTTCCACCAAAGTACGTCATCGACCCCACCCCGGCTGAAATGGCCGATTGAAGCTCATAAACCGCAAAGAACGCAAGGGGCGTAGAGAAGGAGGGTTTCAGTTATCTGTATCCGTCTCAATTTACGCTCCTTGCGTTCTTTGCGGGAAAATTCAATTACTCGATTGAGGCGTGCTCCGGATCGCCTCGAAAACTCCGACCACAACCTTGGACATTCGCACGTAATCGAGCCGGTTGGCAGTGTCGTACATCGAATGGTAGGCAAGGTTTCTGCAAAAAGCCAAGTCGGTGACCATGAGGGCCTTGATGCCGTGGTTCCAGTAGTTGAGGTGATCTGACCAATCGATTCCCGGAATGAGCTTGGGAGCGCGGATCGAGCAGACCCGAAGGTCCGTGGTGCCCTGCATTCCTTGCTTGATGGTTCTGATCCAGCCACCTTGGCCGGTATCTCCGACCAAGGTGATGAAATCGCCTCGATCCGGATAGCACAGACGCATCAACGGGGCGACAGGGATCTGAAAACTCCAATTCTTGAAGGGATTGATGGTGAAAGTTGGCCAAAGCTGTGAGTTCTTTTCCGTGCTAAAGTAGGGCCTGTCCGGCAGGGGGCAGACAAGCAGGGCAGAGGGATTGAGAGGGAAA
>JBAXTX010000074.1:0-13228 GCA_037129975.1 Verrucomicrobiia bacterium | reverse complement strand
ATGTCGTAACTGCGCTCTCCGCGCCCGGTCTGTTCAACAACGATGGGAACCAACATAATTTTTAAGCGCCCGCCCCGGTCGGGGCCGGCTCGCGCACTGTAACATTCGCCGCGATCAAATCAAGCGCCTTGCCCATGAGAATCTGGTCGCGGACCGGGCCGAAGCCGTCGCGCGACCGCAGGTCCTTGATGAGCTTCTTCACGGGAATTTCGTACTGGCGGGACATCTCGGCAATCGCCATGAGCATGTCGGAATCGACGACTTCGATCTTCTCCTTCTCGGCGATCCGGAGGAGGAGGAAGTTCGCGCGCACCCGGTCGCGGGCGTTCTGCTGGGCGACGCCGACCAGCTCGTCCTGGTGCGCGCGGAGTTCATCATCGCTCACCCCGCGGCCCTGGTTTTCCCGGACGATGTCGCGCAGGATTCCGGTGACTTCGCGATCAACCGCCTGCGCGGGAAGCTCGCACTGGACATGCGCGAGGAGGTGCTGGATCGCGCCATTGCGCTTCGCGCTTTCGAATTGCGACTCCGCCATTTTTTCGAGGCGCCCGCGCAGTTCCGTGCGGATGGCATCGAGCGTCTTGCCCGGATCGATTTTTTCCGCGAGGGCGTCGTCGAGCGGAGGGAGTTGCCTGGAGTTGATCCCGTGGAGGGTTGTCGAGTAGGAGACCTTCGATCCGCGGAGGTCGGCGAGCGGGAAGTCCGCCGGAACATCGAGCGTGAATGCGCGTTCGTCGTTGATCGCCATCCCCTCGATGGCTTTTGCAAACCCGGGGACGAGCGTGCCCTCGTCCATGAAGATCCAGGCATTCCTGCGGCCCTGGAGCTGGGCGGGCGCTTTCGGCAGCGCATCGGAAAGAAGTTGGGCTCCGATTTTTCCCTCGTAGGTGAGGACCGCGTAGTCGCCCATCGCGAGCGGACGGTCTTCGACCGCCTCGAACGTGGCGTGCGGCTCGCGAAATTGTTCGATCCATTTTTCGACATCCCCGTCGGTCACCGGGCGCTTCGCCGCCTCGACCGGGATCGAGGAATAATCCGGCAGCTCGAACTCGGGGGCGGTCACGACGCTTGCCCGGAAGCGCATCGTCTTGTCGTCTCCGATCGTGATGTCCTCGACTTTCGAGACGGTGAGGACGCGGAGGTTCTTCTGCTTGATCGCCTCGTTGATGCTCTCGTTGAGGAGCTTTTTTTCGAGTTCTTCGCGGATCTCTTTTGCGTAGCGGGAATCGATCATCGCCTGCGGCGCCCTGCCCGGACGGTAGCCGGGGAGGCGGGCATGGCGCTGGAAATCTTTGGCGATGGAGAGCCATTCACGGGACACCCGGTCGGCGGGAAGCTCGACCTGGAGGTTGACGACACAGTTGGGTTGCGGATCACAAACGACATTCATGGGCAGTTGGGAATTAGAGCACACGATGCGACATCGGGCAACCGCGAAGCCGAAGGAAACCGTTTATTTTTTCTTTTCTGCCATCCCGATGGTCCGCCCGCTTTCGGCCTGTTCCCCGATCCGGTGTTCGACGGCCTCGACGGACGCCTCCATTTCTCCGATGCGGGCCGGTGCGCTGGATCGGTAGAGCAGATAAACCACGCCGCCGACAAGGCTCCAGAAGACGACCATCAGGAAGCCGGAAATGGAAATCGTTTTGGCGATCGCCTCCGGGGTATTGTAGAGCGCGCCGAGCAGGGTGATGAAAAGCGTTTCGCGCACCCCCGCTCCGCCGACGCTGATGGGGAGGGCCGTAACGGTCGAGACGATTGGCATCACACAATAGATGCTGAGCAGGCCGAGACCCGCGCTGAACGCCCTCGCAGCGAAGTAGAAACTGGAAAACATCAGCAAATGGGCCGGGAGAGACAGCAGGAAGGCCGCGCCGACCGCGCCGCCGGATTTGGCGTACATGGAAAATGCGGCCGCCGCCTCGGCGATTTTTGCGTGCATGGGAAGCCATTGCGGCAGCTTCGAGGTGAGATGGAGCCGGTCCACGAGCCATGCCGTCGCGATGAACCCGAGCGCGCCGCCCAGGATGACCGCCACCGTGATGACGCCCATGCGGGCGGATTGCCACAGGTCGTTCCAGCGCGCCAGGATGACAACCGCCGAAACCGCCGCAAGCGCGAGCACTCCGACCACGCGGTCGATGAACACGCTGAGCAGCGCCCCCGCCTTCTTGTCCGGCGCCTCGCGCATGATGAAGAAGATCTTGATCACATCCCCTCCGGTCGATCCGAGGAGGAAGAGGTTGAAGAACATTCCTGCCAGAAGGATCCGCAGCGCCCGCCAATAGGAAACCGTAATGTCCTGGACGCGCAGCAGCACGATCCAGCGCTGGGTCTGGAGCAAAATGGTGATCCCCAGCGCGGAGATCCCCGGAAGAAACCACCAGAGCCCGCCTTCGGATTGCGCCCGCCCGATGGCTTCGAGCATCTTTTGGTTTTGCTCGGGATTTCGAAAAATCCACCAGAGCAGACCGGCGGTGATCAGGACCTGGGTGACAGGGAGCAGGATTTTTTTCATGGGATAAACAACCGTGTCCAGCGGTCGGTCGAAGCCCGGAGGTCGTCGGCCGTGGTGCGCGGGGACAGCTCAAATACCATGGGGCAGGATTTTGGAAAGAGCGGAAGCAGGGAGGCGAAATTCACCTCGCCGGTGAACGGCGCGCAGTGGTCGTGGAACGGCCACCTCACGTCGTGGACATGGCAGCCGATGGCGTGCGGAGCAGAGGACTCCAACCATTGCCTGTGATCCAGCATCCCGAGGTTGTGCTTGATCTGGGCGTGCCCGAAATCGTGCCAGTAGCCGGCGTTTGCGGAATCCAGCCGCCGGAGGAATGTCCCGAGCTCGCGCTCGGTCGGCACCGCCTCGTAATACTCCCGGTTCTCGATTCCGATCCGGACACCCTTCGATCCCGCGTAGTCCACGATGTCGGTCAGGCACTCGAGGACGCGCTGGAGATAAATCTCGGCGACCTGCTCGCGCTTGCGCACCGCGGCGAGCTTCGCCGCCGCGTATTCCCTGCCGGGCGACTTCCCCGCCTCGACGAGCTCCCGCAACTTCGCGGTGAGGCTGAGCGAACGGATCCGGCCGCAGTGCACAACGACAAACGGCGCTTCCAGCCGCGCCGCCCAGTCAATCGTCGTCCGCGTCAGCCGCACCGCCCGCCCGCGGTCCGACGGACGGTGGGAAGTGAACTCGTAGCAGTCCGGGTTGTCGGCGAGGACCTCGACCGGGGAGGGGAGGAAATTGTGGACGCTGCTGATTTGGAAGCGGTGCTTTTTCCTGGCCTCAAGAACCCCTTCGAGAAGGGGGGCGCGCATGCCGTGGCTCAGCTCGATGCTGCGGAACCCCATGTCGAGGATTTCCTCGATCATCGCGAGCCCGCATGTGTGCCGCGAAGCATTCCAGCAGGTCGAGAGCGAAACGGAAGTTTTCAGTGGTTCAGTTTTCAGTGGTTCAGCTTTGGGAATGGAATGTCTTCGATGTGCCCTTCTTTCCTGAACACGGAATCACTGAAAACCGAACACGTCTTCAGTGCTCATCGCGCCCAGGTGATCAGGCGCAGTTCGTGGTCCTGCGTCAGGTGCGCGTGGGTCGGGATCACCCGCACGTTGAGCCCGTAGCTCCCGCTCTCGCTGGCCGGGATCTCCCCGGAAAAAATGTAGTTGCCATCCTCCAACGGCTTCTCCATCGGGAGGTCGGAAACCGAGGCTCCCGTGATCGCGTTGTCATGCACCGGCCCGTAGTAGGCCTGCACGCGGACGTGTGCCGGCTTGACCGCGCCGAGATGGACGCGTGCGGTGACCTTCATCTGCTCGCCCACGTAAAAGATCTCGTGGGCGACTTTCCCCTCGGGAATATCGCAGGAGATCGAATAATCCTGAATCCTGATCTGCGGCCACTGGGCGCGGATCGCGGATTTCCATTCGCTGAGCGCGACGGCGTTCGCGCAGTGGTTTGCGCTCAGCGCGGTAAAGGCGGCGGCCGCCGGCTCGTAGAGGCGCCCGTTGTATTCCGAGACCATCCGGTGGGTGTTGAATACCGGCACAACCGTCCTCATGGACTCGCGCATGAGCTGGATCCAGGCGAGAGGAAGCACGCCGTCCGGTTTCGCGTAGTAGAGCGGAATGATCTGGTTTTCGAGGACATGAAAGAGGCTCTGGAGATCCACCTCGTCCTGCAGGGCCTCGGAGCCTCCGGTGATCTCGGCGCCGATCGCCCATCCGTTCTTGCCATTCCAGCTTTCCGGCCACCAGCCGTCGAGCACGCTGAAATTCAACCCGCCGTTCGGGGGGAGCTTCATCCCGCTTGTGCCGCTTGCCTCCAGCGGACGCAGCGGATTGTTGAGCCACAAATCCACACCCTGGCAGAGCCGGCGTCCGACGTTCGTATCGTAGTCCTCGACAAAAACAATCCGTCCCTCGAACCGCGGATCGCGCGAGATTTTATAGACTTCCTGGATGAGCTTCTTTCCGCCGTCGTCCGCAGGGTGGGATTTTCCGGCGAAGACGAACTGGACCGGACGCTCTTTGTTGGAGACGAGTTTCCGCAGGCGCTCGGGGTCGCGGAAGAGGAGGGTTCCGCGCTTGTAGGTCGCGAAGCGCCGCGCGAACCCGATCGTGAGCACCTCGCTGTTCAGCAGGCGGTTCGCGTGTCGGACCTCTTCCGGCGGTTCTCCGTTGCGTTGCCGCTGCCGGTGGATTCTTTCGCGGAGGAACTCAATGGACCGCTGCTTGAGGAGCTGGTGGAGGTTCCAGAGCTCGCCATCGGGAATGTCGATGACCCCGCGCCAGAAATCGCTGTTCGAGAGCTGGTCTTCCCAGTCGGCCCCGAGGTATTTCGCATAGAGATCCTGGAACTCGCCGGCCGCCCAGGTTTTGATATGAACCCCGTTCGTGATGCTCGTGATCGGAACCTCATTTCCCGGGACGTCCTTCCAGACGTCCTTCCAGAGCTTGCGGCTCACCTCGCCGTGGAGCCGGCTCACGCCGTTTGCGAAGCGGCTCGTGCGCAGCGCGAAAATCGTCATGTTGAACGTGTTTTCCGGTGAGACGGTCGCCTGCCCGAGCGCAAAAAACTTCTCGAAAGCGATCCCTGCCTGTGTGGAGTAGTCGCGGAAATACTTTGCCACGAGCTCATGTGAGAACGCATCGTTCCCGGCGGGAACCGGCGTGTGCGTGGTGAAGACGCTCGACGCCGCCACGACCTGAAGCGCGGAGCTGAAGCCGAGCCCTTCGTTCCGGACATATTCGCGGATCCGCTCGATCCCGAGAAACGCGGAATGCCCCTCGTTCATGTGGAAGACCTGGGGGGTGATCCCCATGGCTCGCAGGGCACGGAAGCCGCCGATCCCGAGCATGATTTCCTGGCGCAGCCGGAACTCGTGGTCCCCGCCATAGAGCTGCGCGGTGATCGCCTGGTCGGCCGGGGAATTTTCCGGCAGCAGCGTGTCGAGCAGGTAGAGGTTGATCCGTCCGACCGCCAGCCGCCAGACCTTGGCGAAAACTTCGCGCCCGAGGAATGTCACCGCCACCTTCAACGGCACGCCGCCGACCTTCACCTCCTGCAACGGAAGATGGTGAAAATTCTGGTTCAGGCTCACCGCCTCCTGCCATCCGTCTTTGTTGATCTGCTGCTTGAAATACCCGTCGCGGTAGAGGAGGCCGACCGCCACAAAATTGAGATCGAGATCGGAGGCGGATTTGCAATGGTCGCCGGAGAGGATGCCGAGCCCGCCGGAGTAGTTGGGAAAGGATTCGTGGAACCCGTATTCCGCCGAGAAATATGCGACGGGATTCTGGAGCGGGGATGTCTCGCGGCGCAATTTCCCGTAGGTGTCCTTGCGCTCCATATAGGCCCGATAGCGCGAGTAAACCGCCTGCAGGTCCTTGAGAAAATGTTCGTCGCCCGCGACCTCGGTGAGGCGCGACTGGCGGCAGGTCTGCAGCATGCGAAGCGGGCTGTGGTTCGTCTCATCCCAGAGCGGGACGTCGAGAAACCGGAAGAGCCGCCGTGCCGGAGGCTCCCATGTCCACCAAAGGTTG
The DNA here is from genome assembly GCA_037129975.1 of Verrucomicrobiia bacterium. Taxonomy (GTDB): domain Bacteria; phylum Verrucomicrobiota; class Verrucomicrobiia; order Chthoniobacterales; family Terrimicrobiaceae; genus QYQL01. The sequence goes on along the minus strand of JBAXTX010000074.1, from coordinate 7,186 downwards.
TAAACCATCTCGCGCAGCGGTTCGAGCGCCGGGGGAAGCTTCGGGATGACATTGTAAGTAATGATCGGTTCCATGGGATAAATGGGTGGCGAACTGATTTCTATACCACCGGCCCCGTCGGCGGGCGAGCGGGGATTTTTGTCACCCCAGCCCGCGTACATCGAGCTCGTCCTCGTCCCATCCGAGGACGTGTCCGATCTCATGGAGGAGGGTCGTGCGGATTTCGTCCCGGAAAATTTCCGGATCATGCTCCGAGTAGTCGAGGATATTTTCCAGCCAGAGCCGGATGCGGACGAGCCCGGTGTCGTCCTCGTCGAAGTATCCGAGGGTGTCGGGCTCGATGCCGGCCGCGACATCAGCCAGCGAAGGGGATTTTTCGAGGAGGATCGGAATGTCCCGGATTTTGTTGCCAACCGGTGCGGGGAGCTCGGCAAGGGTTGCGGCGGTGACCTCCTCTGCGGTTTTGAGAATCTGCTGCCAGGACATGCCGTCAACTTTCCCGGTTGAATCGCCCATGGCAAACCGATAATCTTATATCCGGCAACAACTCACCACGGAGAAAAGAGGAAAAAAGGGCAGTCGGCATCGCGACAAAGTTGTGCGGTTTGACTATCCGGAGAAAACGATTTTGCTCTGGTAAAGCTTTTCGGCGGCCCCTCGTTGCGGCTAAGTGTTTTTTCCGACATGACAGATCGTTTGGTATATCTTCTGGCTTCCGGCGCGGTGGGCGTCATCCGCCGTCTGCCGCTGTCGGTTTGCTTTGTTCTCGGGCAGGCGGTGGGGGCGTTGCTCTGGGCGATCCTGCCCGGCTACAGGCGGCTCGCGCGGGAAAATCTCTCGAAGGCCTTCGGCGGGGAGATGGCCCGGGCGCTGACATTCCGGCACTTCGCCACGCTCGGAGCGAACGCGGTCTGCGCGTTTAAAATTCCGGCGGTCCCGCAAAACGAGATCGCGAAGATCGCGAAGATCGAGCACCTCGACCGGATCCGGACGAACCTCGCGGCCGGACGTCCGGTCGTGCTGGCGATCAACCATATCGGGAACTGGGAACTCTACGCCCAGCTTGTTTTTCAGGTCCCCGAGGCGAGGTTCGGGACGGTTTATCAATCGCTGCGCAACCGGCTGGTGGACGATCTGGTGAACCGCGATCGCCGTCGGCTGGGGGTCGCGACGTTTGACAGGAAAAAAGGTTTCGCCGCCGCGATCGCGCTCCTCCGCGAGCCCGGGATTGTGGGCGTGCTGGTGGATCAGAATGCGGGCGATGCCGGGATCTGGACGCCGTTTTTCAACCGCCTGTCCTCGACCTCCCCGCTGGCCGCCACGCTGGCGATCCGCACGAATGCGGCGGTGATCCCGGTGGCGATCTATACGGACGGGTTTGCGAAATGGCGCGTCGTGCTCAGCGAGGAGATCCCGTGGCGGGCGGATCATCCGGAGAAGCTCACCGCCGACATCAACGCGGCTCTCGAACTCCAGATCCGCGTGGCGCCGCAGGATTGGTTCTGGGTCCACAACCGATGGAAAACACCCTGGCCGAATTTCCTCACCGCCTCGGCGAAACGCGGCACGTTCATCCCGCCCGCCGCCCCGCCGCTCCGTCCATTCCGGATCGTCCTGCGCTCGCCGAACTGGCTCGGCGATGCCGTGATGTGCCTGCAGGCCGCCCGCGCGTTCAAGACCGGACGCCCGGACGTCCGCCTCGCCGTCCTTGCGCCAGTCAAGCTCGCCGGACTCTGGCGGCGCGTGCCGGAGGTGGATGAAGTCATCGAATTTTCCAAAGGAGACCCGGTTTTTTCCATCGCCAAGAAACTTCGCGGGCACTTTGACGTGGCCGTTCTTTTCACCAACTCCCTCAAGTCCGCGCTTGAGGCCTGGCTGGCGGGGATCCCACGCCGGGTGGGATTCGACGGTCACTATCGCAGGGCGCTGCTCAACCAGATCATTCCCCCTCCGAAAAAAAGGCCGCGCCATCCGGAACACCATGCCGACCGGTATTGGCGGATTGCCGCCCGGTGCGGGGCCGAGCCGCCGCCGCCGATGCCGCCGCAGTGGAAGCCGCCCGCAGGGGAGACCGTCATCGGCATCTGTCCGGGAGCGGAGTTCGGTCCGGCCAAACGCTGGCCGGCAGAACGTTTCCGCGAGGTCATCGCAAGCATCAACGTGCCCTGCCGGTGGGTCATCGTGGGAACCGCCGCCGATGCCCCGCTCGCAGGCACGATCGCCGAAGGATTCCAGAACATCACCGACCTCACGGGAAAAACCACTCTGGAGGAGTTGATGGACGCGCTCTGCGGGCTTTCCGTCCTGCTGACCAACGACACCGGGACGATGCACCTCGCGGATTTTCTCGGGGTTCCTCTGGTTGCGATCTTCGGATCCACCGAGCCGGCGCTCACCGGCCCGCGCGGCCCGGCGAGCACGGCGATCCGCCGCCAGGTCGAGTGCAGTCCCTGCTTCCTTCGCGATTGTCCGCTCGACTTCCGCTGCATGAACGAGATCGCAACCGAGGAAGTCGTCTCCGCAATCTTCAGCGAAACTTCCCGCCATGCTTGAAGACAACCATGCCGATATTTTGGGGAAAGCGTGCGCGGGGCTCGGGATTTCTCCGGGCCGATTTGCGGATGCGTTCCGCCCGCGCCCCGACGAATCCGCGCTGAGGACGGCCGCAGAGGCACTTGGGCTCGGGGCCGATGCGCTTTGCGCCATCGCCCGCGATGACTACCACCCTGCGGCGGGCGGGCTGCCCGACGGGTTCGCGATGTTCACAACGGCTTTTGGCGACATGCGCGTGAATTCCTATGCCGTCTGGGACGGCGCGAGCGGACTGGCGGCCGCGTTCGACACCGGTTCCGATTGCGATGGCGTCCTCGATCTCGTCCGCAACCGCGGGCTCCGTCTGGAGTCGGTCTTCATCACCCACGCGCACGGCGATCACATTTATGACCTCGACCGGCTTTTGGAAAAAACCGGAGCGAAGGCATGGGCCTCCGAGCCGGTGGCTGGAGCCGGGGAGTTTTCTCCCGGCCGGACATTTGTGGTGGGCGGCTTGAAAATATCCCCCCGGCTGACCTGCGGGCACTCGGCGCGCGGAGTGACGTATGTCGTGGACGGTCTCGCGCGCGGGCTTGCGGTCACCGGCGACGCGCTTTTTGCCGGTTCGATGGGCGGCGGAAATATTTCCTATGCGGACGCGCTGCGCACGACCCGCGAGGAAATCCTCTCGCTTCCCGGCGGGACACTTGTCTGTCCCGGGCATGGTCCGCTGACCACGGTCGCGCAGGAGATTTTGCACAATCCGTTTTTCGTCGCGCCGTCACGCAAATTATAGCCCGGGATCCTCGAAACGGTTCACCTGGAAATGCTTTTTTGACACCGCCGGGGACTTCGCCGGTTCCGGTTTTTTGGTTTTTCGGATCGTGGATTCGTCGGTCGGCGGAGCAAGGGTCTTGCCGGTATTGTAGGTATTGGTGACAACCATCGCACTGCGCCCCCCGCCGGAGAGTTTGCGATGCGTCGAGATGAATGCGTTCGGACGGCAGTAGTTCGTGAGGTCTCGCGGGAAAGCCGATCGGTTGATCCCGATGCGGAGGTTTTTTCGGATCTCGAAGTGCAAATGGGCCACATACATCCCACGGTTCGTCCCGATCGTCCCCACCTGCTGTCCGCGCGTGACCTGCTGACCTTCACGCACAAGGATTTTGTTCAGGTGGGCATACATCGAATCCACGGTTGCCAGGCTTCCGTTTTCCAGGAATATGTGACGCACCAGCACAACATTTCCCCACCCCATTCGTGCATCGCGGGCAAACGTCACATAGCCGTTTCCGATCGCATACACCGGGGCCCCCAGATCGCTGTTTCCCCCGGCCAAGCCGTTCCAATCCTCGCCGGGATGATACGACATGAACCCGCGCGACCGGTAATATCCATTGCCCTCCGGCTTCCCAACCGGCTGATCAAAACCATCGGCCACCCGAGTCCGGGCCTGATCCGCCTGCGGCGCGGCCACAAGGCCGGCCTGCAGGCAGAAAAGAGCGCTCAAAAAAATCCGATGTCGCATGGGTCGGGAAAGTTACCCGCAGCGCTCCGGATAATCAACCCCGCGATTCCCGGATGGTGCTTGAGGAAGGCGGATCCATCGGGCAGACTTCTCCGGACGATGAGCAAACGGGTTCTTATTCTCTCGGCCTCGGTCGGGTCCGGACACGTCAAGGCGGCCGATGCTCTGGCCCGGGCGATGCGCGAGCGTCCGGATGTCGAGGAGGTTTTTTCGGACGACTCGCTCGACCATACGAATGTCCTGCACAAGCAGCTCTACTCGAATTTGTACGCCAAGCTTTCGAGCATGCTGCCCGAGTTTCTTGGCTGGTGGTATGAATCGAGCGACGACCCCTGGGTCTCGGACAAGAGCCGTCTTGCGCTCGACATCCCGCAGGCGCTCCCGTTGATGAATCTGGTCAAAGAATTCCGCCCGGATGTCATCCTCTGCACGCACTTCATGCCGGCCGGCGTGCTTTCGTGGCTCAAAGGCAACGGGAAGCTCGACGCGAAGCTCGGGATTGTCATCACGGATTTTCATTTCCACGCGTTCTGGATCACCCGCGCCTTCGATTGGTATTTTGTCGCCCAGGAGGAGGATAAAATCCACATGGAGGCGCTCGGCCTGCCGGGCGATTACATCAAGGTGACCGGCATTCCCGTCGAGCCGGAATTCGAGAAGCCGGTGGATGCCGCCGCGGTCCTCTCCCGCCACGGACTGCGGCCCGGTCGTCCGACGCTGCTGATTGCCGGCGGCACGCTCGGGCTCAGCCCGGCCACGGCGGTCGTCCGCCACCTGCTCCAGCTCGACAGCGACTTCCAGGCGATCGTGGTCTGCGGAAAAAACGAGGAATTGAGGAACGAAGTGGAGCGGCTTGTGTGCGACCGCGCCGATGACTTCCGGGTTTTTGGTTACACGACGGAGATGCCGGACTTCATGGGGGCGGCAACAATCCTTCTCAGCAAACCCGGCGGGATGACGACCGCCGAGGCGCTCGCCCGCGGGCTGCCGATGGTGATCCTCGATCCGATTGGCGGACAGGAGGAACGGAATTCCGACGTGTTGCTCGAAGCCGGAGCGGCCGTCAAATGCACCGAGGTCACGCTGGTCGCCCACAAGCTCCGAAAACTTCTCGGCGACCCGGAACGGATCCGCAGGATGTCCGAGAATGCCCGCGCGCTCGGGCGCCCCTCGGCCGCCCGGGACATCGCAAGGGTCGTCATGGAGTCGCCCGACCGCCGGCCGGCAATCATTTCGAAGCTCCGCGAAAAAGCCCTCCGCAAACGCATCGCCGCATCAGGGGGATGAAAAGAGAAGTTTTCAGAGGGAGCGCACGCATCCTGCGTGCCAAGCGGGGCATCCTGCCACGCGCTCTTCCTTTCTGGCATCCGGCAGGGATGCCGGATGTCCCACACGCTGGAAGCGTGCGCTCCCTCTGTTGTTTCCCTGAAAACTCAAGGCATGATCCCGTCGGACGATTCTGAAACCGCAAAGAAGCGTGTGTTCGCGCCACCGTTTCTGGTCGGGGTGGCCACGTCGGGATACCAGTGCGAGGGAGGCTACAACGGACCGGGCCAGCCGCAGAACAACTGGGCGGCACACGAACTCGCCGGAAAGGTCGCGCGCGCCGGACCGGCCACGGACTTCTGGAACCGATACCGCGAGGACTTCGCGCTGTGCCGGGGGATCGGGCTGAACGCCTTCCGCCTCGGCATCGAATGGACGCGTGTGCAGCCGGGAGGCCCGTGCGCAGCGGGATTCGACCGCGAGGCGATGGACGCGTATGCCGACCGGATCGCCGCCTGCCGGCTCGCGGGGATGGAGCCGGTCGTCACGCTTCAACACTTCACGCATCCGGCCTGGCTCGGCGTGGATGCGTGGCTTCAGGATTCGACCCCCGGGCTCTTCGAGCGGTTTGTATTGGAAACCCTGCGGCGGGTCAACGACCGGCTGGGCGACCGCCACGGCCAGCCGCCGGTGGCCTGGTATGTCACGCTCAACGAGCCGAACATGCTCGTTCTGAACACCTACATCAACCGCCATTTTCCCGGCGGCCGCGAGGCGGGAATTTCCGTTGGCATCCGCGCCTACAACCGGCTCCTTGCCGCCCATGTGCTGGCTTACAACGCAATCCACGACCTCTACGAATCGAAAAACTGGCCGCGTCCGCAGGTGACGATGAACACATTTTGCAGCGATGTCTATTGGTCGGAGCATCTGCTCCTCGATCTGCTCTGCCTTCGCGAGAACGGCATCGCGCGCGGGGCCTCGGCCGGATATTTCTCCAGCCGAGCGGAGGCCATGCGCCGGTCGCTGGAGCGGGCGAACCTCGCGCTCCGCGGCGATCTCTTTGCCATCGTCGGACGCGCAATCCACGGGGCCGCCAATTTCTTCGCCGGGCGCGCGGCCACGCCGGGCGCGTTCGCCTTTTTCCTGGACACCGCCGAACGTGCGAAGCGTGCGGGCTCGCTCGATTTCCTCGGGCTCGATTACTACGACCCGTTCGTGAGCCACATGTTCCGCCCGCCGGGATTCAGCGACATCGAGTTTCCGAGCGGCAGCCTGCACGGGCACTTGATGGCCGGTCTGTCGAGCAAGTGGTGGGACTGGCACATCCTGACAGGCGGGCTCCATGCGTTCTGCGGGCATTACTCGCGGGCGTTTCCCGGACGCGGAATTCTCATCGCCGAGAACGGCATGGCCCAGCGGTGCAAGGCCGACAACAAGCTCTGCGGGGTCCGGCGCGACCGGGTCACACGCAGCGAATTTCTCACCGCCCACCTCCGGGAAGTTCGTCGGATGCTCGACGACGACATCCCGCTCCTCGGCTACCTCCATTGGTCGCTGACCGACAACTATGAATGGGGGTCGTTCACGCCAAGGTTCGGGCTCTTCCGTGTGGATTATGCGAACGGCCTGCGCCGCGACGCGGAGGACCACCTCGGCGACAACCCGTCCGCGACCTATGCGCGCCTGATCAAGGAGTTGCGGCTCGGCTAGCGATATAGGGACATAACCTTGGTATCCTGCCCGCCCATTCCGAGGAGATCCAGCGGGGAATCAATGGTTCCCGTGGCCGTTATACCCCCGGTAGCCGCCATAGCATCCGTAACCCCGGCCATAGTTGCCGCCGTAACCGCGATAGCC
>JBAXTX010000073.1:0-13290 GCA_037129975.1 Verrucomicrobiia bacterium | reverse complement strand
CCGATCTGCTCGTGGAGCGAGTGCTGGGTGAGGTCGCGGATGTCGTGGCCGTCCACCCGGATGGCGCCTTTCTGCGGGTCGTAGAAGCGCAGGATCAGCGAGAGAAGGGTGCTCTTGCCGGCACCGCTTGCGCCGACCAGCGCATATTTTTTTCCGGGCTCGATCGTGAGCGAGATGTCCTCGACCGCCGCCTTGTCCACCCCGTAGGAAAAGCCCATGGCGGCGAACTCGATGCGGCCGTTGCAATGCTTCAGGATGATCGCGTCCGGCTTGTCCTGGATTTCGGACTGCAGTTTTAGGAGGTCGAAAATATTGATCGCCGAAGCCATGCACTTTTGCATGAGCATCGGAATTTTGCTCAGCGCCTTGACCGGGTTGTAAAGGAGGAAAGTCCCCAGGCAGAGCGCGGCAAATTTGATGAAGCTGATGTTGTAGTAATAGACGTAAACCATCGCCAGGACGACGCCGAGGGCGGACACCGATTCGATGAGCGGTTGGACGATGTCGGAGCTTTTCCGCACGCGCAGACTGTTCGTGCACTGGATTTCGCTGGATTTCTCGAACTGATCCGCCTGGTAGCTCTCGCGGGCAAACGACTTGATGACCCGGATCCCGGCGAAGGTTTCCTGGAGGATGACGGACATTTGTCCGGCCTCGTTTTCCTCCGCGCGCGCGGCTTGGCGGACTTTTTTTCCGAAGATGACAATGGGGAGAATGCAGATCGGGAAAAGGAAAAGTGTGGTGAGGGCAAATCTCCAGTCGATATAGACAAGCGCAGCCACGCCTGTGATCACGGCAATGGGCCCCTGCACAACATCCGCCGAGATGGAGGTGAGTGCGTTCTGGGCCACGCGGGTGTCGTTCATGACCCGCGAAATGAGTTTGCCGGCTTTCGATCGGTTGAAGAAGCCCAGCGACTGCGACATCAAATGCGAAAACAACTGGGTGCGGATGTCGCGAAGAACACGGAGGCTGACCCACGCGAGGTAATAGGAGTTGAGATACGAAAAAATCCCTCGCGCGATCATCGCCGCAGGGATCAGCAGGCTGATCAAGAAGACGCTCTCAATGCCGGGGCCGGTGTCATTCCCGGATTTCACGAGCTTGGAGGCGTTGCTAATGTCCTGCCTGGAGATGCCAAGGGAACTCCCGGCCTTGGTCACGACGAGGGGAAAGATCCCGCTCAGCGCACCGGCAAGGATTCCGAAAACCAGTCCCATAATAAATTTTTTCTTGTAGGGCTTGAGATACTGGACCAGGCGCAGGTAGGGATTCCAGAACGCCCGGACGAGTTGAATGAAAGGAAGTTTTTGTTTGGCCATGGCTTTTTAGGAATTCATTTAAAAGAGTCCTCCCTGGAACCGGGACAAATACCAGTCCGTCAACTCGCGCCCGCCGAAGAGCCAGAGGGCGGCGCCGAGAGCGAGGTAGGGACCGAAGGGGAGGATCGCCTTTGCCTTGTCCCGGGCGATGAGGAGACCCGCCACGCCAAAGACGCAGCCGATGATGGAGGACGAGAAAACCGTGAAGAGCACGGCCTGCCATCCGAGGAACGCGCCGATGCAGGCGAGGAATTTGACATCGCCCATTCCCATCGCCTCGCGCGGAATGACGACCGCCTCGAGCTTTCCGGAGATCCGGCCGATGGTGTCGAGGGCGATCTTCTCGGTTCCCGCGCTCAACAGGTTGTAGTGGAACCGGAGCGGTCCGGCGGGAAGCTCGCGTCCGTCGTCGCAAACGGCCGGTCCTCTCGGGTGCAGGATGAGTCGGTCGCTCTCGCGGCTGAAGATGTCCTCCCAGCGGTGGGTTTCGCCCCCGATGCGGAGGTCCGCGCGGTCGCCGTCACGCACCCAGCAAAAATCCTCGGCCTTGTCGAAACGGAGTTTCTTTTTTCCGAACGCGAGCTTTCCGCCCTCGACCACCAGCCAGAGGAGTCCCGCGCCAAGCGCCGCCCCCGCAAGCGAAAGCCCCCCCGCCGCGATACGGGATGTCGTGTCCATGAGACCGGGCAAAACCAAGCAGCAGAGCACCCCCGCGACGGTTCCCCCAAGCGCAATTTGGTCCGGAATCATGAAGTGCCCGATGTCAATGAACGTGGCGGCGATGAGCAGGGAAATCAGGATCCAGTAGGCCGGGGCAAGCGCCAGCCCATACCGCAGCCAGAGCGCGGCGAAGCACGCGGACGTGAAAACCTCGACGAGCACATATCGCGGAGAGATCCGTGCTCCGCAGCCGGAGCAGTTCCCCCAGAGCGCCACCCAACTGACGACCGGAATGTTCTCATGCCACGGGATGAGCTTGTGGCACGACGGGCAGAACGAACGCTTCGGATCCGAGAGGCTGATGCCCCGCGGCATCCGGTGGATGCAGGCGTTCAGGAACGACCCCACGATCGCCCCCAGCACCGCCGAAAATGCCGCGAAGACGGTTGTCATTCTTTTTCCAGCCCCGGCTCGACAAGTTCGCAGAGAACATGGAGAAGGAATTTTTGCGCCTCCTGGATCCGTGCGGTGGCCGCCCCCGGCACCATGATTTCGATGTCCGCGAACCCTTTGGTGAATCCGCCTCCTTTTCCGAGGAACACGATCGTCTTCATCCCGATCCGCCGCGCTTCCTCGATCGCCAGGAGGACGTTGCGCGAATTCCCGCTCGATGTCAGCGCGATCAGGATGTCGCCGCGCCGGCCGTGGGCGCGGACCTGACGGGAAAAAACATCATGGAACGCATAGTCGTTGCCGATCGCGGTGAGGAGCCCTCCGTCCGCCGTGAGGGCGATTCCGGGATACGGACGCCGGTCGCCCGAGAACCGGCAGGTGAATTCGGTGGCGATGTGCGCGCTGTCCGCCGCGCTGCCTCCGTTTCCACAGAAGAGGAGCTTGCCACCGGAAGTCAGGCACTCGAGCACGGCGGCCGCCGCGGCGGTGATGTCGGGCTCAAGCACCCCGAGCGCGTGGAAGGTTTCCACGGCATCGTGAAGAGATTGTGAGAACGGGGTTACGGGTTTTGCGGGCTGAGACATAAGCGGGAATCCGTCGAGACGATGGCTCTCAGGGCCGGCCACTCGGTCATCTCCATGGACGTGAAAAGATTCAGGTAAACCCGCACGGCACCCGCGGGATATTTCGAAAACAACTCGTCCACCGACCGGCCGACATCGGCGGCAGGGGGCTCGGGCGGCAGCGATTCGAGAAGGCCTTTGCCGTCGTGGGGGATTTTGAGCGAATCCAGAAAGCCGCAGACCATCCCGCCGTTTGCGCCCATGATCCACGCCTGCAGGATCTCGGCGGCGAGGTCGGAATTCGCCGGTTTCCCGAGCGCGTCCTTCATCCACGCCTGGCGCTCCTCCCGCGGCTTCCGCTCCACAAAGACCGGGCGGAGCTTGCGACGGGTGGCCAGCAACCCGGCCGTCGTTTTGTAGGCGGCCCGGTCGTTCTCGTGCAGCCACGAAAAAACCTCCGCGGCATCTCCGGTGGATAACCGGGCAAACAATTCGTGAGAAGTCATGAACGTGATATCCTATCAGGAACTTCTTCCTCCCCGTCAAGCAAACTGCCTCGGGACTTGCGCGGGGGAAAAGATTGGTGAAGAGTTTTCAGTTATGGCGAACGACTTCATTTCAGGAGAAGGCTGGCCGCTTTGAACCGCAGTTCTCTGCCGGGCATTTACGACCGCCTCGCCGGCTTGATCGCGAGGCTTCCCGGCGGGTTGCAGAAGCCGATCCTGCGCGAGCTGACCCCGATCCGCGAATTGTTTCTTGAACAGCGTCCGGCGCGGCTGTTGCTCATCGGTGTGGCGGAGACTTCGCCCCGGGAATTCCTGACAATGCTCGGAGCGGCAAACCTCGAAACCGGGGGGAGTGACAACGGCTGGCGATCCTATTTTGTGCCCGGGCGCGGGGAAATCCATACTCTGGATGCCACGGGAAAAATCCCTGATGCCTTTGTCGCGGCGGCCCTCGCGCGCCACAAGCCGGATGTCCTGATCTTTTGGGGCGGCGAGGAATCCAGCGATAAGGATTGGAAGGCTTTTGTCGGACGCGCGGAGCTGGTGGATTCCCCGGTGGTGGGACTGGCGCGGGGAAGTGCTTCCCGGCTCCAGGCGCGCCTTGCAAACGAACACACGCTGGCTCACCGGACTTCACGCGTGTTGGCGGGGGGGGATCCGACCCGCGACGAGGCGATCTGCGCGGCGCTGCCTCTGCCGGCGCAACTCGAATTCGCGCGGGTGACAAACGCCCGGCGCGCGCAGGCCCACATCGCCGGCTCCCTCCTCAAATCCTTCAGCGCCGTCTGCGGGGTGATCGGTGTCCAGCCGATCCCGCTGGCGGACATGCCGATTCTCACCGCCCTGCAGACGCTCATGGTGGGGATGATCGTCCACACGACCGGGCGCCCGTTCGGCGCACGGCTCGCGGCGGAATTTCTCGGCGCATTGGGGTTCAATATCGGTGTCGGACTGGTGCTCCGAGAGAGCGCGCGCGCGCTGGTGCGAGTCGTCCCTGTTTGGGGAAATGCGGTTTCCGGATTTGTGGCGGGCGCGGGAACTTATGCGATCGGGAAGGCGGCCATCGCCTACTTCATCGAAGAAACACCGATCACCGAAACCCGCCGGATTTTTCGCTCCCTTCTCCCGCGGTTCGGCAGGAAGAGGCCGGCCCTGCCGGATGTCAAAACTCCCCCTTCAGCGTAATCCGTGGCGCGGCGTCCGGTTTTCTCCGGCCTTCGTGGCCCCCGGCACACGCCACGCCGCAGAATCGTCCGGCATGGCATCGCAAGTATGGCATCGCAAGTATTGTCAAAGCCCCTCAAGACGGGTAGGTTGAAATTTTAGCCGCGCAGGGATGGGTGGCAGAGTGGTCGATTGCGCACGCCTGGAAAGCGTGTGTGCCGAAAGGCACCGGGGGTTCGAATCCCCCCCCATCCGCCAGCGGGGTTGGCTTGGAACCCTCTGTTTATCGGGCGTTCCTCTTACTTGTCATTTTTGACTTTGTTTATTTTTATCTTGCCTTTTCGTGGGGAAATGGTGGACAACGGACAACATGGACAACACGCCGTTCTTTGTCAGTGCGTATCCGTCGCGGCCTCGCTCGCCTTGGAAGTTGGAGGTTCGGGCGAGTTTTGCGGGAAAAAAGATCCGGCGGTTCTTTGGCTCTGAGATCGCGGCTTGGGAGGCTGGGGAGAAATTGACGGGGCAGATTCGCGAGCGGGGCACAAGGTCGCTGGAAGTGGAGGGGATGACGGTTGCGGCGGCGGTGCGGATGTTCCAGGCTGGCCGGAATGATTCGGGCTACCATTTGGAACACATGACAAGATATTTGCGTTTATTCGTGGAAAAGCACGGGAGGCTTGGAATCTCGTCTGTCGGGCCGATGGAGTTGGAGGGGTTTTGGGCGCGGCCGGAGTGGCCGGAGGGGAGGACGTGCAGGCGGCAGGCGTTTTCCTGCCTTCGCACGTTTTTCAACTGGGCGGAACGGTTTGACATCATCGGGAGGAACCCGATCCGCAGGGTGACGCGGCCGAAAGCTCCGGCGCCGCTGCGCAACATTCTCGCCCCCCGGGAGATGGCGGCGCTGCTTGAGCGCGCGGACGATGAACAGAGGGCGTGGCTGTGCCTGGGCGGGTTCGCCGGCCTGCGGTCTGAGGAGATCGTTGCTTTGGATCCGGGGGCTCTTGATTGGAAGTCGAGGGAGATCCATGTGGATGATGGGAAAACGGGGGAGCGGTACGTCAAGATGCAGGGCCCGTTTGTGCGGCACTGCCCGAAATCCTGGCAGGCTGCGGCGAAGCGGCGGGCGTGGTATAAGCGCATCGAGGGGCTCGGGTTGACTCGCAACGTGCTGCGCCACAGTTTTGCGACTTACCACTACGCCCGGGGCAAGGATGCGGGCAAGACGGCGTTCGAGCTGGGGCACGCGGATGCAAAGATGGTGACGCGGGTGTACGCTCTCCCAGCCAAGCGCGCCGATCACTCGGCGTGGTGGAGGATCTGATGCCTTACAACGATCCAGAGGACTTCCGAAAGCAACACGCGGCGTGGTATATCGCCCGTTACCGCACGGTGCGGAAGTTCAAGACTGCGGAGGCGAAGCGCAAGGCGGCCTGGTATGCTCTGCGGGCGAGCGATCCCGCGTGGCTGGCAGAGCAGGCGGCGAAGAAACGCTTGCAGCGGGCGGAAAAAAAGAAGATCAACAGAAAATCATGAAAACCATGCTGGCAGGGTTGGCCGTCGCGTTCGCGCTCACGGGGTGCGCGTCTATCGTGAGCGGAACGCACAAGAATATCACAATCAACTCAACGCCTCCGGGGGCGACGGCGACGATTTACAACAAGCGCGGGGCACTGGTGCGGGCGATGTCCACGCCTTGCGTGGTGTCTTTGCGGCGCGGGGATGGATACTGGGTTCCGGCTCGATACAAGGTGAATGTTGAGAAGGAAGGATATAATCCGCAGACATTCGAGATCGGTCCCGCGACAAACTTCTGGGTCTTGGGAAACCTTCCGTTTGGATGGATCGGTCTTGCGGGCCTGCTCTTCTTTGAACCCTCTACCGGGGCCATGTATATGCTCTCCCCTGCGGAAATCAACGCATCGCTTGTCCCGGATGATTCCGTGAAGATCAAGAGCAAGTCCTGATAAACACTGACTCTGCGGGTTACTTCTCGCGGTCAAGGAACTTTTCCGCGAGGCGGGTGACGAGGGCGGGGGCGATGTCGAGTTGCAGGGCGGGGAGTGGCATCTTGGCGAAGATTTCGTAAAGGGCGAAGAGGAGTGCGTTTTTGAGAAGTGTTCCTTCGCGTCCGGCAACAACTGTTTGACCGGCATCGAGGGCGGTGATATTGCGGGCGAAGTATGAAAACGCCATCTGCAACCGAACCTCCCTCTCTTGAAGAATGCCTTGCGGTGATTGCCCAGGCGGAGGAAAAACGCGGGCCGCTCCCGGAGTGGAGACGCCTTGTATCAACGCCTGAAGGTCGCGGCACCATCTTTCTCGCGCCTCTCCCGTCTGCGGAATTTCTTCGCTCATTGTCCCCTCTTCCTACCCCATCGGACGAAGAGCGGAAAGCTCACAATTCTTGCTGCAAAAAAATAATTGAAAATATTTGTTGACGGGTGGTTATACACCTGCAAGAGTTGCAGACATGCCAGACAAACGCAAAGCCGGAAAGAAGCAGGTGGCCGTTTGGTTGACCCCTGCCGAGAAGGCCGTACTCAAGGAACTGGCTCGGCTTTCAAGCAAATCCATGTCGGAAGTTCTGAAAGAAAGAATCAATGAGCACATCAACAAAAGTAAATAAACTCGTTTCTGTCGGATTGTATCTCGACGCTAACGAACTCACGTCACTCAAGGAAGCGGCCACTCGCGAAGGCCGCTCTTTGTCTTCCTACGTTCGCCGGGCTTTTTTTGGTGATGGGTGTATAACCACCCCCCGCCCCGCGAAGAAAGGGAGGCGCGCATGAGCATCAGCTTTCCGACAGAAACCGCACCCCGCATCCAAGGCGAAAGCCTTCGCATGTGGAGACAATCCTCGCGAGAGAACTCACGTCACTTTCTCGTTCAAGCAGCCAGCAGTTTTCGCTCAGGCGCATGCTTCCTGCGCCTTTCAGCTCTAAATCTTCTAGCTTCGACAGGGCTGGTCGATAGCTGGAATTCGGGGAATCGGAGTCAACGGGGATCGCAATGTAAACCAGGACGTAATTTTTCACGCTCTGATTTTCCGGGGGCGGATTTGAAAAGTCAAGCGAAGCAAGGGAGGGGGAAATGAGGGCTCTGGCGATTGACGTTGGGGAAGTCGTCTTTGCGCGTGCCGGGGCTGACTTGGCGACAAGCTGGATCGTGTTCCGGTCGGGGAAGGAAGTCTGCCTTTCTCCTGACGAGTCGCTGGCGGTTATCGGAGCACTGCGAGAATCGAAAACAGGGCGGCCAGAACGGACGCCACAAGAACAACCCAACCTGTCCACCGGGGAAGAAAGTTCCCCCGGATGGATTTTTCAAGAAACCGCCGGTTGATCTCCGCGAGGACCAACTTTCGACCGTAGTCATTAAAATTATGAGACATCAATTCCTCTTCCAGTTCGCTGTCGCTCATGGCGGCAATCCTCCTCGGGGAAGTATCCATTGCGGGATCTTCCCAGAGGTTTCGGAAACCTCAACCTCAAAGAAGGGGCCACGGAAATGACGCTCATCGAAGGATTGCGACGATTGCTGCAATCGCGCTTGCAATCGCAGACAGGGCCGCAACAGCCGCCCAGCGGGCAGCGTGCCGGGAATATCGCGCCTGAAGTGCAACGCACTCGGCAATTTGTTTTCGGTCCTGAATGTAATCGGCTTGGGTTCGCCACGGTTCAGGAATGGGAGGGTTCTCAATCCACACTCTCACGAGCGAATCTTGTTTTTGAGATTCCATGCGGGATTGAGAATGCGGCGTTTGTCGCGGCATGTAAAGAGTGCGACGGGGTTTTTACCCGGTTGGAGGGGGCCAAATGACGCTCATCGAAGCATCGAAGGAGAGCGGGTTTTCGTTTTCCTCGCTCTATCGGAAGATCAAGGACGGGAAGTTCCTCGCCTGCCAGCCTCGGGGGCGCAAGGGGGGGTGGGAGATCAACGCCTCGTCATTCCGCCAGTGGATCCAAGCGAACCGGGTGGCAACAAGTAACAAACGGTCATGACTCGGGACATCAACACGATCAATGCCATCTTCCAAATCTGGTGGCTGTGGGTGGCGGTGGCGGTGTGCCTACTCCGCGCGGCGTTCATCCTCTGGGGGGATCGGCGATGAGCTGGAACACGGACGGACAGACACAGGCCCAGATTGACCATAGCGAAAACGGCACCCGGCCGAGTGGTGGCGATTATCGACGGATCGGGGATCGCGAGCCGCATTGCCCACTGTGCAAGGGGGTGTTCATCCGCAAGAGCGTGGATGTCGCTCAGTGCTGCAAGTGCAAGGAAGAATTTACGAGCGTCGAACTCAAGGCGCGAAAAATCAACATCGGGGAGATCGGATGAGCGCGATCGTTGCACTCTCGGGGTTCGCAACCTGCATCGTCGTCTTGATCGTTGAGCGGGCCTGCTCGCGTGGCGCGGCACGGGCGGCGCACAAGGCGGGATATCTCAAGGGCTACCGGGATGCGCTCCTGTGGCGGGGGCGGAAGGAATTTGATTCGGAGTAGAGAAACAATTTCCCCCGCCCCGGCAATGACGCCGAAAGCGGGGGAGGAAACAACAAAAAGGAAACAACTATGAAACTGACAAAAAAGCAAGGCGGGAATTTTCTCCCGCACGAAGAGGGGACATTCCGCGCGGTGTGCGTGGACGTGACCCCACTGGTGAAACAACAAAGCAAGTTCGGCGAGCGGGAGGTTTTCCGGCTCGTCTTTGAAACCGATGCGCCAGAGCGCGAGGACGGAAGCCGCCAATGTGTGTGGAGCCGGGGGTTCACCCCCAGCCTCAACGAAAAGGCGAACTTCCGCAAGTTCATGCGCCAGTGGCTCGGGCGGGATCTGACTCCTGCCGAGGAAACCGAACTTGACACGGAAGATCTCATTGGCCGCGGGGCAAATGTCGTCGTGACCCATGAGGTCGGGGAGAATGGGGAAACCTATGCCAACATCGTCGCCTGCACGGTGTGCAAGAAGGACGCGCTGAAACCCTCTGGGAAGTTCACCCGCAAGAAGGATCGCGAGGAACCGGCCGGCGAGGGCGCGAGCTATCGCGGTGCGGCCAAGCCGAGCGAAAAGCAGGCGGACGCGCACCCGGTGGATGAAACCCAGGCGGGCGCGGACTGGACGTGCGTGAAGGTGCATGTGGGCAAGCACAGCGGGGTGGAGCTGCGGGATCTCGACGCGGAGGCGATCACGAAGCTCGCAACGAACTGGCTCCCCCGGCACAACTCGAACGCGAAGCCGACTGCTGATGACAAGCGGCTGGCTGCTGCGCTCAAGCTCGCGGTGGAAGCCGTCAACGAGGCTCCCAAGGAGGACTTCTAAGGTCATGGCTCTCACCTATGACGGCAAGGAATTGGAGGAAACGAAGTCGCTTGTGATTACCCTGCTCGAAACCCACTGGCGCGGAATCCTCCGCGCCGTGGCCGACAGTGAGGACAAGAAGGGTGGCGTAAGCATCGGAGTGAAGCTCGACCATGACGGAACAAACCGGCTGGTCAAAGCGAAGCTCTCGTATGCCGTCAAAACTTCCGACGAAAGCGAAATGATCGTTCGCGATCCCGCACAAGGAGAACTCAAAATATGAGCGTTGAAATCACAGTGACCGGGCCACTGCCTCGCCCGGAAATCGAACTGACTTCCGCCGCATTCAATGCGCGGACGGAGGCATTCACGGCATCGGGGAACATCAAGGCGATTACCTGCGTGGGCGATCTCGACCGCGCGGCGGTCGTGTTGACTGACGTGGTGGCGCTGATCCGCTCGGTGGAGAAGAGCCGGAAGGAGGTCAAGGCGCCGGTGCTGGAAGTTGGCCGGCGGATTGACGCGGTGGCACAGGATTACCTTGCTCCGCTGGAAGCCGAAAAGAAGCGACTCGAAACGCTGGTCGGTTCCTACCAGGAGGCGGCGCGCCGGAAGGCTGAGAAGGAACGCGAAGAGGCGGCAAAGGCACAAGCGGACGCGCTAGCCGAGATGCAGGCGAAGCAGGCGGCGGCGATGAAAGCGGGCGATGAGGCGGCGGCAGATGCCGCGCGCGCTGAGGCCGCGGACAAGATTGCCGCCTCGCAACTCGCGGTGACTGAGGCCGAGGGGCCGAAGCTCGCGGGGATCGCGACGCGCACGGCGTGGAAGTTCGACGTGACAAGCATCGCGGCCCTCCACAATGCGCGGCCTGAGCTGTGCGTCATCACTCCTAACAACGCGGCAATCCGGGCGATCATCAAGGCCAGCAATGGCGCGGCGGTGCCCGGCCTGCGGATCTGGCAGGAAGCCGGGGCAATCGTGCGCGGGGCCGCACCCGTGGATGTCGAAAAATACGACTACTAGCCATGGCAACACTGGCTGAAATCATGGCTCGCAAGGTGGCGGGGGCACAGGCTCCCGCCGCCCCAAGCGGGGGAACAGTGATCCGGGCGGCGGATGAAAAGGATAAGCTTGCCGCCTCGATCAAACAAAGTCTCGATGCGTGCGCGCCACGGCTCCCAAAACCATTGCCCCCAGCGGACACACGCCGCGAGCTGGGGGCGACGGGGGAACTGGGCGAGCGCCTGCCGGTGGACCATCCGCCGGAGGGCGCACCGGATGCGGCTTGGGAGTGGTTCAACTCGCTTCACTCGTTCGACACGGATCTGGGGATCGTGATCGAGCCCGGGGGCACCCATGCGTGGATGGCGGTGCAGGCCATGACATACGACCCGCCGTTGCTCATCCTGAGACTGCCGATCGTCAACCGCGTGTTGCCGGGGAACCCGTTTTAAGCGATGACTGCGACACTAGAGAGGCCGCACGCATCGCAGCCGGACTTGTGGCAGCGTGGAGAATGCGATGGCTCACCGGCCCGGACGATCCACAAGCCGGGTTCCTTGCTCAAGCACTCCGTCTTTTCCGCGGGACGGTCATCGAATACTAAACTCGACGCGGGCCAACAGCGAGCGGTGGACGTGATGCAGGCGGGGGGGAATGTTTTCCTCTCCGGCATGGCGGGAACCGGGAAGAGCACGACGCTGCTGGATTTTATCGGCCAATCGTTCCGCCCGGTGGAGGTCTGCGCAACAACCGGGATTGCCGCCCTCAACCTGCAAGATCAATTCCGCCAGCGGGTGGGGCTCTCGTTGCCCGCACATACGGTTTATCGCTGGGCGGGGATCGCGCTCGGGCCAGCGGTCGGGCAGTCGGATGAAGGCTACTGGGCGTTTCTCAACGCGGGGCGGATCCCGATGTCCCGGCTGGGCGCGTTCCGGCGGGTCGCCCGGGCGGAATGCCTGGTCATTGATGAAATCTCCATGCTACCGGGCCGCGTGCTGGATTATCTGGATTTCCACTTTCGCAAGATCCGCAATGATGCGCGCCCGTTTGGCGGGATCCAGATGATCGCGGTCGGGGACTTTCTTCAACTCCCCCCGGTCGCCAAAAATGGAAAGTATGACTGGGCGTTTGCCGCGCGGTCATGGGTGGCGGCGAGGTTTCAAAGCGCCTACCTGACGGAGATCCACCGTCAGGATGAGCCGATCTTTATCGAGGCGCTGAACAATTTCCGCGAGGGCCGGATCTCGCGCGAGGTCGCGGACACGCTCTCCCGACGGGTCAAGATGTTCGTGGACAGAAAGGTTGTCCGCCTGATGACCCACAATGCCCAGGTGGACAAGTGGAACAAGTATCAGGTTGGGGAAATTGACGCACCGGAGCGGACGTTTGAAGCAGAGTTCTCCGGGCCGACGCATGAGACGGATTTCCTTGCCAAGAACTCGATTACTCCCGCCTCTCTCGCGCTCAAGGTCGGGGCGCGGGTGATGGTGACGGCCAACATCATTTCTTTCGAAGGGGGGGATCTCGTAGCGGTCAACGGCCAATGCGGGACGGTGGCGGAAATGGAAATGGACACCGTGCATGTCGCGCTCGATGGGGGCCGCACGATCGCTCTCGACAAGCGGAAATGGACATACGATCCGCAACGCGAGGATTCCGGCCAGATGCTGCAAATTCCCCTGCGGCCAGCCTATGCGCTCACGATCCACAAGAGCCAAGGTCTAACCCTTGACCGGGCGCATATTGACATCCGCGCCGCCCGTGAGCCGGGGCAGGCATATGTCGCCCTCTCGCGCCTGCGGTCGCTCTCGGGCCTCTACCTCAAAGAGTGGATCAAGGGCGTCCATGTCAGCGAGGAGGCTATTAGCTTTTATCGGACATTATGAAAAATATTCGCCGAACGACACGATGAGCTGCACAGCCCCGGAAGACAAACTATGAAAACCACTCAAGACCCCAACGGGGCTGTGTTAGCTCCATCGACTGTTCGGAATGTTCCCGCGAAAACCATCCGCTGCGAAGTGGACATTGACGCCACTCGCCGCGTCCGCTGCGAATCGGGAGGCGGCTTCTTCTGCTTCGAGTTCACGACCGGAGCAAAAACACAACGGCTGAAACTCACGGACGATGCAGCTTGGCTGGTCGGGGAAATGATCTCGGCCATGCACCCGCGAATCTGTGGGAGCAGCAATCCACTCTGGCACAAGGTCCAAGCCATGAGGAAAGGCAATACTATTCCGAACGTCAGCCGTCAGGAATCGCCGAGGGACACCGGCTCAACCGGAGAAACGAAATGACCAATCCAAACCCAGCCTCGAAAGAC
>JBAXTX010000072.1:0-13381 GCA_037129975.1 Verrucomicrobiia bacterium | reverse complement strand
CCCTGCGGCATCGCCCGCGCCGTCCCCTGGACCCGGCTTGCGGAAAAGAAATTTTCCGCCACCCTGTGATCAGGCGCCTCGCCGGGCCGTCGGTGAGTCGCACAAAATGTCAATGCGCAAGGACCCCTTCGACGGCCCGGACATAGGTGGGGAAACACCCCATTACGCTTTTCCAGAGTCCTGGGTAATTTTCCTTCATGAAGATTCCCATGAGCCTCTCGTCCCGTCCCAACATGTTCCCGGCAGCAATGGCGCTTGTCCTGGTTGCCGCCTGCATCGGGGGATTTCCTCTGCAAGCCCAGAATGCGAACCAGCCGGTTCCCGCAGCCGGGCAGCCTGTTCCTCAAAAATTGAATCCGCAGGAACTCAGCCAGCTTCTCGCTCCGATCGCGCTTTATCCCGATGCGCTGATCGCCCTCATTCTGCCGGCTTCCACCGTGCCCTCGGACGTTGTTCTTGGCGCGCGGTATGTCCAGGCCAATGGCGATCCCAATCTCGCCAAAAATCAGCCGTGGGATGAGAGCGTGAAATCTCTCACCCGCTATCCGGACGTGCTCGCGTGGATGGACCAGAACCTGGATTGGACAGCTTCGGTGGGTGAGGCTTTTGTTGACCAGCCGGCCGATGTGATGAACGCGGTCCAGGCATTGCGCGAGCAGGCCAAGGCCGCCGGCAACCTCCGGGACACGCCCCAGCAAAGGGTGGTTCAGGAGGAAAAAATCATTCGCATTGTCCCTGCGGACCCGGAAATGATCTTCGTTCCGCAATACGATCCGGAGATTGTTTATGTGCAGTCGTATTCGCCAGATCCCCTGTTGACGTTCGGCCTCGGTTTTGCCGTCGGGTCGTGGTTGAACTACGACTTCGATTGGAACCGCCAGAGGATTTATCGCGGCCAGTGGCGCGGCTGGAATCACGATTGGAACGACTACGGTGGCTACGGCGGAAATCAGGCCGACCTTGTGAATATTGACTTCAATAACGCGAACCAATGGCAGCCGAGCGCGAGCGGTCAGCGTCAAACAATCCAGCGTCAGCGCAATAACAATGGCAATGTCCGCTATGCGACCGCACGTTCCAGCGCCTTCGGTGCGGGGCAGCAGGTTCAGGGCGTCGCCTCCGGAACAGTTCAGCCGGCACTGCAAACTGCCCTGCCGCGCCCGTCCCGTCTTGCGGCCTCGCCCGGCAGGAACGGACCCAATCGCGGCCAGCCAACCGACCGTTCCGGCAATCCCGCGGTCAGCATGCCTGCCACCTCCGCTGTGATCAATACTCTCCCCGGGACAACGAAAACCGGGAAAACCCCCAACCGTTCCGGCAATCTCGTGACTCAAACACCTGAAGTGGGAAGCCCGCCGCTGGCCCCCCAAGTGGATCAAGGCAAACGTATCTCGAACCCTCCCGGCTCGTCGCGCAAGAGCCCGAATTCTCCGACGACAACCGCGTCTCCCGGCTCGCCCGGTGCCGTCACCCCAAACATCACCTCCGGACAGCAGAAGCGCAGTCGCTCCATTCAGACGCCCTCCACTCCGCCTCAAGTGCCAGGACAGATGAACAGTCGTTCCCAGACACAAGAATCCCGGGGTTCCGGCCCACGGTCCTCGATTCCCAAGAGCACTCCGGAATCGGGAAATGTCCGTGTTCCCGCTTCCCAGGCGCCCCAAGCCGCTCCTCAGACAGGCGAACGGGCGCGAACCCAGACAACCACACAAGGCTCTCGTAATAAGGCGCCCTCGGACAGACAGGCCAGCCAACCGACACAGGCTGCTCCGGTGATCAAGCAATCGCAGGAGCGCCAGCAAGTTCAACCGCAGCGTCAGCAACAGCAAGCCCAACCGCAGCGCCAGCAACAGCAAGCCCAGCCGCAGCGCCAGCAACAGCAAGCCCAGCCGCAACGCCAGCAACAGAGGGCTCCGTCCGCTCCGGCGGCCGCCAAGCAGGAGACTAAAGCTCCGGCGGCATCGCCCGACAAGCCAAGCCCCGACAAGAACGGAAAGAAGAAACCCGATGAAAAAAAGCAGGACTAGCGTGGGATTCACGAAGAAGAACTTCCGCGCGGACGACAGAAAGCATCGCGGCAGGCATCAGATCAAATCCACTCTCATCATAAAAATCCAATCTGAAATGAAAACACCCGGAACCTTGTTATGAAAATCACCAAACCTCTCGTTTGCCTCCTTGTCGCAGTCGGCATGACTTCCTGTGTCGTGCCGGGAAATCCTTTGGGAATCATTTTTCCCACAGTGAACGTCGGCTACGGAACTTACAATACCCTGCCTCCCAATTACGTTGGAGATTCCTATTATTATGGTGGCCGCTACTACTATGGCGGGCGCTATGAAAACGGGACGTATTATTATCGCGGAAGCCCCTATAATAACAGATACTATCACAATGGGCGCTACTACTATGGCGGGCGCTATGAATACCGCAATGCCCCCGTGCGCCAGGTGAACAGAGGCTATTACTACTGATCGCCCCTGTGCTCTAGTTCCGACAATTCGACCGTCCCATCCTTGTTCAAGAGGATGAGGTGGTCGTGGAACTCCTTGAGCGTGCTGCGGTGGCCGACGCTGACGAAGGAGATTCCCAGCCCGCGCAGGCTCTGGTAGAGGATCCGCTCATTCTCCTCGTCGAGCGAACTGGTGGCCTCATCGAGAAACGCCAGGAGGGGTTTCCGCAGGAAAATCCGCGCGAACGACACGCGCTGCTGTTCGCCGAGCGAGAGGATGTTTGTCCAGTCCACGCTGCGGTCGAAGTCGCCGTCCACGCGATCCAGCACCTCGGTGAAGTTGACTTTTTTGAGGGCCGCCCGGATCACATCGTCGTCGGCCCCTTCCTCGCTCTGCGGATAGACGAGCTGGGAGCGCAGGTTGCCCTGCACCATGTAGGGACGCTGGGACAGGAAAATCAAGCTGTTGAGCTTCGGGCGTTCGATGCTGCCGCCTCCGCTCTGCCACAAGCCGGCGATGGTTCGAAGCAGAGAGCTTTTCCCCGTGCCGCTCGCCCCCATGATGAGCACGCTCTTGCCGGGCGGGAGAGTGAAGTTCAGCTTCTTGGTCAGGGTCTTGTCCGCGCCGGGCGTCTGCACGGTGAGGTCGGTCAATTTGAGCCGGAGCGCGTCCTCGTCAACCGCAAGTTGTTGTCCCTCCGTCTCCATCAGCGCGTCCTCGGCATCGTAATCATCGAGTTCATCCCACAAATCACCGAGGCGTTTGATGCCCGCCGCGAATGTGCTCAGGCCGTCAAACTGCAGGACGATGACGCTCAGGGCCATGAGCACCTGCGCGAACGCGCTTTCCGCCTGGGTCACCACGCCGAACTCGACGGTGCCCCGCATATACATCGGCGCGACAATGAGCGTTGGCAGGACCAGCGCGAGATAGTTGTAGCTGTTTGTGAAGAAGCCGAGAGTCCGGTTCCAGCCGATGATCCACATGGTGTTGGTGACGACCTTGGTGAACCGTGCCAGCAGGTCGCGGTGCTCGCGCTTTTCTCCCCGGAAAAATGCGATGCTCTCCGCGTTGTCGCGCACACGCACCAGGGCATACCGGAAATCGGCCTCCTTTTGGTATTGATTGAAATGCAGCCCGACCAACCGCTTTCCGATCAGGACGGACAGGCCCGTGCCCACGGTCGCGTAAAATAGAAGCCCCACGGGCAGTTGCCACGAAATCATCCACAGCACCCCCATAAACGCGAAGAGAGTCACCATGGAATTGATCAGCGTGAGCAGATACCCGAGCACGCCCGTGGTGAAGGATCTGACATCTTCCGAGATACGCTGATCCGGATTGTCCACCCGTCCCGAGCTTTGCAGGCGGTAGTAGGCGCGATTCAAAAAATAGCGCTTCACCAGCAGATGCGTCATCCATTCCCGCCACAAAAGCGAGAGCCGCTGGCCTGTGTAACTATAAAACACCCCGATCGGAATCGCGACGGCAAAGGTGGCAAGGTAGATCCAAAGATTGCGGTAAAACGCCACGGCATCACGCTGCACAAGCGATGTGATGAAATTTCTTGCCGCGTAGCTCACAAGCACCTGCACCACGCCGACCGCGATGCAAAGCCCGAGCATCGCAACCACCAGCACCCGCGTCTCGCGCCGGTTCCCGGTGATAAAAAATGCCTTCGAGAGCTGGGCAAGACGCCGCAGAATCCCCAGATGCGGGGGCTTTTTTTCGGGAGCAACTTCAGCCACGCGCCATAATTAACAGAGACTCCAGCATTTACGCAATCGCGCCGTGCATTGACTCGAATTTAAATCCTTCCGAGCAAAAGCAGGATAAGCAGAATCACCACCACCAAGCCCAGTCCGCCGCTTGGGTAGTAACCCCAGCCCCGACTGTGCGGCCATGTGGGCAGCGCGCCGAGCAGCATCAGAATCAGAAAAACCAACAGAATTGTTCCTATCATATATGTCCTTTCATTGATGGGAAAACAATAGAGCACAAGCGGGTGTCCGCAATGGGGTGTTGCCCTACCTTGGGCTGCTCCCCTCACCGCGCATGCGAATTTTGGTCGGCGGCACGGTGGAGGCGATCCTGTTTTGCCCGCGCACTTTCCTTCCGCGTATCCACCGCCGGCTTCTTTACTTCCGTGAGGGGCTTGCTCGGCCAAAGAAGCCGCCACGGTTCCTTTTTGAGGGTATCAGTGAGCTCCTCGGCGTTGCTGATCACTTTCTGGATCTTGGAATTGTTCAGCGTCTCCATGAAGGTCTTGGCGTTTTTTACGGCAAGAGACAGATCGGAGCCCGGTCCCGTCAGGCGCTGCATCTGGTCGTTCATGGATTCGGCGATGTCCGGCACCCGTTCCCCCACAAACTCGAAGTGGTTTTCCGCCAGTCCGCTGCTGGCATCACCCTGCACAAAATCGATCGCCTGTTGTCCCATCAGCCCCTGCTGGGCCAGATGAACGGTCACCTTGTGATAGACCGCCGCCTCCTTCGCCACCTGGACATCAATGGAAACCTCGTAATCCGGGTGCCCGGCCGGACGCTTCTCCAATGGGATCGGGGAATCGAGGCTCGTGACTTTGCCGATCTCTCGCCCTCCCAGAAACACCGGCGCGCCGGGGCGCACCCCATTGGCGTTGTCATAGTAGATTCGATACGTGTTGAGCGGACGAATCACGCCCGGCATCCCGACCATGACCAGAATGGCCAGCAGGAACGCGGAGGTCGCCAACACCAGAATCCCGGTCGTGATTTCATTTCTGTGAATTTGCATGGGTTACTTCTTGGTTTGTGAATGGGCGGAATAGGACGAAAGAAAGTTGCTGACGGTCGGATCATCAGAGTTTTTGAACTCGTCCGGCGTCCCCTCAAGGATCATTTTTCCTTCATGGAGAAACGCCATGCGTGTCGCCACGGCAAACGCGCTTTCCATTTCGTGGGTGACGACTATCGACGCGACCTTCTGCTGGTCCCGCAGGTGGATAATGAGGTCGTCGATGATTTTTCTGTTGACCGGATCCAGGCCGGCGGAAGGCTCGTCGAAAAGAACCAATTGCGGTTCCAAGGCGAGGGCGCGGGCGAGGCCGACACGTTTTTGCATGCCGCCGCTCAGCTCGGAAGGAAGCTTGTCCCTGGCGTCCGAAAGTCCCACCAAATCGAGCTTTTGATCGACAACGGAATGGATTTCGTCGGCGCTCTTCTCGGAAAGCTCCCTGAGCGGCAGCGCGATATTATCGCCAACGTTCATCGAGCTGACCAACGCCCCATTTTGATAGACCATGCCGATGCGCTTCCGGGCCTCGTTTAATTCGGGCCGGGAAAGCCTGGTCAGCTCCTCCTTCCCGAAAAGCACAGAGCCTGCATCCGGCTTCAGCAGCCCCATCAAAATGGCCAGCAACGTGCTCTTGCCGCTGCCGCTGAACCCCATGATGACCAGAACCTCCCGTGCCGGGAGAGAAAAATCCACGGAATCCAGAATGACCTTCCCCGCGAAACTCAATTTCACGCCACTCATCCCGACCACGTTGTTTGCTTTCCGGCTCATGGGAAAAAAAGGACCATGAAAATATTGCACAGCGAGTCGCAGGCAATCACCGCGCTGGTTGCGGTCACCACGCTGGAAGTCGTCGCGCTGCCCACGCCGACGGCGCCGCCGCGAACCGAAAGCCCCTTGTAACAGGCGATGATTCCAATGATGCCGCCGAACAAAAAGCTTTTGACGATTCCCGCCAAAATATCCTTCGCCAGCAGATAGGTCATCACCTGATCCAGAAAGAAGCCATAGCTGATATGGAGCACCAGACTCGAAATAAACGCCCCGCCGGCAATTCCTGAAACAATCGAAACAACCGCCAGACAGGGGGTCAGGAAAAGAATCGCGAAAAGCCGTGGGGCGATCAGGTAGCGATGCGCGCCGATCCCCATCCCTTCGATCGCATCCACTTCTCCGCCGGCGGTCATGGCTCCCAGTTCGGCGGTGTAGCCGGCCCCGATGCGTGAGGCCAGCACAATGCCGGTAAAAAGCGGACCCATCTCACGGGTGAAGGAAACCGATACGACCGCCGGAACCAGTGTCACAATCCCAAAGATCTGGAGCTGATAGCCTGTCAGCAACGCCATGGTGAGCCCCACAAACACCGAAAGAAGAACGACCATCGGAACGGAGCCCACGCCCACGCGATGACACTGATAAACCAGTTGATCCATGGAAAAAGGGGCGCGACGGGAGGCAACGCGCTCCACGATTTCGACGGCTGTTTCCCTGACCACCCCAACAAGGCTGCTCAGTTCTTGAAGGAGACCGATGGAGAATGCGCCCAGTTTTGCAATCATTTCGTCTCCGTTAGCCGCCGTCCCCGCGGGCGACCTTCTGCGCGATCCCGATTTTGCCCGCAGCGGGATCGCTATTGGCATCAGAGAGCCGAACGAACGGGGGCCACAGATTCGAAGGCCTGGCCATTGCCTCCGCAAGCTCCTGTTGGAGCTGTTTGCGCGTTTTGAAAAATGGTGATGAATTGTTCATGGACACATGAATCATTTAAAAGATTAATCCTCCGACACGCTATGGGGTCTTTACCCCAAACCTGCATGGCCGGGCGGGGCCATTGGACTGCCGGGGAACGCAGCGCCCTCTGATATGCGGGAGAAGCCTGCCTGGGGCACCCCAATCATTCCGATCTCAAATCGTAGAAGCGGCATCTTGCCGCCTAAAGCTTTCCGGCAAGCGGCAAGATGCCGCTTCTAAATTCACCCGATCAGCCACGCAGTCCGGGGGATCGTAATGATTGAGGTGGGGGTAACACCCTATTGCACGCATAAGACGAGGGACCTAGCTTTTAAAAAGACAACGAAATATTATGAAAATAAAATCTCCACTTATCGCGGCATTTATCGTGGCTTCGTGCTGCTGCCTGCAGGCGCGGGAAGAACCGAATGTTCACGAATTGCAATACCGGGCCCCGGCGACCTTTTTGGAGTTCATCGGCGCGCAGGTGAGAAACCCGCAGGACGAAAAGCTCGGGAAGGTCGAGGCCATCACCGTCGATTTGCACAATGGACGCCTTGTGGAGGTAATTGTGAGGACAGGCGGTGGATTTCTGGGCCTGGGCAGCAAGACAACGGCTGTGCCGTCCCGTGCGCTCACTCCCGATTATAACAACCGCGTTCTCCGGCTCGATGTCTCCAAAGCAAAATTCCAGGCGGCACCGAAGTTTGACATGTCGGATCTTCAAGCGAGTTCGAAGCCGGAGCGCGTCGCCAAGGCCATCCGCTATTTTGGATGGGAGCCCTGGTTCTATCTTCCGGGCCAGGTCGTGAGAAAAGACGCGGAGATTTTGGAAATGGGGTATGTTCAGAGAACCAATCGCATTATCGGGCTCCAGATCATGAGCGAGAACGGCGAATATGTTGGCAGGGTGGGAAGCCTGCTCATGGATCTTCGCAAGGGACGAGTCACCCATGTCGTCGTGGTGACGAACGCATCGGCCAGCCCCCGAAGCGTGATCCAAGCCCGGGCGCTTCGTTTCAATGCCGCGAAAGACGGCCTCGTGCTGGACGCCACCCCCGTCGAACTCGCAGGCACCCCGAAATTCCAGTGGCTCAATGCCGGCCGCACCTCGCTCCAGCAGGAGAACTATGTCAACAGGGAGGTGAAAGCGGACAAGGGCCTGCATTCCAAACAGAACGCCCAAGAAGGCATTGTCAGATCGTCTGTTGCGATGGATCAGGGAGAAAACTTCAGGGACGAACAAAAAACCGCCCGCATCAAACGGGCCATCCAAGCCGACCACAGTCTCTCGATGAACGCTAAAAACATCGAGGTCGTCACCATCAACGCGCAAACCACTCTGCGCGGCCGCGTGAACAGCGCGGCGGGCAAACAAAGAATCGGAGAGATTGCCCTCCAAGCAGGCCGCCCGGAGAATGTGAGCAATCTCCTCGAAGTCAGACCGGAATGACGTTGAGACAGGTCGGGGTCGGACAGATTCCGTTTTATGCTTTCGTGCCCGCACCGCTCTCCGCGAAAAGGAGAACCTCGTTGAGGGTCTCAAGGAACTCATTCATCTTGATGGGTTTTGTGAGATAGCGGAAGAATCCGGCTTCAAGCCCTTTTTCTATGTCCCGCGGCAGGGCGTTGGCGCTGAGGGCGACGATGGGAATGTGCGCCGTGGCCGGATCCATGCGGAGGATTTTCATGGTTTCGATGCCGTTGATACCGGGCAGATTGATGTCCATCAGGATGACGTCCGGGAAGTAGCCGCGGGCGAGCATGATGCCGTCTTTGCCATTTTGTGCGGTCAGCAGGCGCATATCCGGGCGGCGCGCGATCAGTTGCTCAATGAGCTGCAGGTTGGCGAGATTATCCTCGACATAGAGCATGAGGCGGGGGCGCGAGCCTGCCGGGACCGGGACTTCGACAACCGTGGCGCAGGCATCTTTGATAAATTTGGTATGGGGATCCCCGTCGGAAATCAGTTCAATCCAGAATACGCTGCCCGTCCCAACGATGCTTTCCGCGCCAATCAAGCCCTGCATGAGCTCCACCAGCCGCTTGCTGACGACAAGGCCGATGCCCGTGCCTTCTTCTCCCCCGGCTTCCTGGCCGAGCCGGTTGAAGGGCTGGAACAACTGCACAAGCTTTTCAGGAGGCAGTCCCGCGCCGGTGTCAGTGACACTGATGCGAACACGACCGGGAGTGCTCAACACGCAATCCACGACGACCGCTCCCCCGGGTTGGTTGTATTTGATGGCGTTGGAAAGCAGATTGACGAGCACCTGTTTCAAGCGCGTGCGGTCGCCCTTGATGTAGCAGGGTTTCTCGAAGTGCGGAAACGTCATGCTGATGCCACGCTTCTGCGCCAGCGGCTCGATCATGGTCTGACATTCGATCATGATGTCGGGCAGCAGGACGGGCTCCAGCGAAATCGACAGGCGCCCGGACTCGATCACGGCGAGATCAAGGATCTCGTTGATCAACTCCAGCAGATACCAGCCCGCGTGCAGGATCTGGTCGAGGCTTCCCTTCTGGGTGGCCGTGGGCACCGGGGAACCCGACTCCATGAGCTGGGCAAAGCCGAGGATCGCATTGAGCGGAGAGCGCAGCTCATGGCTCATGCTGGAAAGGAAGTCCGATTTCGCGAGGTTGGCCTTTTCCGCGATCGCTTTGGCTTTTTCGAGCTCGACCGTGTTCTCCTGGAGGACCTGATCCCAGCGTTTGCGCTCCGTGATGTCGCGAGCTGCCGCGAAGACTCCCTGCAGGATGCCGTCGCGATTATAAAAGTTGGTGGCGTTGTAGGACACCACGGTTTCCTTGCCGTCCTTGGCGCGCGCCGTCAGTTCATAGTTGGTAACCTTGCCCTCGCTGAGCACCTTCTTGATGCTCGCCGAGGCCCGCGCCGGATCGGTGAAGTAATTCTTGAAGGGGGCTCCGATGAGTTCCTCGCGCGAGCGGCCGGTCAGTGCTTCCATCTGCTTGTTCACGTCAGTGATGCTGCCGGCGGGATCCGTGGTCATGATCGCGTCAATGTTCGATTCGATCAGCGAACGCGTGTAAAACTGCTGGTCGCGCAAGGCCTGCTGCACGGCATATTCCCCGGTGACATCGCGGAACACCAGCACGGCTCCGATCACCCGGGCCTCGCGGTCGCGGATCGGCGCGCAACTGTCGGCGACATCGCACTCGCTCCCATCCCGTGCAATCAATACGGTGTGGTTGGCGAGACCCTTGATCGTGCCCTGCGCCAATGTTTCCATGACCGGGATGGTGGCAGGCAGGCGGGTTTCTTTGTTGATGATGTGAAAAATCTCGTCCACCGGCCGGCCGGCGGCTTCCTCCTGCGTCCAACCGGTGAGCTTTTCGGCAAGGGGATTCAGGAGAGTCACCCGTGCTTCGGCATCGGTGGCGATCACGGCATCGCCGATCGAGTTGAGCGTCACGGCAAACTTTTCCTCGCTGACCTGCAGGGTGACGTTGGCCTGCTTCAGTTGCCTGTTCGTCTCCTTCTGAATATCGAGCAAATGCCGCCGCTCGGCTTCAACCTGCTTGCGCGCGGTATTGTCCGTGCCGATCAGCAGGTAGCCGATGATGTCATTTTGAGCGTCGCGCAGCGCCGTGACCGAAACAACCGCAGGGAAGCGGCTGCCATCCTTGCGGATGTAGGTCAGCTCGTAGATGTCCTCGATGCCGCGCGAGGCCTTGAACACCAGTGCCTCGAAGCCCGGCGCGATGGAGGCGCCCAGTTCCAAGCTCAAGGCTGCGGCGCGCGCGACCAGTTCCTGCGGATCGGAAATCTCCGCGGGAGTGATCTTGTTCAGGACGTCTTCGGCTGTGTAGCCCAACATGCGTTCGGCACCGACATTGAAGAGCTGGATCACGCCCTTTTCATCGGTCGCGATGCTGGAAAAATTGGCGCTGTTGAGGATCGCGTTTTGCAAAGCCCCCGTCTTCAGGAGGGCTTTGGTGCGTTGAGCTTCGGCGATGAGTCCCCGCAGTGTGGCCTTGGCGGCGTGCTGGGCGACGGGGTCGGCAGCCGGCCGAGAAGCGATGCATGGTTTCGGTGTTCTTTTCATTCGGGTAAACTCATCATCGCACGGGTTGTCTGACAGGTCTTGCAGGACACTACACGTCAATTCATGGGAAAGACATGGGGTATTCGCCCCATAGGAAGGTCCCGGCCCGGCATTTATGTTATGGAAAAATGAATGATCAGCAGAACTTGAGAATTGCGGGACGGGTGACCTCGCCGGGCCTGGTCATCGGGCCGGCGTTTGTGTATCATGATCGTCCCGATGAGTTGTCTCCTCCGCGGACAATCAAACGCCATCAAATCGAAGAGGAGCTGAGCGACATCGAGCGGGCGGTGAAAATCGTGCGTGGTGACCTGAAGATATCCGCACAGCGCATCGAAGCCCAAACCGGCCCCAAGCTGGCCGCGATTTTTGACGCGCACGAAGAGATGCTTCAAGACCCATCGTTGCGCCGGGAAATCCGTGATGAAGTGGAAGGGACGTTGATCGATGCCTCCCAGGCGCTCGCACGGGTGTTTCTTCGTTGGGAAGAGAAGTTCCGGGCAACGGGCGAGGGGATCCTCCAGGAACGCGCGGACGATCTCGTTGACCTGCAGGGCCGCCTGCTGCGGGAAATCGCGGGGGTCAAAACGACGGCGCTGGAAAAGATGCCGCCCGGACGCGTGCTGGTGGCGCGCCGGCTGTTTCCTTCCGATACGGTGGCCCTTCCACGGCGCGCGGTGCTGGGAATTATTCTGGAATTCGGCGGTCCGGGCTCTCACGCGGCGTTGTTGGCCCGTGCGCTCGGCATACCGACGGTCGCCCAGATCCCGAACGCGACGGAGAGAATCGCGGATGCCCAGGAGGTAGTTGTCGATGCGATTGGCGGCGAGGTGATTCTCAGCCCGGACGCGGCCACGCGGCTGCAATACGAGGAAAGCATCCGGATGGCGGATACGGCGACCCTCCAGTCGAGACGCTTGTCCCTTGAGCCGGTCCGCACGAGCGACGGGCAGGAGGTCACCGTGATGGCCAATGTTGGCTGTGGCGAGGACGTTGTCGCTGCGGCGGAGAATGGAGCCGATGGAGTGGGGCTGTATCGGATCGAACAATTCTATCTCGCGCGCAAAACCCCGCCCTCGGTGGCGGAATTGCTGGCGGAGTTGAAGAAAGTTCTCCTGCCGCTTCGTGGAAAACGGATCACCGTGCGCCTGCTGGATTTGGGCGCGGACAAACCCGTGCCATTTGTTCAGTTCCCGAGCGAGGACGATCCTTTTCTTGGCCGTCGAGGGGTGCGCCTGCTGCTCAAATATCCCGATCTGCTGGACTCCCAGCTCAAGGCCCTTCTGGAAATTGCCCGCGAGCAGAATGTTCACATCCTTGTTCCCATGGTCACCCTGGCCGAAGATGTGGCGCAGGTTCGGCGGCGATTGCGCGAAATTGCCGATGAGGCGGGAATTGAAAAGATTCCGCCGCTCGGGGCAATGATCGAAACGCCCGCGGCCGCCCTGTGTGTTGGCGAGATCATCCAGCATGCGGATTTTCTGAGCATTGGAACGAACGATCTCACCCAGTTCACGATGGCCGCAGGCCGGGAAAACCCGCTGGTGAACGACTATTATTTGGAAAATCATCCGGCCGTCCTGCGCCTTGTGCGCATTGTTCTCGAAGAGGCCGGGGAAATCCCGGTGACCGTCTGCGGCGAACTTGCCGCGGATTTGAACTCCATTCCCATTCTTCTGAAGCTCGGTTTGCGCAACTTGAGCGTGGCCCCGCCTCTTGTTCCCGCTGCCAAGCAAGCGGTCAGGCAGGCTTCTTCGGTGTGATTTAGTCCGACTCCTCTGTCATTTCCCGCTTGGCCTGCTCCCAATCGGTTTTCGACAGCTCAATCGCTGATCGGCCGTTGATGAGAGCCAGCTCGATCGCGCGATTCATCACCAGGCCTCCTGTCACGGAGTCGATGCCGGTGGAATTATCTGTCAAAGCCCCTTGCTTCAATGGATCTGTTTTCATGCGCTTTATTCCTCAAGGTTTAATTTGTGGGGATTACTGATTGCTTGGGTATGTTTGTTCATATTCTTCGGAAATCTATAAATAAGGAACAGCGCGCAGTCTATAGGGCATTCACCCCAGATTGCGCGGTAGGGATTCACCCCATGGCGAAGAGTTTGTTTCGCGCATAAAGTCACAGCGTATGAAAATAATAATCATCTGTTTGGCGGCGCTCGCAGGACCGTTTGTCCTGTCCAGTTGCATCAGCGTGAAAACGCAAAAAACGTCCGCCCCTTACGTGACCAGAACGACCGAGCAAACCACGGTAAGACATCCCCGTTCAACCACCGTTGAAACACAAACCACCCGCTATTAAGGGCCTGTCCGGCAGGGGGCAGACAAGCAGGGCAGAGGGATTGAGAGGGAAAA
>JBAXTX010000071.1:0-13705 GCA_037129975.1 Verrucomicrobiia bacterium | reverse complement strand
ACTTTGAAGCCTTCTATTCCGACCGCGAGTGGTGCACTTTGACCGACCGGCGACACGTGGACGGCATGCACATCCGGCTGCTGCTCCTATACCCGCATTGACGCCCGGTTCATGGGCACACAAAACCGAATGGCTGATTTTCCTTGGCCCCGTGTTGTTTGAGGCAGTGAAATAAAAACAGTTTTTCTTGCGAAAGCGTGCAACTTTTATAAATCTGAGTTGTTTTACTCCTATACCGATCCAGAACTCGGATACCGATCCAGAACTCGGACCCACTCATGAAAAAATCACGTCTGAAAAAGAACTCCTTATGCATTGTCTTGGCTGCAGCCCTGCTGCCATGGTTGACAGCAGGGGCAAGCGGCGCCCCAGTCGAGAAGCCCAACGTCATCTTCTTCCTGATGGATGACCTCGGTTGGAACGATCTTGGTTT
This sequence comes from Verrucomicrobiia bacterium, assembly GCA_037129975.1. Classification (GTDB taxonomy): domain Bacteria; phylum Verrucomicrobiota; class Verrucomicrobiia; order Chthoniobacterales; family Terrimicrobiaceae; genus QYQL01. The sequence goes on along the minus strand of JBAXTX010000071.1, from coordinate 13,272 downwards.
TACAGGCAGCAAGTTCTTTGAGTCGCCAAACATTGACCGGCTCTCGAAGCAGGCGGTGGTGTTCACCCGGGCGTACGCGTCGTGCATCTGCTCGCCGTCACGCGCGAGCCTCCTGACCGGGCTGGACCCGGCCCGCACCGGCATGACATCCCCGAGAGGAGGGGATCCTCTGGAGGTGCTCAAACCTTTTGTTCAGCCCCGCATCTACACACAGGAGGAGATTAAAACTAATTGGCGCGCACTTCCCGGTGGCATGAAGGCCGCTCCGCCCAATCAGCGGGCGATGATGGTGGTGAGCACCTCGCGCCTCTCGACGGAATTCCCATCGGTTGCCAAGATCTTTAAAGCTAATGGTTACCGCACTGCTCATTTCGGCAAGTGGCATGTTGGACCGGTGCCATATTCTCCGCTCGAACATGGGTTCGATCTGGATGTGCCGCATGTGAATTCGCCCGGCCCGCTGGGAGGGCATTTGGGACCCTGGCCCCTGTGGGAGGGAGAGAATGTGCCGCAGAACAAGGGCCGCAACATTGATGACTGCCTCGCCGATCACGCGATCAAGTTTATTCAGGAAAACAAAGGACATCCGTTTTACATGAACTTTTGGAGCTACGGGGTGCATGTGCCGATCCAGGCCCGGCAGGAAATCGTCGATTATTTTAAGGCGCGGGCACCGCAGACCGGACAAAACAACCCGGTGTATGCCGCCATGATCAAGAGCACCGACGCCGCTTTCGGCAAAATCTGGAAGGCCGTCGAGGAAGCGGGCCTGGCGGAGAAGACCGTGTTGGTGTTCTATTCCGACAATGGCGGAGTCAACTACGGGACGCCCCAGATCACCGACAACTCGCCGTTGCGCGGGGGCAAGGGCGATGTTTATGAGGGTGGCGTGCGGGTGCCGGGGTTCGTGATCTGGCCGGGAATAACCAAGCCGGGGACCCAATGCGATCTGCCCGTCAATACCCGTGATATCCTCCCGACCTTGTCCGAAATCTGCGGGCTGAAAGGTTTGCCGAAGTTTGACGGACGCAGCGTCGCCCCGGCTCTGGCTGGCAAGCCCATGGAGGAAAAGCCGATTTTCAGCTACATGCCGCAATACGGCTGGAATGGGCAAGCCCCGGTATCCACCGTCGAGATGGAGGGGTGGAAGCTTTTCCGCCGCTACTTTGACGGACCCGGACGGACCAACAGTTACGAGCTGTACAACTTGAAGGACGATCCGGGCGAGACGCTCAATTACAGCCGCAGCCGTCCGGATCTGGTGGCCAAGCTCGACAAGCTGATTGACGAGAATAACAAAGAAACCGGAGCGGTGCTCCCGCTGGCCAATCCGGATTATCACGGTGCCATCAAGGGGGAATTTGAAGGCCAGTCGTACGAGGTCTTGGAGCCGACTTACAAGCGCGGGGCAAGATTTCCTCTGGTCGTTTGCCTGGAGGCCGAGGGCAACCCGGCTTACGACGAGCTTCAGCGGCTTACGGTCCAGGACAAGCACTCTCTATTCCTGCTGTCGGTGAAGGCTCCGCAGCCAGGGCAGGGGGGCAATGAAAGCGCCGAACAGAAAAGGCTGGCCGCCCTGATTGCGAAGGCGGCCAAGGACTACCCCATTGACCCTCGACGCGTGTTTGTCACCGGGCAGGGGAAAGGGGGGACAGCCTCCTGGGATTTGGCTGCTCGTCACCCGGAGCTCTTCGCGGGAGTGCTGCCGGTCGGCGGCACCGGCTCGCCGTCGCTTGCTGCGGCGCTGAAGGATCTGCCAGTATGGGCGTTCCATGGGGCGCACGACACGACCGCACCGGTTGCCGACGCGCGGAAGATGAACGAGGCGCTCAAGGCGGCCGGTTCGACGATGACCCAATACACGGAATATGACCAAAATGAGCAGGTTCAATTGGACGGCGTCTGGGCAAAACCGGAGGTTTTGAAGTGGTTCCTCGAGCAGAGGCAGAGCCAGCCGAAACGTGCCTCCGCAGACCCCCTCTCTTCCGCTCCCGATCTCATCGGCATGGCCAGGGGCAACGACCGTCCGAATGGTTCTGCCGACGGAACGGATGAAGACTACGATCCCGATGATGCCAATCCTGTCCTCCTCGCTTTTGCCGAGAGGCTCCTTTTACAGGCCAACGCACATGGGATAGAAAAATCGAAAACAGCGGACTCAGCGCCCGAATAGCTTCCCGAATGGTGATAGACAGGCAGGGCAGTCCCCTTCATTTGGCTCACCATTTCTCAATGCGCTTGAGAATTTCGGGCTGGAGGTTCTCCTCCGCGGCGATGCAGAGGTAAATTCCCTCGGGCCTCGTTTCCGCGATGAATGGTTCGAGCTCGCTGGGGTGCAGGTCCACGATCACTCCCTTGCCCGCTGCCTGGATCTTTTTGATGACCGGCAGCCATTGCATGATCGGAAGATCGTCGCCAACCCCCTGGACCCATTGGATGGCTTGAATCTCCGGAATCTCAAGAATCCGGTCGAGATGCCGGAGCAGGCCTTTGCCGTCGAGGTGAAAGACATTGTCGGTCATATGGCGGACTTCGGCCAGCAGCGGGGGCAGGAAGAACTCGTCGAAGACCTCGTTTGAGACCATTGACGTGAAATCGCAGCTCGGGATGTGCATCTTCCCGCGCGAAGGGATCCCCATCCAGGCCACCGACAGCTGCCCGTGCGCCTTGAGCACCTCATCGAAGTAATCGTAGGTCGGCAGGAAATTCTCGTTGGCGATCCGGAGCATTTCGTGGACGCCTTCCGGATCGTCAATAATGTCAAAGCAAAGCTCCTGCGGGTCGCGCCAGTCGGCCACGCAATCGAGGCTGCCATGCAGATCGGTGTAGCCGACCAGGAATTTGCCAGCGCATTTTTCCAGCGCAACGCGCGTGAGTTCCTCGATGCCCTGGAAATATTCATTGTCCCGGCTGAACTGCAGGCGGGCAAAATCCTCCCTGCCATGGACGCAATGCTCGACCCACGAGGTCACTTCGCCGTATTCGAGTTTCGCGCCGTGAAAGGCCGCATAGACATTCGGGCCGAGATTGGGCGAGAAGACCGGGAAGGTTTCCCCGTGAAACGTCCGGCCCCGGATGGATTCCAGGAAGTAATCGACTTGGAACTCCGCGTCGAACCACCGCGCCCGCAGGTCCGGCCAGCTCCGCCCGGCCAGCGTATGAGAGGCGTTGAAATCGGCGTTGTGTTCCGAGAACCGCACCGGCGGACGGTCGAGCATGGCGTGGCTGAACCACGCCTCGACGCGTTGCAGGGCCTTGTCAAAATCAGGTTTTCCTTGGAGTTGCATGATCAATAGTTTGTGTTGGTTGCTCGGGTATTCCGCAGTCGCCGGGTGGTTGCTTCCAGGAGCGTGCGCTGGCGGAATTTGAGCGAATGCGTTCTTTGCGTGCTTGCAGCAGGACTATAACGTGCTAGCTTTTTGCTTGACAAGGGGAATTTTAAAAATTCTCATGAGCATGAATGCAAGCCGACGGGATAATATCGAGTTGCGATCTCTATCGGTTTCGGCCCCAAGGACCGGAGAAACTGAAGTTTTTACAAAACTTTTACACAAAACACAGGTGGCGTTGACGCAAGGATTTCGGAACCAACCGCGAGACGATGTTGCGTTACCAGTCCGCGAAGATTGAACGTCACATGGCGACGTATGACGACGATTACATCCCGTTTCTGTTCCCGTGGCATTGAGAAATTCAAAGAATTTCCATTGGCATTTTTTTCTTGCGCCCATGCCCGATCTGACATATTTCTTTCCGTGTGTGCAAACCTTTGCGATGGCTGGCCGGAGAAGTAAAAACGCCGCCCATGAGCACAGAAGCTGAAAAGATATGAACAAGCAAAAAAACATTAAAAAGAAAGCGCCCTCGGAATCCGGCTGGGTTGAGGGATCCGTTCAGAATTTCCTCCAGTTGTCCGACGCGGACATGGAGTTTATCGAAACCCGTCTCGCGGCGAGCCGGTTGCTGAAGGCCACGCGCCATGCGAGGAATTTGACCCAGCAGGTTGCCGCCGCAAAATTGCACACCAGCCAGTCCCGGCTTGCAAAGATGGAGGCGGGGGACGCCTCCGTTTCTCTCGACCTCATGTTCCGCTCACTGTTTTCTTTGGGTGTCTCAAGAAAAGAACTGCTGACAGCAATTCAATAATTCCGGCATGACTGATTCTGCATCAACTCCGTTGGGAACTTCGCTTCCCGGTTTCCTGCTGCGCGATGTGATGGACGGACGCGAGTATTTTCCGGCGTCCTTCGCGGGGGCCTCCGGGCTTCTTGTCGCCTTCATCTGCCGGCATTGCCCGTATGTCGTCCACATGCGTGACGAGCTCGCGCGGGTGGCGGCCGAATTTTCCGCCGTCGGGCTGCGGACGATCGGGATCTGCTCGAACGATGCCGTGGCCTATCCCGACGACGCGCCGGACAAACTCCGCGAGATGGGGCTGCCGTTTCCGGTGCTCCACGATGAAACCCAGGACGTCGCGCGGGCGTTTGGCGCGGTCTGCACGCCCGATCTTTTCCTCTACGATTCCTGCGGCGGGCTTTTTTATCGCGGGAGGCTGGACGACAGCTCGCCGGGGAACGGAAAGCCGGTGACCGGAAGCGATCTCCGCCGGGCGATCCACGATCTCCTCGCGGGCGCGCCACCGCCGGCCGTCCAATTCCCTTCGATCGGCTGCAGCATCAAGTGGAAGAAAAAGTGAAAGGCATTTTTATGAAGAAAACGTCCATCCTCGGACAGGAGACTCGTGTGATCAAAACCCGTTCGGTGGAAGCGGGGGTAACAACCTCCGGCGGACACCTCTGGCCGGCGGAATTTCTCGTCGGTGATCGGTGGGTCTCTCCGCTTTCCGCCGCCCCCTGGGCCGGTGAGCCGCCCGACCGTTCGACGCCGGAAATCATCAGGGTGCTTCGCGGGGACTTCTTCTGCATGCCGTTCGGGGGGAATGAAACGGAGCACGGAGGAGAGAAGCATCCGGTCCATGGAGAGACGGCCAACCGGAAGTGGAAAACCGAGGCGGATGCGGACCCGTTGGCGATGCACTTTTCCCTGAAGCCCCGCGTGCGTCGCGGGCGGGTGGACAAGTTTGTTTCCCTGGTCGAAGGGCATCCGGCAATTTATCAGCGGCATGTGGTGTCCGGGATGTCCGGGCGGATGCCGCTCGGCTACCACGCGATGCTTCATCTGCCGGAGCAGGGAAGCGCCCGCATCAGCACCAGCCGGTTTGTGCGGGGACAGGTTTTTCCCGGCGCTTTTGAAAATCCGGCGCAAGGCGGGTATTCGTGCCTGAAGCCCGGCGCGGAATTTTCCACGCTGAAAAAAGTTCCGAAGTCCGATGGCGGGCACGCCGACCTCTCGGTCTATCCGTCCCGCGAGGGGTTTGAGGATCTGGTGATGTTGGTCGCCGACGACACGCTGCCGTTTGCCTGGACGGCCGCCGTCGTCGAAGAGGAAGGATGGGTTTGGTTTTCCCTGAAAGACCCTCGCGTCCTGCGCTCGACGATCTTTTGGATGTCCAACGGCGGCCGCCATTACAGCCCGTGGAATGGACGCCACCGGCGCGTGATCGGGATCGAGGATGTCACCTCATTTTTCCATCTCGGCCTTGCGGAATCGGTCCGGCCAAACGCACTCAGCCGCGCCGGGATCCCGACGAGCATGTCACTCGATCCCGGGCGTCCGCTCACCGTCAACTCAATCATGGCCGTGGCCCCGATTCCCAAGCGATTCGACGAAGTCCGCGAAATCCGCGCCCGGGGAAATGGCGTCGAGTTGGTCTCCCGCTCGGGGAAAGCGATCCGCGTGCCGATCGCCATCCCCTTTCTGACCGCCGCCCGGGAAAAGGAACGCGAATGATGTGCGCGCCATGGCTCGGTCGCATGAGAAAAGTCCGTGGCAGATCGAGAATTCCTAAGAGCTGCGGCCGGAATTGACAGCTCATGCCTGGCGGGCAGACAATCAACAGGTGAACTATTTTCTCCGCGGCTCGATTGTTTCTTGGTCCGGTGTGCCGCGAGCTTTGGCGGTTTGCCGTCCGATCGCCGCCGCCGCCGCAGGTTTTTTTCTCTGCGGATGTCCCAAGGAGGCCGGATCAAAGGCGGCGTCCGGGGCACCGCCGGTGCCCGTGGAGACCGCGGTGGCTGCGGTGCGCACGATTCCTTTGGAGGAGGCTGCGATTGGAACGGTCGAGCCACTGTCCAGCGTGCGGATCAAGCCGAAGGTGGGCGGGGAAATCATCGGCGTGGATTTTGAGGACGGAGCCTTCGTGAAGACCGGCGAGGTGCTTTTTCGCATTGATCCGAGCTCCTATGATGTCGTCTTGAAACGGGCCGAGGCGAACCTGGCCATGGCGCAATCCAGCGCGTCGAATGCGTTGGATCAAGCCAAGCGTTACACCACGCTGATCGACAAGGGAGCCGCCTCGAAGGAACAGTTTTCCCAGTTCCTCTCCACGGCCACGGCACAGAAGGCCCAGCTCGACGCGCGGCAGGCGGATGTCGAAGAAGCGCGGCTTGCCACCGAATGGGCAACGGTGCACTCGCCGATTGACGGACGGGCCGGCGCGGCACTGGTGAAGCGGGGGAATATCGTGCAGGCGAATTCGGAAGTCCTCGCCGTGGTGAACCAGATGAAGCCGATCTACGTTTCTTTTTCGGTGCCGGAGAATGATCTGGCCGATGTGCGCTCGCGCATGGAAGGCGGGTCGCTTGCCGTCGAAGCGATTGATGCCGAAACCGGAAAGCCGCTGGGCACCGGGGTTCTCTCCTTCATTGACAACACGGTGGACCGGACGTCCGCCATGGTGAACATGAAGGCGCAATTTCCGAATGAAGACGAGTCCCTCTGGCCCGGACGTTTTGTTGATGTGAAGCTCACACTCGGCGAGGAAAAGGACGCTCTGGTGGTGCCGTCGGCGGCGGTGATCGAAGGGCAGAACGGCGCGCAGGTATTTGTCGTGGCCGGTGGCGTGGCAAACCTGCGCCCGGTGGAGGTCGGACGGACATACGGACCGCTTTCCGTGATCCGGTCGGGTCTGGAGGCGGGAGAGACGGTTGTTGTCAGCGGACAGCTTCGCATCGCTCCCGGCGGCAAGGTCGAGGACAAGCCGCCTCGCACCGGGCCGTCGCCGCAGCAGGGAGACCGCCGGCAGTGAGTCTCTCGGATCCGTTTGTCCGCCGTCCCATCATGACCACGCTGGTCATGGTCGCGATCCTGGCTTCCGGTCTTCTGGCTTACAAAAAACTTCCGGTCAGCGATCTGCCGAACGTGGATTTTCCGACGATCAACGTCTCGGCGCAATTGCCCGGCGCGAATCCCGAGACGATGGCCGCCTCGGTCGCCATGCCGCTCGAAAAGCAGTTTTCTGCGGTGGCGGGGATTGATTCGATTTCCTCGACCAGCTCGCTGGGTTCCACCAGCATCACGATCCAGTTCGCTCTCTCGCGCAATATTGACGCGGCCGCGCAGGATGTGCAGGCCGCGATCTCGCAGGCGCAGCGGGACCTGCCGTCCGACATGCCTGTGCCGCCTTCCTTCCGGAAAGTGAATCCGGCCGAGCAGCCGATCCTTCTGCTCGCGGCCTCTTCGGATTCTCTTCCGCTCAGCCGGGTGAACGAATATGCGGAGACGCTGATCGCCCAGCGCCTGTCCACTGTCGAGGGGGTCGCGCAGGTGGACATCTACGGCGCGCAGAAGTTCGCCGTGCGGGTGCGGGTGGATCCCCGCGAGCTCGCGGTGCGCGGGATCGGGCTCGACGAGCTGGAAAACTCGATCCGCGATGCCAACTCCAATCAGGCGACCGGTGAGTTGGACAGAGGCTCGAAGTCGCGCACGATCAAATCCACCGGACAACTTTCCCGCGCGGAGGAATACCGCGAGCTCATCGTCGCCTATCGGAACGGCGCGCCGGTCCGCCTCCGGCAAATCGCCCGCGTCCTCAACAGCGTTGAGGACGACAAGAACCTCGGCTGGTTCAACGGCAGGCGGGGTATTGTCCTGGCGATCCAGCGCCAGCCGGGCGCCAACACGGTCGAGGTCATTGATGCGATTCAGAAACTTCTGCCGACGTTCCGCGCGCAGCTTCCGGGAGGAGTGAGCCTGGGCGTCCTTTACGACCGCTCGGTGTCGATCCGGGAATCCCTGCACGACGTCCAGCTCACGCTCGTGCTGGCAATCGCGCTCGTCGTGCTCGTCATTTTTCTCTTCCTGCGGAATTTGCACGCGACCCTCATTCCGGCCGCCGCGATCCCCCTCTCGATCATCGGCACGTTCGGGGCGATGTATTGCCTGGGCTTCAGCGTGAACAACTTTTCCCTGATGGCGCTGACGCTTGCCGTCGGGTTTGTGGTGGACGATGCCATCGTGGTGCTGGAAAATATCGTGCGCCACACCGAGCACGGCGAGAGCCCGATGGACGCGGCGATCGCGGGCGGACGGGAAATCAGCTTCACGATCCTTTCGATGACGATCTCGCTCGCGGCGGTCTTCCTTCCCGTGCTTTTCATGGGAGGGATTCTCGGGCGTCTGCTCAATGAATTCGCGGTCACGATCGCTGTCGCCATCCTGATTTCCGGGGTGGTTTCGCTTTCGTTGACCCCGATGCTTTGCAGCCGGTTTCTCCGGCCCGTGAAGGCGCACGGGCGGATTTTCCGCGGCACGGAAAAACTTTTCCAGAGCGTGCTTTCGGGATATGGTTCGACTCTCGGGTGGGCGATGCGGCATCATCTGATTGTTTCGTTCCTTGCGCTGGTTATGGCCGCGGCCACGGTGTGGATGTTTGACACGACGAAGAAGGGTTTCCTGCCCGGCGAAGATACAGGGCGCATCATCGTCGCCACCGAGGCCGAGCAGGGAGTGGCTTTTGACCGCATGATCGAGCTCCAGCAGCGGGCGGCCGCGATCGTCGGGGCGAATCCCCATGTGCAGGACTACATGTCGCGCGTCGGCAGCTCCGGCGGCGTGAACCTCCGCAACACCGGACGCCTCATCATCACGCTCAAGCCCCGCGCGGAACGTCCACCGGCCGATGAAATCGTGCGCCAGCTCCGCAAGGATCTCTCGGTCATCCCCGGTCTGCGGGTGTTCCCGCAAAATCCGCCCGCGATCCGCATCGGTGGCACGACGACGAAGAGCCTTTATCAGTTCACCCTTTTCTCGCCCGATCTCGAGGCGCTCTACTCGGCCGCGCCGGCCTTCGAGAAGAAGCTGGGCCGGATTCCCGGCATCCTCGATGTGACGTCCGATCTGCAGGTGTCGAGCCCTCAGGTGCTGGTGGACATCAACCGGGACAAGGCGTCCTCGCTGGGAATCAGCGCCGCGAAGATCGAGCAGGTTCTCGGCACCGCTTATGGCTCGCGGCAGATCTCGACCATCTTCACGCCCAACAACCAATACCGCGTCATCATTGAGGCGGATGAAAAATTCCAGCGCGAAGCGGTGGATCTCTCCCGCCTCTATCTCCGCTCCGCGCAGGGAGTGCTCGTCCCGATGAGCGTCGTGGCGAAGTTCAAATCGCAGGTCGGCCCTCTCACCGTCCAGCATCTCGGCCAGCTCCCGTCTGTCACCCTCTCGTTCGATCTGGCCAAAGGCACCGCATTGAGCGAAGTCGTGCCGGCCATTCAGAAGCTCGCCCGCGAAGATCTCGACGCGCAGATCAGCACGCAGTTTCAAGGGGCCGCCCAGGCGTTTCAAAGTTCACTTGGCGGGCTCGGGATGCTGCTCCTCATGGCGGTGCTCGTCATCTACATCGTGCTCGGAATTCTCTACGAGAGCTTCGTGCACCCGCTCACGATTCTTTCCGGCCTGCCCTCCGCCGGGTTCGGGGCACTGCTCACGCTTTTTCTCTTCGACAGGGAGTTGAACGTCTACGGGTTTGTCGGCCTGCTGATGCTGGTCGGGATTGTCAAAAAGAACGCCATTATGATGATTGATTTCGCGCTCGAGACCCAGCGCACCGATGGCAAGCCGCCGGGGGAGGCGATCTTCGACGCATGCCTGGTGCGTTTCCGCCCGATCATGATGACCACCTTTGCGGCGCTTTTCGGGACATTGCCGATCGCCTGCGGGTTCGGGGCGGGCGGCGACGTCCGCCAACCGCTCGGACTCGTCGTTGTCGGAGGGCTCGTGATTTCCCAGATCGTGACGCTCTACCTGACGCCGGTTTTGTATGTCTATCTGGAGAGGCTTTCCGGATGGCGCGGTCCGCGAATCACAGGACTTCCCGGACAACGACCCGCAGACCATCCTGCAGGATGACCTCGATTTTTTGTCCGGGTTCGATCAGGCCGCTTTCCGCGACGACATCCACCCGGCGACCCGCGATGAGAGCGGTTCCCGCAGGGCGGAGCGGGGTCAGGGATTCGCCGGTCGCGCCGGGGACGATCCGGGCCGCAACGGCGGAGTTTTCGGGCGGCAGCGACTTCTTGAGCATCAGCTTTTTCCCGAGCGGGGTGCTGGGAAAAAGTGTGAGCCAGAGAAAAAATCCGACAATCAGAATGACGGCAAGGGCCGCGAACGACAGGGTGCCGAGCATCGGCCCGTACGCCGCGTAGCAGAGGGCGACGCAAGCCGCCAGGCAGAGGCTGCCCAGGACGCCGAGCACCATGCCCGGAACAAAAACCTCCGCGGCGAGCATCAGAAACCCGACGACAGCAAGGACGACGATCGCCTGCCCGATCATTCCTCCTCCTTCGGCCCGATCGTCCTCTCCCCCACAAGCTCCTCCTGGATGGTGCCGATCAAGCGAAGCGTGGAGTCCTTAGTTCCCTTCACGGCAGTCCCGACCGCCTTGCTGACATCGCCGAGGATTCCGCCCAAGGCGTGCTCCGCGGGCGTCGGCTCCACTCGTGCGGCCGGACTCGCCTGGAGGCGGTTGACGATGGAACCGTCGGCAGCGGAAATCCGGATCGTTCCGACCGATGCTCCCATGTGGTCGAAGAGCTTCACATTCCAGACCGGAGCGTTGCTCGGAGCGTCTGTGCGCAGGGTGTAGGCGATCCAGTGGAACCCGATTTCGTTCTTCTTCGCCGCCGCCTGCACGACGCGGAAAACTTTATCGGAGTCAAACGCGAGGCGGTTGGTATCGAGCGGGGTCAGACCTGCGATGTCGGTCATGCCGCGCAGTGGGGTGCGCTCGGAAGTGATTTTTCCATCCGCCACCGTGACCTCTCGCACGCCGCCCCGCGCTTTCGTGTCGCTGAGCAGGAGAGTCCATTCCTGCGGCTGGGGTTCGCCCCGCTCGCCCCGGATTTCCATGACCTGCGCCGATTTTCCATAGGACTGGACCTTCACAGCCTCAAGCCCCGAGAACGCCGCGCCCCCGGGTGAAGCAACCGCCGTTGCAGCGAAAAAAAACAGGAAACGGAACATGCCGGAAATCATCGCCCAGGAACGCCGGATGTTCCAATCCAAAATTCTGGAAAAGCCGTCCGGTTCGTGTGAGGATGGTGAAATGTCCGACGACATAAAATCGCTGCGCAAATCGCTGCGGGTTTACAAAGGCCTCGTGGAGGTCAGCGCGGCGATCAACTCGATCACCGATTACGGGGAACTTCTGCGCGCGATTCTGGATGTGGCGCGGCGGGTCTTTCGTGCCGAGGCGGCGTCTTTGTTTCTTGTGGACTCCGCATCCGGCAATCTCGAGCTTGCCATCGCGACGCGGGGGGAGTCGGGTTACGACGAGCCGAAGCTCTCGGTTCCGCGAGGGAAGGGGATCGCCGGATGGGTTTTCGAGTGCGGCGATCCGGTCGTGATCCCCGAGGCCTACCAGGACGAGCATTTTTTTAAGGAGGCCGACCGGATAACCGGGTTCATCACCCGCTCGATTCTTTGCGCGCCGCTGAAGAGGGATTCGGAAACGATCGGAGTGCTGCAAATCCTGAACCCGCTGGAGAAAAAATCCTTTGAGGCCGCTGATCTCGAAGGGTTCTGCGCTTATGTGAACCTGACCGCGACGGCGATCGAGAAGCTTCGAACGGTCGAGCGGATGCGGGCGCAGGAGCGCATGGACCGCGATCTCGCGATTGCCGCCGAGATCCAGCGCGAACTGCTTTCGCGGGCCATCCCCCCGGATGTGAGAGGAGCCTGCTTTTCCGCGCACAACACCCCTGCGGCGAACGTGGGAGGGGACTTTTACGGGGTTTTCCCCGGAGGCGACGGCGAGATCTATTTTGCGGTGGGCGATGTTTCCGGCAAGGGGATTTCCGCGGCCCTGTTGATGGCCCAGACCCTGAGCGCGATGCACTTTGTCTTCGGCTCGGCCACGACCCCCTCCGCCGCGCTCGCGTTGCTCAACGAGACGCTTTGCGCGAACATCATCCGCGGGATGTTCATCACCACCCTTGTCGGAAAAATGGACTCCGCCACCCGGCGTGTCGAGATCGCCAGTGCGGGCCACTGCCTTCCCCTGCTGGTGAAAGCAGGCGGCTCCGCCGAAAAATTCGAAACCCCCGGAGCGATGCCGCTCGGGATTCATCCGAAGGTCAGTTATTCCCACGGCGAGGTGACGCTCGATCCGGGCGACCGTCTGGTCGTCTATACCGACGGCCTCAGCGAGTCGCGCCAGGAAGGATCCGAGACGCTTTTCGATGATTATCTGACCTCGGCCGCCTCCGGTCCGTCCGCCTCGGCGAAAGAGTTGCTCGACCGGATCCTGCAAGCCGAACGCAAGCACCGGGGCACGGGGAGCCAGCTCGACGATCTCACCCTTCTCGTGGGAGGATTTGAATGACCCGCAAGCTCCGCTTTGCCAGCGACACCTGTCACCTGGCCGGGGTGCGGGCGAGCGTGCGTGCGTTCCTGTCGGATAACGGCTTTGACGATTGCGCGGTCGAGCTCATGGTCCTCGCCCTCGACGAGGCGTGCACGAATGTTATCCGCCATGCCTACAGCCACCAGTGCAAGCCGGTGCGCATGGAGATGGCATCGTTGCGGGGCAGGGTCCGCTTCGTCATCCGCGATTACGGGCGAGCGTGCGACCCCGCAAAAATCCAGGGACGAGACCTCGAAGACATCCGCCCCGGCGGGCTCGGCGTGCACATCATCCGAAAGGCATTCGACCGCGTCACCTACTCGCCCCAGCCTCGCGGCACCCGACTGGTTTTGGAAAAAGCGCGGCCGGCTTGAGATGGCTCAGCCCCGTTTTTTCGCGTGGATCATCGTGCCCCGCAGGGCATCCATCGCGCGCTCGAGCTGGGGATCCATGTGCGGGGGGGCATCCTTGCGCGCGGCTTCCTGTTTGCGGCGGGAGCGGAGGAGGTCCATTTCTTCGTCGTAGGTGAG
>JBAXTX010000070.1:0-13760 GCA_037129975.1 Verrucomicrobiia bacterium | reverse complement strand
GCGCGGGCGGTGAGTTGCGCCACATTGGGCGACGGTCGGTTGAGTCAAGTGCATACCCCTATGTATTATTGACATTTTGGGGTCTTGAGCTGCGGACAGCGTGCATATTCCTGCATTTTCCAGAAAACTCCCGCGTGTGGAGCGGGATATTTCTTGGTCGGATGGGGCGATAGTGATCCGTGAGGTTTTGGGTGAGCGGAAGTGAGTTTTCGGCGAGGGCGCCGAAAACGACACGCGGCGATTTCACAATGAGCTGAGAAAGACGGACTAATTTTCCATCGCCCGGGCGGTGCGTCCCTCGCGTCCGCGCAGCCGCAGGAGGATCGGGAGTCCGGGGTATTCCCATTTTTCGCGGATCCGGGCGCAGAGGTAGTTGACGTAGCTGTCCGGCAGGAGGCTGGGGTCGTTGACGAAGAGGATGAACTGCGGGGGCTTGATCGCGGCGCGCCCGGTTTCGTTCACCTGCGTGATGTAGAGGAGCTTGAACCTGCGGTTGCCCTTGATCGCGGGAGCCTGCCGCTCGATCGCGGCGCGGAGGACGCGGTTCAGCTCCCCGGTTCCGGCGCGGCGCGTTGAGTGCTGGCGGACCTTTTCGACCATCGTGAAAAGGCGGCGGACATTTTCTCCGGTGAGCGCGGAGAGGACGACCACCGGCGCGTAATCGAGGAAGAAGAGCTCGCGCTGAACGCGGGCGACATGCTCGCGGACGAGCTCCGCATCCGGCTTGCCGGGCGGGGCCACGAGATCCCATTTGTTCAGGGCAATGACAGCCGGTTTGTTCGCCTGCTGGATCAGCCCCGCGATCTTTTTGTCCTGCGCGGTGACCCCGGTCGTGGCGTCGATGACCAGAATGTTCAAATCCGCGCGCCGGATCGTTTTTTCCGAACGCATGACACTGAAGACCTCGACCGACGTGTTGTGCCGCGACCGGTGGCGGATGCCCGCCGTGTCGCAGAGGATGTAGGGCCTGCCTTCGCGCTCGGTGGCGACGTCCACGGCATCGCGGGTCGTGCCCGGAAGGTGGCTGACGATCGTGCGCTTGTCCTCCAGGATGGCGTTCACCAGCGAGGATTTTCCGACGTTCGGACGTCCGACCAGCGCGAGTTTCGGCGCGTCGGCCTCCTCGGCCTGCCCGCCCTCGGCCTCGGGGAGAAGCGACTCGATCGTCGAGACCAGATCGGAGATCCCGCGGCCATGCGCCGCGCTGACGGCGAGGCTGTGGGCAAACCCGAGCCGCGCGAATTCGTCCGCCCGCCCCTCGTGTTCCTCGATATCCACCTTGTTCACCACGAGCACGACCGGACGGCCGGAGGAGCGGATCATGGACGCCAGATCGGCATCGAGCGGGGTGACTCCGTCGTGGGCATCGGTGACGAAAAGAATGACGTCCGACGACTCGATCGCAATCTGCGCGCCCTCGCGGGTGCTCTCGGAAAAATCCGGATCCGGATCGTCCCCGATGCCGCCGGTATCAACAATCTCGAACGGGGCGGCGCCGAGCCGGCAGACCGAGGCGATCCGGTCGCGCGTGACTCCCGGCTGGTCGTGGACGATCGAGATCATCCGCCCGGCCAGGCGGTTGAAAAGGGCGGATTTGCCGACGTTGGGTCGGCCGACGATGGCGACGTTGCGCATAAAAGTTGATCAGTGTGGATGGTCGTGGAGTCGGAGCTGACGGATGCCTCGTGAGACATAGACCGCACCGCTTGCCAGCGTGAAGAATCCCGCGACATAAACAGAAAGGAGGGAATGCGGCAACTGTAGCATGACCCAGGCCAGGGCGATCATCTGGGCCGCCGTGGCCGTCTTGCCCAACCAACTGACCCGGAGCTCCAGCTTCTGGTCCAGGTGGTAAAGCACCCCGCAGCCGAGAAGGATCACCGCGTCGCGGGCGATGACCAGCACCGGAAACCAGACCGGAAACGCATAGGTCCATTTGCTCAGGCTCAGTGTGATGATGGCCGTGAGGAGAAGCCCCTTGTCCGCGATCGGGTCGAGGATCGTCCCCAGCCGACTCCTCTGGTTCCAATGTCTTGCGATCCAGCCGTCGAGTCCGTCGCTGACCGACGCGACCAGAAACGTGATGATCGCGGCCCATCGCTCCCACTCCTCCGGCTGTCCCGCCTCGACCCCCTGGCCGTAGTAAACGCAGAAAAGCACGAAGACCGGGATGAGCAGGATCCTGCCAATCGTGATCTGGTTCGCGAGCTTCATATCGGATATCCTTTCACCTCCGGGCAGCGGCGTCGATCATTCCCCGTGCCGCGGACGCAACGGCTGTGTCACACAAGGAGAACGATGGCAGCCCGTATAAGCGGCATCTTGCCGCTTGGATCCTTCACCCAAGCGGCGGGACGCCGCTTCTACACAGCAGGAGCGCTCAACCTCCGGGCGTCCGCTCCAGAAAATCCCTGAGGCTGGCGACGGTGGGTTCCGAGGCAAAGAGTCCGGCGGCCGCCCGTTTTCCCGCCCTGCCGAATCGGCCCGCCAGATCGGGATCCCGGAGGATCTCCGCCATGGCCTCGGCGAGCTGGGCGGGTTGCTTTTCGTCAACCAGCAGGCCGGTGACCCCGTGCCCGACCATCTCCGGAATCGCGGCGAGGCGGGTCGAGATGACCGGAAGCCCGGCGGCCATGGCCTCAACAATCACGGTCGGCAAAGTATCCATCCCTCCATCCGTTTCGGTGACGCAGGGGAGGACAAAAAGCGTTGCCGAGGCGAGCCGCCGCCGGACTTCTTCCTGCGGGAGCGGTCCGGTCAGGGTGACGCAATCGTGGAGGCCGAGTTCCGCGATGCGGGCGCGGAGCCGGTCTTCGAGCGGGCCGCCCCCGATGATTTCGCATGCGAAATCGAGATTCTTTTTCCGGAGGATCGCGCAGGAGTCAATGAGGTCGTCGAAACCCTTTTTTTCGATGCAGCGTCCGATCGAGACGATCCGGTGGGGGCCGGGGGAGGGAGCTTGCGCGGGGAATCCCGCGAGGTCCATGCCGTTGTAGATCCGGTGGATTTTCGCATCGAGCCCGGGCACCCTGCGGCAGAGCCATTCGCGGGAGAAGTCGGAGACCGCAACAACAAATGCCGCCTCGCGCACAAGGTCGCCGAGCGGGACCGGCGATTCCGTTTCGCAGAACATGTCGTTGGCATGTCCGGTGAAGCTGAACGTGATGCCATAAAATCTTTTCATCCACCAGGCGGTGCGTGCGGCGATCCCGGCGAAGTGGGCGTGGACGTGGCGGATCCCGTCCGCGCGCAGCTTCGGCCCGAGCCATGCCGCCTCGAGCAGCCGGGCTTTCCCGGGGCGCTTCCCCCAGGTGCGGACCTGCTGGATGACCGGCCAGGGATACCTTCCGAGCATCCGGAGGGTTTTCATTTCGCGGCCGAGGGCCGGCGGCTCCGGAAGGTATCGGACATCCGCCGCGAGAGACTTCGGGCAATCCTGCGGAATGTCATCCGGTCTGCGGATGGAATAAACCGGGGCCCTGCAACCCTGGCGGCGCATCTCCAGCACCTCGCGGTAACAAAAGGTCTGCGTGAAGGTGGGAAAGCGTTCGAAGAGGTAGGCGAAGTCGGTCATGGAGGTCATTCAAAGATCGGCGGTTCAATGTTCACTCACTAAACAAAATAGATGTCGCTGATCAATAGAGCATCCTCCAGCAGATGAAATTCGCACAGGTTACTGTCTGTGGTTTTCAGCAACAGGTTTTCCGAGGGCGGTGGCCTCGTCGTAAAAGCCCTCGAGTTTTTCGATCGCCCGCGATTGCTCGAACTCCTCGCGCACGGCTTGCGATGCGCGGCGTCCCATTTCTGCGGACATTTCCGGCGACGAGGCCATGCGGATCAGCGCGCCGGCGAGGGCGTCCGGGTTTCTTTCCGGGACGAGCAGCCCGGAGACTCCGTCGGCGACCGCCTCGGGGATCCCGCCGTGGAGGGTGGCGGCGACCGGCAGCCCCGTGGCCATCGCCTCGAGCATCGAGTTGGGAACGCCCTCCTGGTCCTGCCTGTCGGTCGTCTCGCTGGGGTGGAGAAAAAGATGCGAGCCCGCGTAAAGTTCCTTGAGCTCGGGCTCGCGAAGGAATCCGGCAAATGTCACCGCATCCGCTATTCCCAGCACCCGTGCCGATGCCTGAAGCTCCCTTTCCATCGGCCCGTCGCCCGCGATGGTCAGCACCGCCTTCGGGAAGAGGCCGCGGAATTGCGCGAACGCCTGCAGCGCCGTGTGCAGACCCTTCTTGGGGATCAGCCGGCACGCCTGCACGAGCCGCCACGAGCCGTCGAGCGGCGGCTGCCGCCCGACAAAGGAAAAGTCTTCCAACGGGATTCCTGTCCGGTTCAGACGGATTTTTTCCGGAGGACATCCCGCGGATTCCAGGCGCTCCGCCAGCGAGAGCGAGCGGGCGAGGACGAGCGGGACAAGCGTGAAGAGCTCGCGCATCTGCCCGGCGTATTTCGGACGGTGCTCGCGGAGCATCACGTCCGCGCCGTGGAAGGAAACCACGGACGGCTGCGGCCAGGCTTTCAGGAACTCCAGGAGATGGACGCCCGTGTGGCCGAAATAAACGTGCATCAGGTCCGCCGCGCGTCTCGCGAACAGCGCGGAGAGCTGCTCCATCTCCCCACGGTAGTGGAGCGGCGGCGCCCGCTTGATGAACTTCAAATAGAACCGCCGCAGGACCGGCTGGCAGGCCGGCGGAAGAAGTTCGATGTCGGGAAACGGAAACCGGTCCGCGCACGCGCGCTCCCGCGTCACCACAAATGTCCCATGCCGCTTCAGCCCGCCGACCTGGCGGTAGATGTGCAGCATCTCCGGCTTGAGAAACGTGGTGCAGTAGCTGGCAACAACCGGTCGGCTCATGGAAGGCAGGAATCAAACCCGATGCCGCGTCCCACGGCGAGAGGAATTTCAACCGTGCGACCTGCCGGGAAAGGGGAGTGTCCCCAAGGCGGGCGGCAATGGTGCGGCAATGGTGCGGCTTGTCATTGCCGGTGCTGCGGGGTAAACCTTTGCGCCAGTGATGACCCCGGCGGAATTCCAAACGAAATGGGCAAGGTTCAGCGGCAAGGAATCGTCCGCGTATCAGGAACATTTCAACGACCTGTGCCGGATGCTCGGCGTGCCGACGCCGGTCGAGGCCGATCCGACCGGCAGCGACACGTTCTGCTTTCAAAAGCGCGTCGTGAAAGACGGCGAGCTTTTCGTCCTGTCATCTGCCGGCGGGGAGTCCGAACCGAACGAGCGTGGTTTTGCGGACGTTTGGAAACGCGGCTGCTTCGCGTGGGAATACAAGGGAAAGAAAAAGAATCTCGACGACGCCTACAAGCAGCTTCTCCGCTACCGCGAAAGCCTGCTCAATCCGCCCCTGCTCGTGGTCTGCGACTTCGACCGCTACATCATCCGCACGAATTTCAACGGCACCGTCCAGGAGATCCACGAGTTCAGCAATGCGCAGATCGACGACCCGCGATACTGGCCGATTCTCCGCGCCCTTTTCAACGACCCCGATTTTCTCAAGCCGCAGCGCACCACGGCAGAGGTGACGGAAAAGCTCGCGGCGCAGATCGCCGAGGTCGCGAAGTCCCTGCAAAAGCGGGAGAGCCGGGAGCTTGCCGACGCCAGGACGCGCGCGGCGATGAATTTCTCGCAGCGCAAAAACCTTCGCATCGCGCGTTTTCTCAACCGCGTCGTCTTCTGCTTTTTCGCCGAAGACACGGGGCTCCTGCCGAAGGGACTCTTTTCGGACATCGCCAAGACCGGGCTGGAAGATCCCAGGCACTTCGCCGAAACGCTCGAAACCCTCTTTGGCATCATGGCGAAAGGCGGCAGTTTCGGGGTTCAAAAGATCCGCCATTTCAACGGCCATCTCTTCGAGGAATCGTCCGTCTTCGAGCTCACGGCGGAGGAAATGCGCACTCTTGCCGACGCGGGCGAGGCGGACTGGCAATTTATCGAGCCGGGCATCATGGGCACGCTGTTCGAACGCGCGCTGGAACCGGAGCAACGTTCGCAACTCGGCGCGCACTACACGGGCGAGGCGGACATCAAAACGCTCGTGGAGCCCGTCCTCATGGCCCCGCTCCGGCGCGAGTGGAGCGCGTTGAAGGGCGAACTCGCCGCCGCCTACGTGAAAGGCAAGGGCACGCCCGCACAGCGCGAACAACTCGCCGCCATGCAAAAAAAACTCGCCGCCGTGACCGTGCTCGACCCGGCGTGCGGCAGTGGCAATTTCCTCTACGTCTCGCTGCAATTGCTTCTCGGATTGGAAAAGGAAGTCGTCGCCTTCGCGGCGCAACTCGGCTTCAAACTCGCGCCGCAGGTGAGCGTGCGGCAACTCCGCGCGATCGAGGTCAACCCCTACGCCTACGAGCTGGCGCAAGTCTCCGTGCAGATCGGCTTCCTCCAGTGGCGGCGCGACAACGGTTTCGACAACGACCGATCTCCCGTGCTCCAAAATCTCGACGGATTCCAAAACGAAGACGCCCTGCTCGTGCCGCACTTCCGCAGCAAGGCAAAGACCTTGACGGCAGCCCAGGCGGGCGAGCACACGGGCGACAATGCGTTGAAGTTCTACACGGAGCGCGAGTGGCCGGAGTGCGACGTCATCGTCGGCAACCCGCCGTTTCTTGGAGGCAAGCTGCTGCGGCGCGAACTGGGCGACGCCTGCGTTGATGCGCTTTTTGAAAACTTCGCCGGCCGCGTGCGCCCGGAGGCCGACCTTTGCTGCTACTGGTTTGAAAAGGCCCGGCAACAAATCGAAAAGAAACTTTGCGCACGGGCTGGCTTGCTGGCGACACAAGGCATTCGCGGAGGAGCGAATCGTGACGTGTTGAAGAGCATCAAGACAACGGGAGATATTTTCTTTGCCGAAAGCGACCGCGATTGGATTCTCGCGGGCGCGAATGTGCATGTGAGCATGGTTGGCTTTGACGACGGATTGGAGAAGGATCGCATATTGGATGGCCACGCTGTCGCTGCGATTCACTCGAATCTCGCCGCCGCTTCCGCAGATGTCACTGTGGCGAAATGCCTTTCGGCTAACGGGGAGATTGCTTTCATGGGCGACACCAAAGGCGGCCCGTTCGACATTGCCGAAGAGCGGGCATTGGCGATGCTGAGCGAGCCAAATCCGCACGACTGGCCAAACTCCGATGTGCTCATCCCGTGGGTGAACGGGCTCGATGTCACTCGCCGCCCGCGAGGCATGTTCATCATCGATTTCGGTCTTGAACGGAGCGCGGCGCAGAGCGCGTGTTACGAGTTGCCGTTTGCCCATGTCAGTGCCCATGTCCGTACCGAACGGCAGAGAAACAATCGCGCGCTTTACGCAAAGTATTGGTGGCGGCACGTCGAGCCGCGTCCGGGGATGCTCGACGCGCTCGCCTCTCTGCCGCGATTTTTGACAACCGCTCGCGTCACCAAGCATCGCTTGTTCACATGGATGGAAGCTCCGACGCTCCCTGATTCGGCGGTTTTCGCTTTTGCCCGTGACGATGATTATTTCTTTGGCGTGCTTCATTCGCGGCTTCACGAAGTATGGGCCTTGGCGACCGGCACACAATTGCGCGAAAAGGAATCGGGATTTCGCTACACGCCGACGAGCTGTTTCGAGACTTTCCCCTTTCCTTATCCTGACGACACGGAGACGCACTGGCTCGAAATCGTCGCGCGCTTCCGGGCCGCACATTATCATACGGAGCAGGACAACGTCTTGCGCGAGGAGCCGCCGCCTTCCTTGCCAAATGAGCACCGAGCCGCGATTGCCGACGCCGCAAAAGAACTGAACGAGCTGCGCGAACGCTGGCTGAACCCGCCCCAATGGACGCAAACCCGCGTGCTGGAATTCCCCGGCTCCGTGGATGGCCCGTGGGCGCGCCACATCGACAAATCCACAATTCGCGATCCTCAATCCGCAATCGGCACGGTCCGCTATCCGCGCCTGGAACCGCGCGATGCCGACTGCGCCGCCAAGCTCGCCAGGCGCACGCTCACCAACCTCTACAACGAGCGTCCCGCGTGGCTTGACCTGGCACACAAGAAACTGGACGCCGCCGTCGCCGCCGCCTACGGCTTCCCCGCCGATCTCGCCGACGAAGAAATCCTGTCACGCCTGCTCGCATTGAACCTCGAACGCGCGGCAGAGGAAGCCAAAGCCGCAGGGCAAACCAAGCCAAAAGCCCAGCGAGCAAAAGCTGCGGAGGAATTGTTGTAAGTCATGGTTCGGCAAGGCAGCTGCTACTTTTGGAAATGGGCTGACAACGATCTGCCGGGCAAACCAGCGGAGGTTTTTGCAGACTTGATGCTCGGCGAGTGGCTGCAAGTCGAAGCCCGGATCTTTCTGCGCGATTACTAGAAAATTCAGGCGCGTATCCATTCAACGAGTTCGTCCGAGGGGGCAGTCCCATAAACCATACCCTGAATCTGAATGACAGAAAATGGGGGGCAAGATTTCTGGACAGACAGGACAGAGCGGGATATTTTGTCATCATGATTGCCCACCAGATCCAGACAGCCAAACAGCGTTTTTCGGCCGTGGCCGGGATGGCGGCGAAAGGAACTCCGCAGCTCGTGACGAAACATGGCAAGCCCTTCGTCATCATCGTGAGCGCCGAGGACTGGCGCAGAAGCCGCGAGCCCGCGCGGGGAATCTGGGACGTGTTGAGAGCCTGTCCTGCCGATTTGAGCGAACTCTCGACAGCCCGCGACAAGGGTCTCGGGCGCAAGGTGGCACTTTGAACTGCCTTCTCGATACGAATGTCCTGAGCGAGGCAACGAGGGCGCGGCCGGACGCCCGTGTGGCGGGATGGCTGTCCGCCCGACATGCCCTCTCGCTTTTCATCAGCGTGGTCTCCGTCGCAGAAATCCGGAAGGGCATTTTGTTGCTTCCCGAAGGAAAGAAGAAGAGGAAGCTGGAGAGCTGGCTGGAAATGGAACTTCTTCCCGCCTTTGCCGGCCGAATCCTTCCACTCGGCGAGGAGGAAATGAACGAGTGGGCCGCACTGCAAGCCGATGCGGAGCAAAACGGCCACAGACTGCCCGTGGTTGACAGCCTCATCGCCGCAACCACACGATGCCACGGACTGACACTTGCGACCCGGAACATCCAGGACTTCCGACATTGCAGGATTCCTGTCCTCGATCCTTGGGCGGAAGAGAAACGATAACCCCACGCACGCTCCCGACGATGCCCGACGCCCCCCGACCCGATGAGGAAGCCCGGCCGGACGACATCGCGCTCATGCTGGCCGTGAAGCGGGGCGACGAGCGGGCGTTCGAGTCGCTCGTCGAGCGGCACCAGCACCGCATTGTGGGGACGGCCGCGAAAATGCTCGGCGGCGAGGCGGAGGCGGAGGACATCGCCCAGCAGGTCTTCGTCCGCGTCTGGAAAAGCGCCCCGCGCTACAACCCTTCGTCAAAATTCACCACATGGCTGCTCACGATCACCCGCAATCTTGTCTTCAACGAAATGCGCCGCCGCCGCCGCGCGCACCTCGTTCCGCTTGATTCGGACGATCCCGACCGCGTCCCCCGCGGGCATCCCGACGCCACCGCGCGTTCCGCCTCGGAGGAAGTCGCCGAGGCGGAAATGCAGGAAGCCATCGCCCGCGCGATCACCTCCCTGCCCGATGCGCAGCGCATGGCGGTCGTCCTCCGCCGGTTCGAGGAAATGCCCTACGAGGACATCGCCAAAGTCCTGGGAACCACCGTCCCCGCGGTGAAGAGCCTTCTCTTCCGCGCCCGTGCCGACCTCAAGGAACACCTGAAAGCTTATCTCAAAGCATGACACCGGTGACAACCCGCCGCGAACAGGAGAGGACAGAGGGAAGGGCCGCGCAAAAAGCGGGGGTTTTCCGAGGGGCGCATCCCGTTCGCATCTTCCAAGGAGTCGGGTCGCCCCCCGGCCCGATCAGGAAATCGCTCGCTGTCCCGCCGCCGCTTCCAACGACTCCCTCTTTGCCCGGTCTTCCGTCTGATCGTAATGATTGGGGCGCACGCGCGGGGCCAAGTGACATATCACAGGGGAAACGACCGCCTCCCGCCCCGTTGGGACACTGAGCCCGCAAACCCGGACGGCTTCGCCTCCGCGATTTTGAGAAAAAATCTGTTGACGCGGACCGACAACTCCGTTAATTTTGCACAAAAGATGAAAACGAAAATCTTCAAAACATTCGTCGTCGCGGCTGTGGTGGCGATCGTCTCTTCTTCCATGGCCCACGCGGCGGTCAAAAAAAAGGCGATCATCATCGTGACTCCGGTGCCGGCACCGAAACCGGTTTACAGCAATAAATAATTTCCCTTTTTCAAGGACTCCACCCAACACAACTCACCATGAAATCCAACGGTTTTCACATTCCAGTTCTCGCTGCTTCTGTAGCTCTCGCTCTGTCGCTTAGCTCCGCCCACGCGCAATACTCTCCAAATTTTGACACGTTTGACCCATATTTTACGCTGAGCGGTCAGTTGGCAGGTGCCCCAGTAGCTGAACAATGGCAGACCAACGACATCTCGCAGTCGGACTATCTTGGGCCAATAGACGGGTATAGAGACCCTAGTAACTGGGCTCTTCTGGGCGGACTGGCGGTAACGACGCCGAAGCCCTATGAAGTCACGGCGAGTCTTTGGAGAAACTTCACGCTTCCGGACGCCAGCTTTGCCCAATTCAATGTGGATTTTGCCATCACTGCACCAACCGTAGGACATCCCGCTCGTGACTCCTTCGCATGGACGTTCCGCACCAATTCGCCAACGGAGTCGGTTCCAGGAACTGCGATTGCCGGGATCTCCTTCAAGCCTACAAACGTAGATACGGGCAAACTTGATATTTATTGGACGAATTTCAACGGCGATGAGACGCTCACCGGGTGGAGCGTTGGCTACGGAGCCATTTATAGCCTCCAAGCCAACGTCTTCGATCTGGGGGGAGCATCACCCTATTTTACTGCGACCCTTGATCCCTCCGGTCCAGACCCGAAGGAAACCATCATCAGCACGGCTCTGAATGTCTCTACTCCCAGCGGAGTCGGCGAAGTGGCAGTATCGTGGACGCTCTCCGATACTTCGGGAGGTGCTCCTTATGCGAACTACGGCTCGAACTCGATCCTCTTCCAAAACTATTCGGCTATCCCCGAGCCCTCGACTTGGGTTCTGTTCGGGGTTGGAGCCGGGGCTCTGGCGCTCGTCCGCAGACGGAAAAAATAAAAATCTCGTTCTCTTTTCATGAGAAAGCCGCACCGGATCCCGGTGCGGCTTTTTTCGTGCGAACGGAAAAATTATTCCGCGTTTCGCTCGGTTTCTGCGGTTTCGAGCATGTTCGCGACCTTGAGTTCCAGGGCGTCGAAGTCGAAGTCCACCCGGTGAAAAATGACGCTGGGCGTATTCGGGCGGAACTCGACCCAGCAGGCACGCGGGTCACCGTCGCGGGCGAAACCGACGGAACCCACGCCCACCGCGTAACGCCCCGGCTTGCTCAGGAGAACTTCTCCATTTCCAGAAGCCATCCCGAGACGGCCCCTGTCGTCCAGACAATAGACCACGGGAACATGCGTGTGGCCGTAGAACGAAATGCCGGCGGTCTGCCGGGAAAAATGTCGCCTGACGTGCTGGGAGTTTTCGATGTGGGTGAAGAGCGACGGTTCGTGCAGGCTGGCATGGGATGCCTGAATCCCATCCCCATTCCAAGTCAGCGGCAAACTTTCGAGCCAACGTTTCTGCTCGGCGTCCAACTCCCGCCGTGCCAGTTCCAAGGGGATGGCGACCGGTGCGGACATCATGGAAAGGTCGAAGCCGTCGGTCACAGCCATGGCATCGTGGTTTCCGATCAGGCAAACCTCCGCGCTTTGCCGGAGGAGGCGGACACACTCCGCCGGCGATGGCCCATACCCGAGCACATCCCCCAGGGAAATCATTCGGGAAATGCCCTGCGCGGCGATCGAGGCCAGCACCCGCCCCAAGGCTTCTTCGCAGCCATGAATGTCCGACAAGAAAGCAATGCGATCTGTCATTTTAATAACCGGCATTCAAGCCAAAGCAGCGGGTGACAGAAGGGTGACAGAAGGGTGTCTTCTCTGGTATTTTTTGTTTATCAGGGAAAGCCTTTCCGTGAGGATCCCTGAAGATTGCCATGCAAACAGAACCAGTTAAAGCTCCCGCTTCCGATAAGGAGCCTCTCCAACGGGCGAGATCGGATCGCGACAGGCACATGAAGCGCCTGACCTTGCTGGTGTTTGCATGGGATGCCGCGCTCATTGCTGCCGCTCTAACCGGGACATTTTACTTCCGCTTCCATATCCCGTTCCTGCTTTCCGAGTTCGGAATTTTTGAGCCTCCTGTTTATGCCGGGTCGTATGTGGAACGCATCATTTTGGCCGGGATGCTGATGCTGGCGCTTCTGTTTTTCTGTGATGCCTACGTGGATTCTTCGGTGCTGCGTTTCCGGCGGGCATTCGGTCCGATTGTGAAGGGGGTGACGATTTGGCTCCTCGCCTACCCGGGGCTGTCGTTCGTGCTGAAATTCGACATCGGCCTGAGCCGCTGGTATGTGGCAATGGGGTTTCTCACGACCTTGTCCGTCTTGCTTGTGGGGAGATACCTGCTCCAGAAAATCTTTGCGTTCACGAAAGCGTCGGTTCTTCTCCGCCAGCGCATCCTCTTTGTTGACTGGAGCAAGAAGGCCGCGCGCCTGGCATCCGCGACCCTCAATGACCCCTGGCACCCCTATGAGGTCGTGGGCTGCGCGCCGAATCCCACCGGACATCTCACCAGCAAGCCCCTGGAGGGAGTCCGCCGCATGGATTCCTTCGATGCAGCCGCCTGCCTCTGTGAGGCCGGCGGGGTGGATATTGTGATCATGGCGGATGGAAACCGTTCGGAAAATGACATCTTGCGGGTGGCGAACGAGTGCGAGAAAACCCTGGTGGAGTTCATGGTGATGCCCACCGGGTTTCAAGTTTTGCTTTCGGGTTTGAGCCTGACCACGGTCAGCGGCGTGCCTCTTCTGGGCATCACCCACCTGCGTCTGGAGCACAATGTCAACATGATCATGAAACGCGCCGTGGACATCCTTGGCGCCTTGATCGGTCTGGTTCTGTCGGCCCCTCTCATTGCGGTCTTCTGCGCGCTGGTTTACCGCGAGTCGCCCGGTCCGGTCTTTTACTTCCAGTCCCGGGTTGGGCGCAAAGGCCATCTTTTCTCGATCATCAAAATCCGCAGCATGAAGTTCGATGCCGGGCATCCCGCCGGTTCCGGCTGGACGGTGAAAAATGACGGCCGCTGCCTGAAGATTGGAAGGCTGATGCGCCGCCTGAACATAGACGAATTCCCGCAATTCTGGAACGTCCTGCGCGGGGATCTGAGCCTCGTGGGTCCGCGTCCGGAGCAACCGGAAATGATCAAGAGGTTCCGGCATACGATCCCCTTCTACAACGCCCGCCACAACATCATTCCCGGCATGACCGGCTGGGCGCAGATCAACGGACTCCGCGGAGACTGCGACCTCGCCGAACGCGTCCGCTATGACCTCTACTACATCGAGAACTGGAGCCTCACCTGGGATTTTCAGATCATGCTGCTGACGTTCTTCCGTTGGAAAAATGCGGGCTGAAGGGGAGGGGGAATTTTGAATTTTGAATTATGAATTATGGATTGGCCGCCACGGGCGGCATATGCCGCGCTTCAGCGCGGGCTGAAGTAATGTTGGATTATGGATTATGGATGATGAATTGGCCGCCGGAGGCGGCATATGCCGCGCTTCAGCGCGGGCTGAAGTAAT
>JBAXTX010000007.1:0-38913 GCA_037129975.1 Verrucomicrobiia bacterium | reverse complement strand
CGGGCAGCATCATTTCATTTTTCAGGGCCGGACCCGCGGGGCCGGAAACCGGCTCCAAGGTCTGGAGAGGATCGGGAACAACGCTCCCGCAAACGACGATTTGGTATTCCATAAGTTCAGTTCTCCGCCGAGTTCAGCCCGCCCGCACCCGCATGAAATTCAACGAGTCCTTTTTCTGGCTCCCTGGGATTGGCCTTGGAGCAATTCCACAGGCAGGCGCCACAATAAACGCACTTCTCGCGGTCAAATGCCGGACGCCCGTTCTCGCCGGGAAAGATCGCCTGTCCCGAGCACATCTCGATGCAGATTTTGTTTCCGCACGATTCGCAGTCGTGCGGATAAAGAAACTCGACGTGATCCGCGTATCCGGCGGGAGCCTGGACCTTGCCGCCGATGAGCAGGGCATCCTGATGGGAGACCAGAAGCTCCCCATCGAAGGGAATGGCCGGCCAGCCCACGCGCTCCATCAGGGCGGCATGGACGGAGATCCCCTTGGCATCGGATTCCTTGCGGATGGCTTGGATTTCTTCGGGCGGGATCCGCCCGCGATAATACTCCTCGAGGCTTGGCAGGCGCCGGTGGGGAGGCATGGGTTTTCCCGGCATGGCGAAGAGCCCCCTTGTCAGACCGGTGACCATCATTCCGATCATTCCGGGAATGATGCCGCGCTGGAATCCGTCGCGGGCACGTTCGGCGACGCGGCCTTCCTTGTCCACCCAGCTTTTGCGGCGTCGGCCAACGTAAGCGGAATCCAGGTTTTCGGCGGTGAAGGGTTTCTTTTGTTTGAGAAGCTCGATGACTGCCTCGGCGAGAATCACGCCGGTTGTCCAGGCTTCATCGACACCGGAATTCGTGAGAACATTCGTGCTGCCGCTGCCCTCGCCGATGCGGGCATAGCCGTTGCCGGCAAGGCGCGGCTCGCCCCGACGGCCGGATTCCTGAAGGGTCTTGGCTCCCCATGAGCGAAGCCGACCGCCTTTGACGTGACGCCAGATCGCGGGATGGAGCATCCAATGCTGGAGATACCGGTAAGCCGTGCGGGCGGGATTGTCGAACCATGAGGGGACGAAGATCCCCATCGAGGCCACACGATTCGGATGGACGTAGAAAAATCCGAAAATCTCGGGCTCGGGGTACCCGAGAGTATGAAGGACCGTGCCGGGGTTGAGTTCGCAGGTTTCGGGCAGATCAACGACAAATTTCATGCCGAGCGCCCAGTCGTGGGCCTGATGTCCCTCGGGAATGCCGAACGCCTTGTCGAGCTGCCGTCCGATCGGACCGACCGGGCCGTCGGCCACCACGGTCAATGCCGCTCGCACTTCCATGCCGAGCGTGAATCCATCGGAGGGTTTCCCGTCTTTGGTGACCCCCTGGTCCACGAGCCGGATGCCGGCCACCCCTCCGTCCTCGACAAGAACTTCTTCCACCGGACTTCCGGGCCAGATCTGCGCAATGCCCGAGCCCATCACCTGCTGGCCGACCCATTGGTTGAACTGTCCGATCGAAAGCACGAGCCCGCCATGCTTGTCGAGAAATTCCGGCGTCCACGGGAGTTCCATCGCATCATCCTTGACGCGCAGGATTCCGCCCATCGCACGGATCACGCCATCGGCGGCCCGCATCAGGGCCGGCCGGCGGCTGGCTCCCACCGGATCCAGCAGGTAAAGAATTTTTTCATCCGTCACCGGTGCCGCCATGGGAATCTGGCCGGAATCGAGATCCGGGAAACTTTCCCGAAGTCCACGGGCGCGGGTGACCACCCCCGAGACCCCGAAACCGAGGTCGTTCGCGCGCTCGTAGCAGAGAACCTGGAGAGGCAGGCCCGGTGCCGACGGGCTTTCAATGGCCGGCGATCCATCCGGCTTGAGGATCCCTCGGGAGAGGGTTGTCAAAAATCCTCCGGACGCCGGGCCGAAGCCGACGCACACAATGTCGGCATCCATGCGCGGCCGCTCGATTTCGGAATTTTCCACGCTGGTCACTGCGGGTAATCAAGGGCCTCGGAAATCATGACCTGCGACAGGGCGATGGCCGCGCGGTCTTTGGCCGACCGAGAACTTCTGATTCTGATAGAAAATCGCTTGGAGCCCTCCGGCCCGTCAGCCCGGAGGTTGAAACTGGTAGCTGGTATTGCCATCGGAGAAGGTTGGCAAAGCGAGGCTTGGGAGTCAAGCGCGTGCCTTTCAATCTGGGGTCAGTCCCGCGTATTATCGCTTTTTTGGCCAGAAACCCACAGCGCTTTCCAGAGCGTCTGGGGAACTCCGGCGTTCAGTTCCCTCGCGATCCATGCCATCGTCATTGTGGTCTTCCTCCTGAGCTCCCCTGCCAGGCGAACCTTCGCGGGATCCCCTTTCTTAAGCTTCCGAAATGTCTGCAACCCGAGCCCGCGTTTTTTCAGGAAAGCCCGGATGACTCCACGCGCCTTCTCCTCCATTGTTTCTTCCAGCGCATCGCTCAAATGGCTCGACGGATTTCCTCCTCCGGCATGGCCCATCCCAGCCAGTCTTTCCACGAAATCATCCGCTCCAAATCTCCATCCCCTCCGGATGCCCGACCAGAGTTCCTCCTCCGCGTGCCTCTCCTGTCCGCAACGCGCCGCCATGATTTCACAAAATTCCCGCCGTCCTCTGCTATTGTCCTGACGAATTCCATGTTCCCCCAGCAGCCTGTCCACCCGCAACCACCCGACCCTCTTGCGCGGCGGTTTCAAATATTCCGGGCAACTGCTCCACGCATAGTCCGCGAGCGCCTTCCCTTCCCCCAGCATCCCCGCCCTCAGCGGATTGAGATGCACGTAATCGCACAGCACCCGTAGATAAAAATCATCCGCCCCGTCCACCAACAACGATTTGTAGCGACCGGCAAAAAGGTGCCCGCGCATCCGGTGCCGTGCATTGAACCGCTGCGTGTAGGTGCCCAAAAACCATTTCATCCCGCTCACCAACGTCGGCTTCGCGGTTTCCAGCACCAGATGAAAATGATTCCCCATCAAACAATACGCATGCACCTCCCAATCCGCCCGCCCACACGTCTCTCCAAGCGTTTTCAAAAATTTCAGCCGGTCCTCGTCATCCACGAAAATCGGCTCCCTCCTGTCCCCGCGGTTCATCACGTGATAAATCGCACCCGCGTATTCCACCCGTAGTTGTCTTGCCATGCCGGGAGTGTGGCAGATTTCAAAAGGGCGTCAATACGCGGGACTGACCCCCTGCTGACGGATGACTCCACGCGCCTTCTCCTCCATTGTTTCTTCCAGCGCATCGCTCAAATGGCTCGACGGATTTCCTCCTCCGGCATGGCCCATCCCAGCCAGTCTTTCCACGAAATCATCCGCTCCAAATCTCCATCCCCTCCGGATGCCCGACCAGAGTTCCTCCTCCGCGTGCCTCTCCTGTCCGCAACGCGCCGCCATGATTTCACAAAATTCCCGCCGTCCTCTGCTATTGTCCTGACGAATTCCATGTTCCCCCAGCAGCCTGTCCACCCGCAACCACCCGACCCTCTTGCGCGGCGGTTTCAAATATTCCGGGCAACTGCTCCACGCATAGTCCGCGAGCGCCTTCCCTTCCCCCAGCATCCCCGCCCTCAGCGGATTGAGATGCACGTAATCGCACAGCACCCGTAGATAAAAATCATCCGCCCCGTCCACCAACAACGATTTGTAGCGACCGGCAAAAAGGTGCCCGCGCATCCGGTGCCGTGCATTGAACCGCTGCGTGTAGGTGCCCAAAAACCATTTCATCCCGCTCACCAACGTCGGCTTCGCGGTTTCCAGCACCAGATGAAAATGATTCCCCATCAAACAATACGCATGCACCTCCCAATCCGCCCGCCCACACGTCTCTCCAAGCGTTTTCAAAAATTTCAGCCGGTCCTCGTCATCCACGAAAATCGGCTCCCTCCTGTCCCCGCGGTTCATCACGTGATAAATCGCACCCGCGTATTCCACCCGTAGTTGTCTTGCCATGCCGGGAGTGTGGCAGATTTCAAAAGGGCGTCAATACGCGGGACTGACCCCCTGCTGACTGCCCCCTGGAGGGAGATGTTCCAATTGTTCAGTTTGTCACTGCGGGTAGTCGAGAGCCTCGGGGATCATGACCTGCGACAGGGAGACAGCCGCGCGGTCTTTGGCGAGGCGTGATCCTGTGAGGCAGCTATTCAATTTTCCGCTCAGGCGCAGGAACGGCTGCAGCGCCGAAACATCAGGACAAGGCCCGGCCTTGGCAGGATGCTTTTGCGAGTCCTCGTGGAAGCCACCGGCTCCTCGCGCTCCGCTGGCAATGCCGGGGATGACTCCCTCGAGCTCGTCGAGTTCGGAGGCTCCATAGCAAGCCGCGCACGCCTCTTCGGTCCACTCGGGATGACGGTTATAGCCAAAAACCAGATCGGCGCAAATCCGGGAGATTTCGCCGGCCGCGCGGGCGGCCTGCACATGACACAGCGAGGTCAAGAAGGACAGGACGCCCGGCAGTTCCTCGGCAACGGACGGGTAGGCCTGGGCGGACGTCTCGAGGTCCACCACGTCGAGGATTTGCTGCCGCGAGGCAAGCAGCCAGCAAAGCGCGTCGGCCAAGGGGAAGGTCACCCCCTGGCGGTTGCTCTGGTAGAGCTTCTGGCCGTTGGCATCGGTTGTGCTCTGCAAATGGCGCAGCGTCCAAAGCCAGAGCTGCATCGCGGAGGCAAGCAGGCACGCCCCGGTTTCCGGGCGGCGCGACGCGCTCTCCCGGAGGTCTTTGATCCAATTCTCGAATTGGGCGAGGAAGACAACGTTTGTCATCGTCAGCGACATCTGCCGCCGCTGGACCGCCTCGGGCCCCTCATACGTTGCTTCGAGCTGGGCATCCATCCACTTGTGGCCGAGGAACCCGGGGCAATCCTCCGTAACTCCGTAGCCGCCCATCAGGCTCACCGCCTCGCGCATCATCGTGGCACCGTAGCCGGTATTCCAGAGCTTGCAGGCGGGACAAAAGACGTTCGCCTGGGCGTCAAGAAGCGCGAACTGAACGAGGGGATCATCGCGGAGCGCGGCCAACCGCGCGGCATCCGGCGCGGACTCGCGGGAAAGAGCGAGATACTCGACCGCTTCGTCACCGAGCTTGGCAATCGCCTTGAATGCGGCGCGTCCGGTCAGATTTCGCTCCGCAAAAATCCGGTCCTTTTCTTTTTCCAGCGGATCGATCGTGTCGAACATCCGGGCGGCCTCGAAGCCGAGCGCCGCGCTGGCCTCGCCGGTCGCCCAGACATCCACCAGCCGGTGAAGGACATCCTGCTTCGTCTGGAGACCCAGGTCGTAACGCGGCGAACCGGGCTGGCCGGCTTCGCCCCCGCGAAACCTCGCGCGCTGATACCTGATGATCGGCTCGACCGCGGAGAGCAGTTTGGCCGAAGTCATCAGCCCGACAGTCACGCGCGTGCGGCGGAAAACCGCTTCGATCACCTCGCCATGGCTGGAGTTCGGGATGATCACCCCGTCCTTGATCGTGTATCCGCCGACGATCCGGCTTGCGGGAATTTGCAGGCTGAACACCGGATCACGCGTCGAGGAAAGCTGGTGGACGAGCTTGCGGGTCGGAATGCCGCGATCCCAGATCCCCTGGTCTCCCTTTTCCAAAATCACGAGACAGCTTCCTTTGATCCGGGGATCGGCGGAGTCCACGGCGGCGGTCACCACATTCGCAAATCCCATGTTGGTGATGAACCGCCCGCGCTTGTCCACATGCAGGACCGGCTCTTCTCCGTCCTTCCACGAAACAATCCGCACCTTGCCGCCCAGCAGCCCGGTCTCGACCCCCACAAACGGAATCGGCTCGGTCAGCGCGAAGGCCGCACGGATCGGCGCCCTCCCCTCGGCCGGGGCGGCCAGCGACATGTAGTGGTCGCGCTGCTCGGGTGTCCCGCGCTCATGGATCGGTGCCAGCCCCAGATTGCCCGCCAGGCTGAACGTCGCCGCTCCCGCATCCACCCACGACAACTCAAAAGCCACCAGCGCCAGCGCCAGATTTTTCGGACCCTCGATGAACCCGCCGTATTCCGGCCCCAGGAAAACCGAACTGATCCCCGAACCGTCGAAAACCTCAAGGAGGGAATTTTTTTCGTCCGTCCATTCGTGGCTGTTGCGCGCGCCGTTGGCCACCAGCCGGGCGACCGGCCCGCGGGCCACCGCCCGAACGGATTGCACCAGCATCGAAAGGTCGTAACGGTCGGCGAATCGCCAAAGGATCGCGCGAAGCTCGTCGGATGGCAGGGTCTGCAGTGTGGGAGTTATTTTTTGTTCCATGAAAATTCCAGGTGCTCCTGCCTTCCCACATGGGAACTTGCGACCGGAATCAACAGGAAGTTTGACTCCATCATGGGTCCCAACAGAAAGAGGACAGGCGAATCGGCATTGCTATAAATTGCGAACCGGAAAGTGTCAATCAGGGTCTGATGACATCTCTTGGAAGACACTCAAAAGCTTCTCGCGGTTTTTGGGTTCAAGCCGGCGGATTCCGCCGTGCCATCACAGAAAATTCCTGACGGAGTTTGGCGATGTGGCCGGACGGGAGATGCCCCCGCCACTGGCTGCCCGGATACACCATCGCGCCCCGGCCGATGAGCGAACCGGGACTCAGCACGCTGTTGCATCCGATTTCCGCATCGTCGCCGACAATGGCCCCGAATTTCCGAAGACCCGTCCGAACCAACCCTTCCGATGTCGCAACGACGATCTCCGATTTGTCCAGCTTCACATTCGACAGGATCACCCCCGCCCCCAAGTGCGCCTTGTGGCCCAGAATGGAGTCGCCCACGTAATTGAAATGCGGAACCTGCGCGCCGTCAAAGACCAGGCAGTTCTTGAATTCACAGGAGTTTCCGAGCACCACGTTGTTTCCGACGATGACATTCTCGCGAATATAGCAACCATTACGAACTTCGCAGTTTTCGCCGATCCACGCCGGGCCCTTGATCATCGCCCCCTGCTCGATAACGGTTCCTTGGCCGATATAAACTGCACTGCTTATAAAAGGCTTGCCGATGGTTTTCCCAAAAATAGCAGGTTTGAGTCTGAACTGCAAATAGGCGGAAATTTTCGCGAGCGCCTGCCAGGCATTTTCGACATTTTCAAAAATGACGCGGTGTTCCGTGTGGTCAAGATCGAAGAATTCGGTTGGTGAAAACATGGTTGTTGCTCAAGTGGCATGGGCGTCCTGCCCATGATTAATATATCTCATTAGCTTCGCATCAGTTTTTGTCCGTCTTGGGAATCTTTGACCGTCCATCCGAGGGTGGCGATTTGGTCGCGAAGTGCGTCGCTGGCATTCCAATCCTTGGCGGCACGTGCGTGGGCGCGTTGGGTGAGGAGGGATTCCACGGCGGAAGGGATGTCTTCGGGAGGAGGTTCGAGGGCGAGGACGGCGTGGACTCCCTGGAGCCATACGGCGAGCGACTTCGCTTGTTCTGCGGAGAGATTTCCGGCATCGAGGAGGCGGTTGGTTTTCCGGACGAGGTCGAATACGGCGGCGAGAGCGGCGGAGATGTTGAGATCGTCATCGAGGGCGGCACCGAAGGCTTCCATTTCGGGGCGATCGTCCGTCGCGGGCGTTCCGCCTGCGAGCTCCCGTGAAGCGGCCTCAGTGATTCTGGCCGACCATTCGTCGAGGCGCGCGAGTGCGCTACGCGCGGCGGCGAGCCCTTCGATCGTGAAATTCAGCGGCTCGCGGTATTTGACCGAGAGGAGGGCGTATCGGACCTCGCGACCGGTCCAGCCTTTGTCGATCAGGTCGCGGAGGGTGAAAAAATTTCCCGCGCTCTTGGCCATTTTGGATCCCTCGACCCGGAGGTGTTTGCAGTGCATCCAGTATCTGGCGAAGGGGAGCCCGGTCACGCACTCACTCTGCGCGATTTCGGCCTCGTGGTGGGGGAAGATGTTGTCTTCGCCGCCGCAGTGGATGTCGAGCTGCGGGCCGAGGAGGCCGGTCGCCATCGCGCTGCATTCGATGTGCCAGCCCGGACGGCCCCGTCCCCACGGGCTTTCCCAGCAGACATCGCCGTCCGCCTCGTCCCACGCCTTCCAGAGGGCGAAGTCGCCGACGTTTTCTTTTTCGTATTCGTCGCTGCGGATGCGGACCCCGGCCTGGAGATCGTCGAGGACGATGTGGGCGAGGCTGCCGTAGGCGGGGAACGAGCGGATCCGGAAATAGACCGAGCCATCATCCACGCGGTAGGCATGGCCTTTTTCGACGAGCGTCACGATCATCGAAATCATCCGGACGATATGCTCGGCGGAGGTGGCCTCGGGGAAATGGTCCGCCCGCTTGATCCGCAGGGCATCGAGATCCTCAAAAAATGCGTCCTTGAACGGTTTGGTGAACTCGGCAAGCGGGATTCCGGCCGCCCGGCATCCCCGGATCGTCTTGTCGTCCACGTCGGTGAGGTTCATGACACGGGTGACC
Source organism: Verrucomicrobiia bacterium (assembly GCA_037129975.1). Classification (GTDB taxonomy): domain Bacteria; phylum Verrucomicrobiota; class Verrucomicrobiia; order Chthoniobacterales; family Terrimicrobiaceae; genus QYQL01. The sequence goes on along the minus strand of JBAXTX010000007.1, from coordinate 30,481 downwards.
CGGAGCCCGCGGTATTCGAGGTGCCGCTGGAGGAGATCCTCGAAGACGTAGGCGCGAAAATTTCCGATGTGGGCAAAGTTGTAAACCGTGGGGCCGCATGTGTACAGGCGCACACGCCCGGGCTCGAGCGGAACGAATTCCTCCAGTTGCCTTGAGAACGAGTTGAAATATCTGATCGCCATGAGCCGGTCAGTTAAGTGCCCATCGCCACAAAATGCAATCCCGCGGGTGCTCTGGCGACGAGAGCGCCCGGCGGACGAGTTCCTTGTGTCCGGAGGTTTTCCCCTCCATGCGACTTATCGCACCGGAACGGTTTTCCCCGTGCTGTCCACCGTGGTCCGGTGCAGGACGCGGCCCTTGCTGTCATAATCCGTGGTGATCGGCACCTTGTTGCCGGAAGCGTCTTTGCCATAGGTGAGCACCGTGCTGCTGCCATCGGCGTTGGTGACCTTGCCTCCCTCCAGCGGAGTGGCAGGTGTGGCGGAAGGCTTGCCATTCGTTCCCTTGGCTGTCGTTTTCAAGGAGCCGCCGGTGAGTTCCCGATAGCGTGCGTTCATGGTCGCCAGGATGGCCTCGAGATCACCGGTGGGCGCGTTCTCGCCCGCGATGGCTTTGAGTTGGGCGATGGCGTTGCGCGTCTTGGCAATGCTTTCGCGCAAGAGGGCGATGGCTTTTGCCTTGTCCTCCATCGCGGCTTTGAGCCGGGCCTCCTCATCCTTCGACGTGTCGGCGGCCAACTTGGTCTGATCGCCTTTCAAACTGGCCTTGCTTTTCTCGTCCGGTTTGGTTTTCCCATCCTCTTTGCCAGTCAGGGCTTTTGCGGGGTCCGGTTTTGTCTTCGACGGATCGGCGGCCAACTTTGCCAGTTCGCCTTTCAGGTTGCCCTTGTCCTCCGGCTTGGTTTTGCCATCATCTTTGCCCGCCACGAGATCCGGTTTCCCCTTCGACGGGTCGGCGGCCGACTTCGCCGCATCGTTATCCGCCGTCTTCTGGGCTGCGGCGAGTTTGGCGGCCTGTTTGCCCTCCAGGATCTTGGTCAGTCGCTTGGCTTCGGTGAAATCGCCTTGCAGCACACCGTCCGCCGCCATTTGGGCGCCGACCGTCGAGGCACCGTTTTTAATCAGGGTGTCATAGATTTTTTTGGACCGCCACTCCGCGGTCTGATTCTCGTTCTGGACGCTTTTCATCCATCCGTAAACATCCTTGCCAATCCCGACGCTCTCCCCCGTTGCCTCCCCGAGTGCTGTGCCGCTGCTTTTCGCCGCGTCGTATGTCACCGCCTTCACGCCGCCAAACAATCCGCCGAGCACGCCACGGGTCTTCATCCAGCCGTAGGAAGCCCAGGAATCCGGCGAGACTTTCCCGTCGGCAATGTCTTTCTTGTATTGGTCGAACGAATCCCTGCCTGCCTGCTGGCCGATTTCCGCCATCGCGCCGAATCCCAGGCCATGCCACAAGGTACGGCCGGCCAACTCGGCCTTGTTGGCGGACCAACCGGTCAAGCCTTGCGGCTCGCCCTGTTTCTTGGCCTCCATCTCCGCGCTGGCGGTTTTGTAACCCTCGTAGATGCCGTAGGCACCCAGCAGCAATCCCGCTCCCTGCACCAACTTGCTGCCGCCGGCCACCGGTTTGCCCTCAGGTTCATTGCGGGGAACGCCGCCGGTTTTTGTCACAGGCTCGCCGACCACCTCCGCCGGGCCCGGATTTTTGGTGGTGGCCGCAGGCTCAGTCGCGGAGGACGTTCCGGATTTCCGCCCCGCTGCACCGGGCTTCTCCGGGGTTTCCACCCTTGGGGATTCGGGTGCCGTCTCTTTGCCGGCTCCCGTGCTGCTCTTGTTCGTTTCAGCGAGCGCTTTGTTCGACTCATTCGCTTTCGCATTGTAATCCGCGACCTCCTCCCTCAGACGATGTGCCTCGGTGGTGTTGCCATTGGCTTCGAGGTCGGCGATTTTCGTCTTCATCTGTTCCACCTCCGCGTTTGCCCTGGCCTTGGTACCGGCTTCGGAGGCATTGAGAATATCGCGCGTGGCCTGCTGCAATTTTGCGGCCTCTTCCGTATTCGCGATGGAAGCATTGCCGGTTTTGATTTCGGCCATTTTGTCGAGCATGCTCTCGGAGTTCTTGAGGCCGTTCCGGCGGGCGATGGCATCAAGGGTCTCCGGCGGCAAATCCGCCTGGGCGGCTGCCTTCACGGCCCCCTTGGCCATGGCCTGCGCCTCGGGCGATTGTCCGACGAGCGATTCGGGATTTTCATTCAGGCCATGCGCCGCCTTCTTCGTGTGGTCGAGGGTGGCGAGGTGGTCCTTCAAGGATGGGGACTGCACGGCACCCGCCTGCTCGGAAACATACGTCTCGCCATGCGCTGCCGCCTGCTTGACCTGTGCCTGATGCCCGCTGCTTCCGACGCGATCCAGGCCGGGATCGGCATTGACCGTCATGCCGAATTCCCCCGACGTTTCCAGAACGCCGTTCTTGATTTTCACCGGCTCGCCGGCAGTGTTTTTCACACCCATCTCATTGAGGATCTTCTCGACTTTTTCGGTGGTGCGATAGCCGCCGCCGGCATCGCAGTCGCCGTTCATGCCGCGGTGATTGGGATCGTTGACTTTGGTGCCCGCCGTCTGCTTGATTTCATTGCTGACGCCCTTGGAACCACCCGTCACCTCGCGGTTGGCCTGTTGCATCACGCCCTCATGCACGGTGTTGCGGTCCACGGCGATCTGCTTGCTATTGGTCCTGTGGCTGGCGGTCTCCGCCTCGATTTTGGCGGTGCGTTCCGGGCCTTCCGGAAGTTTTTCCAACTCCTTCCGAGTTGCTTCGTGGCGGGCGCACTCGTTCTTCCAGTCCGCATCGACTTTGTTCCATTTTTGTTTGAGGTCCGTGACGGTCTCACGGCGCAGGGACTGTTCCTGCACGGAGAGCTTTTTGTTTTCCGCCAGATGTCTTTGAACCTCCTGTTTGACCTGTAGATCCCGCTGCGCACCGGCAGGCTGCAATTCCAGCGCCTTCTTGCGGTTGAGGAATTTTTGCAACTCCGCATTTTTGCCCGCGCTGATGGATTCATAAGTCACGGGACTGGTGCCATTCTGCGCGAGTCCCAGCGTGGTTCCGCAGATCCCCGTCAGCAAGAAAACCCACAACGCCATGATGGTAGGCTGGGGCTTCAAGGATTTCCTCCCTTCCATTCGTTCACCAATTTCTCCGCATAGGCATGCTCCGGCGTGTTTGCCTCCTCGATGAGCATGATGTCGCTTGCCTGCCCGATTGCCGCTTCGCGCCCGCCGCGATCATTCAACATGATCGCCGCTCCCACCCCCAGGGCGGAAACCTCCGGGTTGGCCGCATACAACTGCTGGAAAAAGTCGAGCCCGCGCAAGCCTTCGGCGTTGAGAGCATACATCGCGCAGAGCAGGCCGGTTGCCTTGGACGCGGTGCGTGCGGGATCGTTCTCCAAAGCCTTTTCCAAGGCTGTCATGGCCTCCCTGCCACGTTTCTGATCCGCCATCATCAGCCCGAGTTCCAGCCAGCTCGCCGCATGCTCGGGATCGACCTCCACCGCATGGCGCAGCGCCTGCTCTGCCATCGCGGCGGCACGTTGATCCTTTTCGGCGAGCTCACGGAACAGCAAGCCCGTCAGGAACCAGTGCTCGGCGTTTTCCGGCTCCAGCACCGTGGCGGATCTGGCATACGCCACCGCCTCCTCCATCGCCTCCCGGCCAGGTTTTGATTTCCCGAGAATCGTGACGGCGTGATCGTGACGAACCGCCGCCAGTCCGGCACGAGTTGTCGGCGTGTCTTTCTCAAGCAGTGCCGCCAAGGCTGCCTGCTCCTGAGCCATGAGCTCAGGCGACACGGCCACAGCCACTCCCATGCGGGGTTGTGGTCCGAAAATCAGAGCCCACCCGGCATCTTCCTTCGCCTCCTTGCCGTCGCCCAGAGCCTCCCGTGCCGCCGCGCGAATCCGGAAAGACTTCGCCTCCTGTCGGTTGAGCGTGATGGACCGGGTTGCATCCGCGATGGCCTTGTCAAACTCGCCCTGAACGAGCCAAGCTCCGGCGCGGTTGCGAAAAGCCTTGGGAGATTCTGGGTTCAGCTCGATGGCCTTGTCAAAATCCGACATGGCCTTGCGAAACTCCCCCTTGGCCAGCCAGGCATCACCACGGTTGTTGTAATACATGGAGGTTTTCGGCTGCAATTGGATCGCCTTGTTGTAGTTGGCGATCGCCTGTTCATTGTCACCGCGGGTTGCCAGATTGAAGCCGAGGTTGTTGTAAGTGATGGCGGACTGGGGAGCCAGTTCGAGCGCCTTGTGAAAGTCTGCGAACATTTTGGCATCCTCGCCCATGCAGTCATAAGCCATGGCCCGGTTGACATAGGCATCGGCATCGCGCGCATTGCATTCAATGGCCTTGTCAAAATCGGCAATGGCCCGCTCATAATACCCAAGCCGGGACAGCAGGATGCCCCGGTTCGTGTGGGCCGCGCCATACTTCGGGTTCAACTCAAGCGCCTTCCGGTAATCCGCGAGGGCCTTGTCCGGCTGGTTCATCGCACCCCATGTCGCCGCGCGGTTGAAACAAAAGATGGCATTGCCCGGATTCATCTCAATGGCCCGGTCAAAGTCCTGGATCGCACGTTCCCGCTGCCCATTGTCATCGTAAGCGAGCGCGCGGGTGTTGAAGGCTTCGGAATCCGCTGGATTCAAAGCGATGGCCTTGTCCAGATCCGCAATGGCACCCGCATAGTCTTTCATCCGCCAGCGGACCTGCCCGCGTCCCTTGTAACCGGCCGCCTCCCCGGGTTTCTGACTGATGAGTTTCGAGAACGCCTCAGCCGCCTCCTGGAATTTCCCGGCATGCTCCAATTCGGCAGCCGCCTTCCCCGGATCCGACGCCGCAGACAGGCTGGTCGTTATCATGAGGATAAGCATACCAGCCCGGCATTTCTTTCGCGCGGTCATTGATAGGAATGAGAAATTTAACGTCCAGCTATCATGGGGAATCGCTGGGGGTCAAGACAAGACGTTGCCGGGCTCAAGCGGATCAGGCCGGATCGAGAACCCCGAGCCCGCGCATGGTCGCATCGGTCGTGGAATGAAAGTTCCATTCTCCCGGCCAGTCGCGTCGCAGGATTTTGTCCAAACGATCGCCTCCGCCCGAAACCACCACGTCGGGGAGCAAAGGGGTTCCGGTGGCTGCGAGATGCGGAAGGCGCTCGGCACTGGCAAGAACAAGACCCTCGACAATCGCCGAAAGAAGATGCGTCCGCGTGGTGGCCAGCGTGATATTATGAAACGCTCCCTTTCGCTGCTCAATGCTTGTGCGCTCACCCGCCATATAGGGATCAAATACGACGCCGCCAGAAGCTTCCGGACCCAGCCTCGCAAGCCGGTGGAATTCCCCGCGGAATTTCTCGATCGTCCAATTGAGGGATCGGTGACCCGCGATCCCGTAAGCTGCCGGTGGAGATAGGCATTGAGGTGACCGACCAAGTCCGCTTTGCGGAGCCGCGCCGGCTCATGTGCCAGATACCACGCCCATGTCGTCGAGCTGATCCCGCCTGGAAACGGCCGGCATCCGGTGATCTTGAAGACTCTCCGGAGCCACTTCAACCCGCGACCCGGAACAGACGGATTTGAAAAACACCCGCTGGGATTCCTTGAGAACTTTTGTTCCCCGGAGAATCCCGGCGATCAAAGGAGGCTGCCCGGGGGCTGGCGAAATCGAACAGGTTGTTCATAGGTTTCAGACTTCGTGTTGTTGGTGGTCCCCCACCCAGTCGTAATGGAAAAATTTTCCGGCCGGCTGGTCGACGCGTTCGTAAGTATGCGAGCCGAAGTAGTCGCGCTGCGCCTGGAGCAGGTTTGCAGGCAGCCGCTCGCTGCGATAGCTGTCGAAGTAGGCCAGCGACGCGCTGAACGCGGGCACGGGGATCCCCGCAAGCGCGGCCTTGGAAACAATCGCGCGCCAATTCTGCTGCTTCCGCTCGATGATGTCCTTGAAATACGGATCGAGCAGGAGATTGGCGAGGCCCGGATCGTTGTCGAAGGCCTCTTTGATCCGCTGCAAGAACCGTGCGCGGATGATGCATCCGCCGCGCCAGATCATCGCGATCTCGCCGAAGTGAAGATTCCAGCCCTGCTCTTTGCCCACGACGCGCATCAGCGCGAAGCCCTGCGCATAGGAACAAATCTTCGACGCGTGAAGCGAGTCGCGCACCGCCTGCACCAACTCCGCCCTGTCCCCGTCGAACGCGGTCGTTTTCGGCCCGTGGATCACCCGGGAAGCCGCGACGCGCTCTTCTTTGATCGCGGAAATGCAGCGCGCAAAAACCGCTTCGGACATGGTGGAAACGGGAACGCCCTTTTCGAGCGCGGCGTTGATCGTCCACTGGCCGGTTCCTTTCTGGCCGGCGCGATCCATGATGACATCGACGAATGATTTTCCGGTGACCGGATCCTTGGTGCCGAGAATGTTGGCCGTGATCTCGATGAGGAACGAGTCGAGGTCCCCCTCGTTCCATTGCACGAACGTCCGGTGGAGTTCCTCCTCGTCGAGACCCAGCCCGTTCTTGAGAATGCTGTAAGCCTCGCAGATGAGCTGCATGTCGCCGTACTCGATCCCGTTGTGAACCATCTTGACGAAATGACCCGCGCCGTTCGGCCCGATGTGGGCGCTGCAGGGCACGCCTCCCCCGACCGGTCTGCCCGGCTTGGCCCCTTCAATCGGCTTTCCTGTCTTCGCGTCCACTTTCGCGGCGATCGCCTTCCAGATCGGCTCGATTTCATTCCACGAACTCACGTCGCCTCCCGGCATCAGCGACGGACCGAAGCGGGCGCCTTCTTCCCCGCCCGAGACGCCGGAACCGATGAAGCGCAGGCCTTTTTCGGCCAGCGCCTTCTCGCGCCGCACCGTGTCGGTCCATAACGCGTTGCCTCCGTCAACAATGATGTCCCCCTTCTCCAGCAACGGCTCGAGGGAATCAATCACGGCGTCCGTCGGTCTGCCCGCCTTGACCAGGATGATGATCTTGCGCGGCGTGCGGATCGACCGCACGAATTCCTCCAGTGTCCCACAGCCGACGATCCCGCCGGGCGTGCCGGGGTTCTTTGCCACGAACTCCTCCATGGTGCTCGTGGTGCGATTGTAAACCGCGATGCCAAAGCCGTGGTCGGCAATGTTCAGGGCGAGGTTCTGGCCCATCACGGCCAGCCCAACGAGTCCGATGTCTGTTTGCTTCATGGTTTTCATATGCTTCGAGAGGCTGGAGAATCCGCGCTCTCCTCGGAGGCTGTTCAAATCATCAGATCCATGCGTCAAAAATGAAAGCCATCGTTACATTTGGAGAAGTCATGGCCCGACTTGCACCGGAGGGAGTTTTAGCGTGATCTACGACCGGGCTCATTCCTCGGTCAGCCTCACCGGGGCGGCGGAGTATGACTGGGAAAAAATCTTCGGCGGTGCGGCCTGGCTGCACACGACGGGCATCACACCGGCCCTGTCACAAGTGTCCGCGGAGGCCGTGCGCCATGCCGTGGAGACCGCCAAGAAGAAAGGGCTGACCGTTTCCTGTGATTTGAACTTCCGGAAAAAACTCTGGGGATGGGAAAAGGGAACCGACTCGAAGACATTGGCTGGAAAAACCATGCGCGGCATCCTGCCCTTTGTTGATGTGCTTGTCGCCAACGAGGAAGATGCCGCCGATGTGCTGGGCATTCATGCCGCGGACAGGGCGATCGCTTTCGCTGTCGCCGCGTCCTGCCTGTGCCATTCGATTGTCGGCGATGTCAACTTCACGTCGAGGGCAGAAGTCGAGTCCCTGATGGGCGGCTCCGGAAGCGGACGCGTTGTTCGGTGAATCCGGATTCCTTCTGGGGCGTCCCACACTGCGGCCGCACACGAGATCCTGCGATGTCAAAGCAGAGATCGCTTTGATCTCGAATACCAGCACGCCGCACGAAATTCAACGTCGTTTCACGGAAGTGCAAAAATTGGAAATCGACGCGGGGAATTTGCGCCTGATAAACCAAGCCCGTGAGCGAATGCGTTCTTGTTTCCAAGCGGCCGGGTGGTGACGTGCGGGCTGTCCTCGAGGAGCTTGCCGGATCCGTCGCACGCGATATCGCGGCACTCCCCGACCGCGCAAAGGAACGGATCCATGACATCCGGGTCGACATGAAAAAATTCCGGCACACGGTGCGATTGACGTCGGCTGTCCTGCCCTCGCGGGACCGCGCGAAGCTCGACGACCTGGCGTGCGAGATCAAAGACGCGTTCGGTGCGGCGCGCGACCGGGAGGTCCAGACCGACCTCCTGCGCACACTTCTTGGCGATCCGGAGGCTGCCGCAGCGGCAGCAGCTTTGCCGGCCGACGACGACGAAACGGACTCTCCGGCTGGCGACGGCGCGGGCAATGCGTGTAAAAAACTCTCCGTGCTGGTTGCCAAACTCGACCTCCGCAAGCTCACCCGCGGGCAGGTCATCACGGCCTGGGGCGCCTCCTACCGCGATGCCCGCCGCATGATGGCGGCCTGCCGTGAAGACGTGGAAGACGATCTTCTTTTCCACGAGTGGCGCAAGCGCGTGAAGCAAGTTCTCTATCAATCCGCCGTCCTCGGTCCTCCCGCCGACAACCTGGTTTCCGGCGCGCAGGAACTTTCCTCGGCGCTCGGATCGCAGCACGACCTGGCGCTCCTCTGCGAAAATATCTCCCTCTGCGGCCCCGATGCCGAACGTCTCGCGTTTGACAAAAAGCGGATGACCGCCCGACTGGCACTTGATCTCGGGCGCCGGATCTTCCGCAAAAAAACAAGCGCCCTGCTCAAGCGCCTGTCGGGTTCCCCGGATCGCGAATCTCCATGAATGAGGATATTGAAGTCCGCACGTATTTTGCGCGCGGCCGGAATGCGCTCGTCGCCCGCGCCACGTTTTCCGAGCTCTATGCCGCATGGTATCTCCACCGCATGGATTGCGGGCTGCGCCTCCCGCCGGAGTCCGACACTTTCGCCCGCGACGCGCTGGCCGTGATCACCCTCCACTGTGCCGGCCGGCCGTGGAAAGAGACCTGCGCGTGGACCGTCCACTTCCCCGACCCGCGGATCAACGTCTTCGCCGCAGGGGACAACGCCGCCGGCGCGGTCGTCGCAAATGTCTTCATCGAAAATATCCGCCCGATCGAGAAAGGCATGTTCTACTCCGACGTCATCGAGGACGGCCGCCCGTCCCGCCGCAGCGTCGTGGAATTCGAGGCCGGCGATTTTCTGAAAGCGGTCGGGCAGTTCTACGAAAAAAGCGAGCAGCGTCCCGTCCGGTTTTTCCGCCACGGGGACGAAGACCTGGTGATGGTCTCCGCGCAGCCCGATTGCGACCTCGCCTGGCTGGGCGCACTCGACGACGAGGCCATCCGCCGCCTCGATGCCGACGTCGAGCTTTCCCTTCTCGAAACCCGCCCCTTCCGCTTCCAATGCGGCTGCACGCGGGAAAGGATGCTGGATTTTCTCACCCCTGTGTTCCGGAACCAGGGCGGCGAACTCTTCGGCGGCAAGGAAACCATCCGCTTCCATTGCCCGCGCTGCGGAGCCCGCCACGCGATCACCCGCGAGGCGCTCGAAGCCCACGCCGCCCGGAAGTAAGCAGAGAAATATTTGTCCATCGTTTGCGTTCGCGAGCGCATCGGGCTACCGGCAGTTGAACACATCAGGCGAATCCGTTTGGGGACTCATGCCCAGATAGCCACGCCGGACCTCCTCGTTGTTGAGCAGGGCGCGGGCGGGGCCCTCGAGGATCACCTTCCCCTGCGCCAGCACGCAGGCATGATCGCTCACTGCCAGAGCCATCGAGGCGTTCTGCTCGGCCAGCAGCATGGTGAGCCCCTCGTTTTTCAACTGGATCAGCGATTCGAACAGGGCCACCGTCAGAGCCGGCGAGAGCCCGAGGGAGAGTTCGTCCAAAATCAGGATGTCGGGTTCGGCCATAAGTCCGCGGGCCACGGCCAGCATCTGCTGCTCGCCGCCGCTCATGGTTCCCGCCTTTTGGCTCAGGCGGTTCTTGAGACGCGGAAACATGGCGATCACCTTTTCCAGATTGCGCCGGCTTCCCGCGCGGGCCCTGGGCGAAAAAGCGCCCAATTCCAGGTTTTCGAGGACCGACATATCGGTGAAAAGTTGCCGTCCCTCGGGAACGAGCACGATGCCCAGGTTGGCGCGGGCATGCGCGGCCAGCCCGGTCACTTCGCGCCCCTCAAAGCGAATGGTTCCCTGCCAGGGTTTCAAAACTCCCATGATCGTGCGCAGAAGCGTGGTCTTTCCCGCACCATTGGCACCAACCAGCGTTGTCAGCTTTCCCTTTTCCAGGCACAGGCTGGCACCCCACAGGATCTGGACTTCGCCATACCCGGAGGTGATCTCTTGGACTTCCAGCGCCTTCATGACTTGGTGGCGGACGCCGACATCAACCGCTCGGCGGCGCGGGGATCGCCCAGATAGGCATGCACCACCCTCGGGTTGTTCATGATCTCCGATGGCCGGCCTTCGGCAATCAGTTCCCCATCGTCCAACACGATGAGCCGATCGGAAACTTTCATGACAGCCTGCATGACATGCTCGATCATCAGGATCGTGATCCCGCTCTCCCGGATTTTCAGGATGGTTTCCACCATCCCCGAAATTTCGGAGGGATTGAGCCCGGCGAGGACTTCATCGAGCAATAATAGGTGAGGGCGGGCGGCAAGGCTGCGGGCCAGTTCCAGACGTTTTTTTTCCGCCACGTTGAGACTTCCGGCGGGCTGGCGGCCATGCCCGGCGAGCCCGAGCATCCCAAGGACTTCGGCCGCCACATCTTCCGCTTTGCCGATGGAGAGCGCATGGAGGCCGAAGCAGGCGCCCGCGATCACATTTTCCAGCACGGTCAATTCTTTGAGGGGTCTGACAATCTGATATGTTCGGGCCATGCCCCGGCGGGCCGCCACCCAGGGAGGGTGCCCGGTCAGGTCTTCTCCGCGAAAAATGACCCTCCCCTTATCGGGCCGGAACACCCCGTTGATCGTGTTGAACAGGGTCGTCTTGCCGGCTCCGTTGGGTCCGATCAAACCAAGGATCTCCCCCTCCCTGATCGCGAAGGAAATCTCCTTCAACGCCTGCAGCCCCCCGAATCGTTTGCTGACAGCTCTGGTTTCCAGAATCATTCCAGCACCCCCCGCAGCTTGGGAAAACGTTCGCGAAGCCAGCCGACGAAACCGGCGGGAACAAACAAGATGATCAGCAGCAGAACCGCTCCGGCGACCGCAAGATGCAAATCCTTGAACAACGGGCTGGTCAGCATGTATCCCCTCATCCCCTGATACGTCACGGCCCCCAGAAGAGGTCCCAGCACGGTGCCTTGGCCGCCCAGCATCACCATGACGAGCAGTTCGATCGACATGTTCAACTGGAATGCGTCGCCCGGTTCGACGTTTCCGTTCTTGAAGAAATAGAGCGTGCCAATCACGCCGGGAAAAAACGCGGACGCCATGTAGGCGATGGTTTTCGCCCGGGGCGTCCTGACGCCCATCACCATCGCGGCATCCTCATCCTCCCGGATCGCGAGCAAGCCGAGCCCGAAACGGGAATTTTTGATCAGGGCGCTCGCCAGCAGGGCGGCGGCGGTGACCGCCACCATGAGGTCGAAGGTCAGCCACAGAGCCTTGCCTGCTCCCCCGTATTGCTGGTAGGTGGAAAAATTCAGGGACATGCCGGTCGATCCGCCGAAAGGTTCAAAGTTGCTGACGAATGCGCGGGCGGCCTCGTTGACGCCGATGGTCGCCAGCGCGAAATACGCGCCGCGCAAACGCAGGACGGCCAACCCGAGCAGGCCGGCGATGGCCGCGGAGAAGACGCCTCCGGCCAGGGAAGCCAGCGGCAGAGACCATCCGTGCCCGGCCAACAGGTAAAACCCCATATACCCGCCCAGACCAAAAAAGACGATATGGCCGAAACTCACATACCCGGTGTATCCCAGCAGGATGTTGAGGCTGCCGGCAAGCCCGACAAACATGATCAAGGTGAATGCCTTTTCGCGGGTTGCATCATTCCCGCCCCCCCAGACGATTGTTCCCCACGCCAGCATGATCACCACGGGCAGCCAGAATCCTGTCTGTCGCCAACGTTTCATCTACTTTTCACCCAGCAAGCCGCCGGGACGCAGGACCAACACCAGAATGAACAAACCAAATTCGACCACCGGGACCCAGCTCACGGGCATGAAGGTGGGAATCACACCCTCGATGCCGCCGAGGATGAGCCCTCCGAGCAGGGCCCCAAGCGGGTTGCCCAGTCCGCCCAGTACGCAGATCACGAAGGATTTCAACTCATAGGTGCCGCCGCTCAGGATGGTGAACGGGAAGAACGTGGCGATGAGACCGCCGGCCAGCGCCGCCAGGCTGGTGCCGATCCCAAAGCTGAGAGCCAGGGATCGGGTCGGCGCAATGCCCATCAGTTCGGCGGCCTCCCGGTTGTTGGCCACCGCCCGGATGGCCTTCCCGGAGCGTGTCCGGTATAAAAACAAGTAGAGGAGAGCGGCGAACAAAATCGCGGCCGCCGCCGCGAGCAGGCGCGTTCCCGGCAGCCGGATGTCGCCCACGACCACCGCCCCCGCCGAATAATCAATATTGCGAGGCGATGTGCTGAAGACGGCTGTCCCCACCCCTATGATAATCATGTTCACCGCGAAGGTGGCCAGAAGGCTTGACAGGTGCGGTCCGGACAGCACCCGGTGCACGGCCACGCCGTAGATCAGCAGGCCGATGAGCATCCCGAAAACCGCGACGCCCGGCAGCGCCAGGTAGGGATTGATCCCCAACTTGCTGAAGGCCTGATAGGAAAAGAACATTCCCAAAGCCATCATGGCACCATGACTGAGGTTGATGACTTTCATCACCCCCCAGATCAGGCTCAGCCCCATGGCCGACAGACCGTAAACAAAACCGATCAGCACGCCGTCCAACAAAGAAATCAGATTGCCCATGTCCAGTGCTTGCGATTATCGCTTCGGCATGGGGATGGCATCGGCGTCGCTGGTTTCTTTGGGCCAGACCAACCGCTTGACAAGCGCTCCCTTGGCATCCCTCTGCCATTGGATATAAATCATTTCATGGCCTTTCTGGAGGCCGTGCGATTCGGGTGTCACGATGAAGCTCAAACGCCCGTAGAAAGTCATAATGTCCATGGCATCCAGAGCGGATTTCACTTTTTCCGTATCCGTGGATACGCAGTCCTTGATGGCCTTTTCCAGCAGCAGCCCGGCCGCGTAACCCCCGGCGCTGTGATAGGAAGGCTCCTCATGGAACCGGGCCTGATACATGGCCTCGAAGTCGGCCACACCCGGCCCGTACCATTGCACGCCCATGGCTTTTGCTGTTTCCCCGGAATATCGGGCCGAAGGCTCCCATTGGCTGGAGCCGATCACCCCCACGGCGGCTTCGCCCAGCTCGGCGAACTTGGGTTCCGGCGGTGCCACAAGCAGGGCGACCATCTTGGCGCGGGATCCCTTTTCATAAAGCTGCCTGGCAAATGTCGAGGTGTCGGCGAAATGACCGCCTCCCATAATGGCGTCGGTGTCCGGCGGAATCTTGTTGATGAAAGGGGCGAAATCCGCGGCCCCCGTGTCATACCCCTCGAACAGCACGACTTCGAACCCTTTGGCTTCGGCATATTTTTTCAGTTCGACCACCACGTCGGTGGAGAACTTGTCCTTCTCGTTCACGACGGCCAGTTTTCTGGCGCCAGGCTCGTATTTCATGAGCAGGTCAACGGCGCCGGTCAGATACCGACTGGCCGGAGTATAGGCCTGGTAGACGAGGGTATATCCTTTCTTGTAGGTGGAATCCGAGGCCGCGCCCACGGCGATCATGATCCTGTTCTGCTGCTGGGCGATCACGGCGGCGGCATCGGCCAGGCCACTGCTATAAGGGCTGATAAGAAAGTCGGCTTTGTCCGCGCAGATCAGCCTGGTGTAAAGTTCCTGCACCCTGCTCTTGTTGCTCTCGTCATCATAAAATTTTGCGGTCACTTTCAGCAACGTGCCATCCGCCAACCGGATTCCTCCCGCGGCGTTCACCTGCTCCACCCAGAGGTTCACGCCGTTGATCTGCCGGATACCCTCCACGTTGAGTTTGCCAGTCTGGGACGCTGTAAACCCGACCACGACCGTTCTGTCCGACGCAGCAGACACCGGCATCACCGCCAGCGCGATTGTCCCCCAAAGCACCCGGCACCATCCCTGATGCTTGGAAGCCTCGCCCCACTTGCCCTTCAGGCGGCCGCGATGACTGACCTTCATAGGCCTTTCATGTGACCCCTGCCCACAGCCGTTTGCAATCAAAAATTGGAAGCGCCAGATTCCATTCAGGGACGATTTCGTGGATCCGGACACCATCGGGATCTGTCGGTTTTGCTCTGTCGGTTTTGCTCTTGCCGCTCGCGGGAAATCTGGCAGCCTGAACAGCTGCGTCGGCCGCAAAAGGCGGTGGCAACGAAGGTGAAAGTTCCAACGAGCACATCGGGCATCAACGAATCCCGTTCCGTTATTGTCATGCGAATCGCGGTGATCGCCGCGGTGGCAAATTTGTTTTTCATCGGGCTGGCGGGAGTTTCACTTTGGCAGAGCCGGAGCCGATACGAGGAACGAGCCGAAATCGTCACGCGGAACCTCGCGCTCGCGCTCGCCGGACAAATCGCCAACTCCATCGACAAGATTGATCTGACCGTGTTCACGGTGGCGGAAGAAGTGGAGAAGCAGCTTGCGGGGGGCGGGATTGACGCGCGGACACTGAATGCGTTTATTTCCCGTCATCATGCCCGGCTGGGGGACTTGGACGGCCTGTGTGCGGTCAATGCGCCGGGGGAGATTTTGTATGGCATCGGCGTAAATCCCGACGTGCGGACCAGCGTTGCCGATCGGGACAACTATATCCGGCTGCGCGACGATCCGAATGCGGGATTGCTCATCACCGGGCCGGTGGCGGGACGTGTCAGCGGGCGATGGGAGATCCATTTCGCGCGCAGGGTCAACCAGCCGGACGGTTCGTTCGCCGGTCTGGTTTACGGAACGATGGGGCTGGAGCATTTTCTCGCGACATTCTCCCGAGTTGATGTGGGCAGGCATGGGGCGCTGACATTGCGCGACGGGCAACTGGCCCTGATCGTGCGTTATCCGGAGCCGAAGAATATCAGCGATATCATCGGGACAAAAAACGCCACCCCCGAACTGCAGAGGGCGGTTCAATTGCAGAAAGATGCCGGAACCTATCGCTCTGTCCGGGTTTTTGACAAAATCCCACGGACCTACTCCTACCACCAGGTCGCCGGGAGCGCTTTCTACATCATCGTCGGGGCGGCTCCCGAAGATTATCTTGCCGCATGGCGCAGCGAGGCTGCCGGGCTTTCGGCGCTGGTGGGTGTCTTCCTCCTCGGCACGCTCCTGGCGTCGCGGATGGTTTACCGTGGCACGATGCGCAGAAACGCCGCCATTCAGGCACTGGAACAGGCCACCGCCCGCGCCGAGTCGGCCAACCGCGCGAAAAGCGAATTCCTCGCCATGATGAGCCACGAGCTGCGCACTCCTCTCAACGGCGTGCTCGGCTTCGCCGATCTCCTCTGGAACACCCCGCTGACCAACGAGCAGGCGGAGCATGTGCGGACGATCCAAAACAGCAGCAATCATCTCCTGGACATCGTCAACGACATCCTCGACTTCTTCAGCATCGAAAAAGGAGCCATGAGGCTGGAGTCCGCTCCGATCTGCCTCTCCGATCTCGTGGAAACCTCCTGCCAGGCAATCCGGAAAACCGCCGCGGACAAAGGGCTTGAGCTCCGTTGCGAGACGGCTCCCGGCGTGCCGGATCAGATCACCGGCGACGCGCGCCGGATCCGCCAGATTCTCATCAACCTTCTTGGCAACGCCGTCAAATTCACATCGGAAGGGTCGGTTGTCCTTCGCCTTGCGCCCACCGCAGAAGCAGGCCGGGGGTTTCTGAATTTCTCGGTCGAAGACACCGGCCCCGGGATTCCCTTCGAAACGCTCGCCAGGCTTTTCAAGCCGTTCACGCAGGCGGACTCGACCCGCAGCCGTGCGTTTGGGGGAGCAGGGCTCGGGCTCGCGGTCTCGCAGCGCCTCGCCGAAGCCATGGGCGGCTCGATCACGGTCTCCTCCACTCCGGGCAAAGGCAGCACGTTCACATTCCACTTCCCGCTGGCATCGCCGCCTCCCACGGCAGGAACGGGCGTCCCGCCCGTTGGGATGCAGGACAGCTCAACCGGGACGGTCGCGCCACACACGGACGTCCCGCCAGGCAATCTCCCGTTCGAGTCCGGGCCAAAGAGCGCGGCCTCCGGAGTCGAAGAAAAGTTTCCGGCGACGGAGACGCCAGGAAACCTCGTGCTCGTCGTCGAGGACGACAAGAGCAGCAGCTTCCTCGCGGGCAAGATGCTCCAGAGCCTCGGCTGCAGGGTGGAATTTGCCGACAACGGAGCCGAGGCGGTCGCGGTCTTCGCCCCCGGGAAATTTTCCGCCATCCTCATGGACGTGCGGATGCCGGTGATGGACGGACTCGTGGCCACGAGAAAAATCCGGGAAGTCGAGGCGGCGGCGGGAGGACACGTTCCGATCATCGCGCTCACGGCCAACGTGATGACCGGCCACCGCGAGATCTGCCTCGCCGCGGGCATGGACGATTTCCTGACCAAGCCGTTCAAAAGAAATGCTCTCGCCGCCAAACTCCCCGGCGTTGGCGGCCCATAAAATATCTCTTGGAAAAGATGAGCCCGACCGCATTCGTTTGCTTGTTTCCCAGAGGTGATATCAGGCCGTCCCGATCTCACCCTGTGCGTTGACGAGCCATTTCCCCGGCGAGTCCGCGACGTGGCGCTTGGCGCCGCGATCCACGATCCGGTATCCGCGGATCCTCAAATACTCCGGCACGGTGGCGGACGACATTTCCCCGTCGGTGAGCTCCTGCAATTCCCAGGATGGACCGGAGGAAACAGCGAGGTCTTTGACCGTGATCGTGGCCCCCGGCGCGGCGGAAATGACCAGCGCGGATCCCGCGGACACCGTCACATTCTCGAGGCGGACGTCGCCGTCGAGGATCAACGTCGCGTCTCCCGAAATACTGCCGCCATGGATCCGCTCCCGGACATCGGCGAGAGTTAAAGCGAACGATGGACGCAGGATGACACGGGGTCCGGGGGTGAACGGGATCCCGTGGATCGGACGGGGCGGATCGTCGCCGACCTCCATGCCGGCCGCCCGAAGCTTCATGCGCCCGGCAAGATAAAAATCGTTTTCGGCGCTCGAGGCGCTCTCCGGCGGACCGCCCTGCGCGACTTTGGCCGCCGCATCGCCCAGATTGTTTTTGCAGGCGCTGAAACACCACGCCCGGTCGAAGACCGTGACGCCGACCTTCTCCCCGGCAATGAAAAGTTTCGGCAGATCCTGCATCATCGTCTCGAGGCGCGCGGGTTTTTTGAACCGAGTGCGCGCGGAGTCGGAGAATTTCGGATTGACGAACTCGGCGATGATGCCGCGCGAGGACTCAAGAACCCGGAGATAGGTCTCCATGCGGATGACCAGGAGATTGATGTTGCCGGGAAAGAGAGAAAACCCCCGCGCGTCGGCCACATCGCCCTCCGGACTCACCGTCGCGCGGAGCAGCGGATCGAGCTGGTTGTATTCCACGTTCAACGTCAGGCTCGCGGAACCGGGCTTCACCAGTTTTGCGATCCCGCCGACGGCCTCGCCGGGGATGCGGTTCACGGCGATCGAATTGAAATCGTATCCGCGCAGTTCGGAGACTCCGATCGCGGCCAGCGCCGCATTGAAGGCCTGTCCGTTCGTGTCCTGAACGAAAAGCAGGTGGCGCGCGCCCGATGCGGCCAGCTTCTTCGCCGTGCCGCTCGTGTGCAGAAGCATGTGGATGTCCCCGTGTCCGTGCGGCTTCAGCACGAGATGGTATTTGCCGTCGAGCGCGAGATGCCCCTCGATGTCGGACAACGCGGGAACGAGCTCCTGGCAGAGGATCGTGACCTCCCCGAGGCCGAAGTTGTTGTTGGCGCCGAGCGTGGCCAGCGTGCCTTCGTTCGTCTCGCGGCTGGTCATGATGACGAGCGGGATCTGGCGTCCGAGCCGTCTCGAGGCCGCCGCGATGACCGAGGCAAAGTGGGCGAGGTAGCTCGTCTCTTCGGTGACTTCCACCGGGATGTCGAGTTTGATGCCGTGATAGCCAAGGCGTTCGCCGAGTCCTCCCGCAACCAGCACCACCGCTGTCTCGGAAAAACATTTCAACCCAACCGCCTCGGCCGCGTCGTAATCCGGCCCGAAACGGGAAAGGTCCACAAGATCCGGATGCGCGGGCCTGCAGCCCTCGAACGGGTTGGCTCCCGCGGAAGCCTCCGCAAGCAGGAGTCGCGCGTTCCGGATGTAAGCCGGCAGTCCGCCCGGATATGCCCGGTGCGCGGTGAGAAGGGTCTCCAGAAAACTTCGTTTTTCCGAACCGCTGACCGGGGGGGCGGCATCCCAGTCGGCATACAGGTGGTGTTGCCCTTCGTCGAGCAGCAAGACCGCGAGATCCTCATGCGCGGAGGAAACGAGCCCGGCCTCACAATGGGCGGAAAATCCGGCGATTTCGGGATGGTCTTTGAGATGAGAGATCACGTCGAGCATAACCGCAGCATCATGCTCCGAACACGCCCCGACAAGAAAAAGAAAGATCATCGAAAGGTCGCCAAGGGAACAGCCTCATCCGTTCGAGCGGCCTGCCCGCCGGAGAATGTTGGTGGGGTCCGGGGATATGCCGAGCTGCAAGAAACCCTCAGGAATCCCAAGCACGAGGAATATGAAAGCCTCCGGGAATGGGTTGGCCCCGGATTTGATCCCACCTCCTTCGATCTCAAAAAGGTGAACGCATTTCTTCGCATCATGGCGTTTCCAATCCCTGTGAGCGCCTTCCCGGTGAAGGGGCTGAAGTCTTCAGAGGGATATGAGGATAGAATTTTTATCTCCCGCGCATGCTCTCCAGGCAGGGAAAATCGAGGCTTGCAGCACGATTTGGACAAGGGTAAACATCACGGGAGATGGGAAGACGATCCATTAACTTTGGCTGAAAAACACGGTCTAACTTCTTTAAGTTGCTTGTTTCCAACGTCCTCATAGCTCAAGTGGATAGAGCAGGGCTCTCTATCCTCCCCCTCTAAAAAACCTCTCTTCTATGGTAAAAGACATCTAAGGTATTGACAATACATCGGTGGACGGTAGAACTTTTGGTAGAACTTTTTTCAACGACTTATGTCTTGTATCTGCCGAAAGCCCCGCTCGCCCTACTGGATGGCGAAATACCGCGATGCCAATGGGCGAGTTGTCATGCGGTCCACCAAGCAGACCAAACCCACCGACGCCCGGAAGATCGCCGAGGGTTGGGAAGCCGCCGCGAAGGCGGCCGGAAAACACGAGCTGACCCGAGCGGCTGCGACAAAAGTTCTGGATGAGCTCATGAAGCAGACTGGGCTGGGCACGTTCCAGGAGGAGAGCATCTGTGACTTTCTCCGGGGGTGGCACAAGAGCCGGGAACACGTCGGCAGGGCCGGGGCGACCTCCAAGCGATACCATTCCCAGATCGAGGGGTTGATATCCTTCCTCGGGGAGGACCGCATCAAGGGCAGCATTGCCAGCCTGTCCGCTGCCGAGCTTGAAACGTGGCGAGATGCGGAAAAAGAAGCGGGTAAGGCTCCCAAGACCGTGAATTTTGCCCTCGCCACGATCCGCGCCGCTCTGGAATCAGCGAAACGCAAGGGCCTTGTCCTTTCAAATCAGGCTGACGCCGTGGAACGGCTGGAAGGCCGGGCAGAGGAACGCGAGCCGTTCACCGCCGAGGAACTGCGGGCGCTGATGGAAACCGACAACCTCGAATGGCGCGGCATGATCGCCCTCGGGGCTCATGCGGGCCTCCGGTTGAGCGATGCCGCCAACCTGACATGGGGTAAAGTGGATCTCGCCGCAGCGACTCTGACGTTCCAACCGACCAAGACCGAAAAGACCGACACCAAGCCGCTTGTCATCGCCATGCACCGCGAGCTTGTGGCGACCCTGAAAAAACTGCCGCGAGGCATCGCCAAGGCCCCATTGTTTCCGAGCCTCCACGGGCAAAAGCCGGGCAGCGCTGGTGGCCTCTCCAATCAGTTTGCCGCGATCATGAAAACCGCCGGTGTTGTCGTCACGCTTGGAAAGGTGAAAGAAGGCAAGGGCAGGCAGACAAGGAGCAAGGGCTTCCATGCTCTCCGCCACACGATGATTTCCCGCATGGCCGATGCGGAAATCTCGTCCGATGTCCGCCGGGCAATCGCCGGGCACTCATCCGACGCGATGCACGCAAGATATACCCATCTGTCCCTCGACGCCCAGAAAGTTGCCGTCAAAAAAATGAAAGCCATCGCAAAATGAAAAGAAAAGTTACCACCCCCGACGCCTCCTCAATAGAGAAAACCGCTGGCGGAGATTCTGCTGCCAGCGAAAAAACAACGCCGTCACCGGCCAAAGCGAAACCCAGAAAGCCGCCCGCTGACAAGCTGGTCCAACTTGGTTCTCTTCAATCGGTTCCATCTGCGATGGACTTGCTCAATATTGTGTGCATGTTTGAGCTTATCCCCCCACCCACCCCGTGGGATATATCGAATTGTGAGAACATGTTGGCTAAAATGAATGGGTTAGCGGAGCTGGAGAAAGACGAAGAATTTTGTCGCCATCTGGAGGAAGCGGGTCGTCTATACCGATTGGCGGAGGCTGTTGCCCACAAAACTCGGCAGGCCAGCCCGAAACCGGACACTAAAGTAATTAGACGAAACTTGCTACGTAACGATCAATTAAGACGGATTTGGGAATACGCCAGTCAGCTCAGTGTGCGGAACAAATATCTGCCCATCGATGCGGCAATGAGAGCACTCCACTTCAAAACTGAGGATTCCTTCCGACAATTTATTCGCACATTTTTCTACCCGTTTTACAAGAGCAGCGGAATATGCGTTGATGTGATTCGCATTCTCAAAATACTACAAACCGAGCAGAGCCGAAAAAGAGATGCCGAAAGCAAACAGCGGCGAAGGGATACGATACGTAAAAACAACGGCCAATCGGTCCCCTCCAGGCAAGTGCCGACCCCTGATATTGTTTACAGAGATCTATTAAACTCTCTTTCTGCGGCGTTCCAACAGGCGGGCGTCGAAGTCGATGCAAGTCTTTTTTTTGAAATTTCTCTGCCGGACATTTTAGACAGGTCATAGGGACATTTTCAGCAGGGCAACGGACACGGGAAAGTCACTCCCGGACGTTTTAGCGTGCCGCTCGGACACGCTTTTTCAACTCAGGAAAAGGTGCATTTTCGTTTCTGGTATTGGTTTTGGCTCTATGACCAAACCAATAACAATTGCCATCGTCGATTCCAGCTTGCCGGAGTATGCCGATGCCAAGGGAGCACGCCGCATTTTCGACCTGTCGAGGTCGCACCTATACGAGCTCAATTCAAGCGGGAAAATTCGCAGCGTCTCGATCCGCCGGCCAGGAGCCCTGCGCGGTCGCCGCCTCTTCGACTGCGAATCGATCAGAACGTTTCTAAACTCCTGTGCAGATAACCGAGCCGAGGGGCAGGAAGGAGGTGCGCGATGAACATCGTTTCAATCAAGGATCTCGGGCTGCGAGCGCAGTTTCAGGAAATAGCCGACATGAGCGAGGAGGAACTCGTCGCGCTCGGCTTCAACAGCGTTGTTCGGGATCGACTCATCGCGCGGATCAGTCTTCCAGATTCCGACGAGGACTGCTGGATCTGGAAGGGTGGATTTTCGGGGACTGGTCTCAAAGCCAGACCATGCATTTGGCGGAAAGGGGAAATCTTTTTAGCTTACCGTGTACTGATGGCTCTGGTAGCGCGAAAGAATATCCGGGATCTGCGGTGGATTCTCCACAAATGCCCCGGAGGAGAAAACTGCAAGTGCATGAGGCTTTCCCATCTCAAGGAGGCTGACTCACGGGAAAGTGCTGCCAAGGAAAACGCGCAGGATCGGTCTCGTTATGGAACGCTTCATGGCGACCGAAACGGTAGCCGGATCCATCCAGAAACACGGCCGCGCGGAAGAAATAACCCCAAATCAAAGTTTCGTGGGCCCGGTGGCGAGCGACTGATTCAAACGCTGCGGGCGACCTACGACGCGTATTTGGACAAAGAGGGCGTCATAGCTGAGCTTTCGCGTTGGACCAAAAGACAGGGTAACAAAATCTCGGGATACACCATTGGGAGGTTGGTTCGGCGGGAGATCCACGCGGATGTCCCTGACGATCCGGCGGCGGCGCTAGATCCTTCCCAGCTGCATATTCAAAAAAGGAGCGAGTCGGCTTCAAAGCGGAAGCATTGGCCGTCTGGCGATGCAAATACGCAGACACGCGTGCCGCTCGAGGCAAAGGTGGCCTTTGTTATCTTGTTCCACCGGACACCGCAGCGGGCACAGAAGCGTGTGTTGATTAAATATCTTGCGGAACGCTACGGGGTAGCAGAAGCCACCGCGCAGGGGCTCGGATACGTCGATCCTACAAGTTTTGGGGCACCCGCAAAATCAGAAATACAAAAGTTGCCACGGGTTCTTTCGATGACACCGGAACTGTTGGAAACCACATTCGGAATAATTCCGCCAATTCCATCGCAAGAGGAGGAACAGACAAAATGACAACAAACTCATACGCAGACGATCAGGCGAGCAACACACTCGTCGTCGAGAACGAGAACCCGACGAGCCTGACGACCGCACTGCCCGATCTCACCTCTTTAGGTGAATCGGACTTGGTTGAAGAAATCGTCAGATGTCACAGGGACTCCACCGGAATGGCTGCAACAGTAGTAAAAGCTGCGCGAGTTGCGCTCGACTTGGCGATAAGAGCGGGGGCGGCGCTGAATGAAGCGAAAAGCCGATGTGAGCATGGGCACTGGGGGGAGTGGTTGAAGCTGCATGTCCCGGCACTGTCCGAGGACCAAGCCTGCAGATATATGAAGCTTGCTCGGCAAATTCCGCACATGCGGAATTTGAACGAAATCGCAACAATTCGAAAGGCATATCTCGCCGCAGGGGTCATAACGGAGCAAGCCAAGGGCGAGGCCAAGCGGGCTTGTAAGCCACCGATGGAAGCGGATGCCGTGTTTGCACCGGCTGACGTTGTTAGTCGGTTCCGGTCGTTGCGGATGTTCCTTGATACCGCGACGCCGCGCCTGTGCGCCTTGGTGATGCCCGATTCGGAGGCCGATGAGTTGGCGGTCGAGGTTGGACTGATCGTTGGCCATTTACGCGACATTCTGCGGCATCTTGAAAAAATGCCCGCGTTGCCACCTGTGCAGCCCAGAGCGTTACTTGCGCTACCAGCACCGTCGGCTTCTCTGCTGTCGTCCGAGTCACCGGCGCTGCCGCCTTCATCGCCCACGCTACCAATCACGCCACCCGCGCCAGAGCCCACAGCACCTACACCGCAGTCGGCATCACCAGTGCCTCCGCAGCGCAAGCGCCGACCTCAGCCGAAAAAGTCCAAAGCATCAGGAAAAGCCAAACGTGCTGCCAAAGCTGCCCGCACCGCTCGCGCGGTCCAGGCTGCCCGCGAAGGCCGCGCCGCTTCCGCCGCTGCTGCCATGGCCGCAGCCGCTGTGCTTGCGGCAAAGCAGAATGCCCCTACAGCGACCGATCGCGCGGTTGAGGGCACATCGGAGCCCGTGACGGAATGAGCCAGGCCACCGTGATTCAGTGGACAGATAGTTGCTGCAACCCGGTGATGGGTTGCAGTGTCCAGTGCGAGCTGCGTCCCTCGCCGAATCAACTCCGCGATCTGGCGGTGGAGTTTTTCCACGGGCAGTTTCCGCATGCTTACAAAACGGTGATCGCGGCAGCGGTTCAGAGGGAATTTGGGGATCACAATTCAACGGAGATTTTTCAGCTTTACCGGGTGATCACAGAGCGAATCTGTGCCGTAGTTTGCAAGGATCCAAACGCCAGTGAAGCGGCCAGGCTTGGCAGGGAATTTGAGACGGTCCTGAGACATATCATGGCCTGCTACGCTTTTCAGCTTCATCTGAAAAACTCCTGCGACATCACGCGACCTGAGAAACGCGCCAACATCGGCTACGCGCCTCAGTTTGAGCAGGTCACCAGGTTTCCAGGCAGGATGGCGGTGGCGGCGGGATGGCCGGATCTGTTCGGGATGATCCGCAAGTCCAAACCGTGGTTGGACTTTCTGCCAAGGTTGGTTTTCGTGTCGGACATGGGCGACTCCTTGAGCGCCGCGATTGATTTCGAGTATCTGGAGCAGGAGATCATCGGCAACGTCACCGGCACCGCCGGGCAGCGGCATATTTGGCTCTGGTTGACGAAGCATCCGAACCGCCTGGCGGAGTTCGGGCGATGGCTGGGAGATCGGGGCCAGGCTTGGCCGGACAACTTGGTCGCCCTTACGACTGTGACCGGACCGGCAACCGTGTGGCGGGCGGAAGCCTTGGAGAAGATCCCTGCCCGGTTCAAGGGCCTGAGCGTCGAGCCGCTTTGGGATCTGGTTGAGCTGCCCTTGGCGGGCGTGGACCTGTGCATTGTCGGCGGGCAGAGCGGACCTGGGGCGAAGGCGTTCGATCTCGATTGGGCAGTGGATCTGAAACGCCAGTGCGAAACGGCGGGGACAAGCTTCTTCTTGAAGCAGCTCGGCTCGAATCCCTGGTGGAACGGTCAGCGGCTCCATTTGCGTCACGGCCACGGTGGCGACTGGATCGAATGGCCCTCGGAGTTTTGGATCCGCCGGATGCCGGCCGGATTTTACGCATATCGGTGCGAAAAGCTGTGGCAGCAGCCGGTTCCCGCCGCACTCCCGTCATGAGCGGGCGTGATGTGCTCTGGCGGGCGGATCTGAAAATAATGCGGGGGTGGGACAGTCTTTGTCTCGTTGTTGTGATACACGCATGGGGATGAATAAGGAAATCCCGAAATCCTCTCGCCCGGTCGCGAAGGAACGGCTATACCGTCAGCGCATCAGCGTATGGCTCCGAGAGCAGCCCCTGTTCGGAGCGTCATACGCGCACATCATCTGAAATGGACCAAGCCACCCACAACAAGATCGTTTCCTTCATCTGGGGCATCGCCGACGACGTGCTCCGCGACCTGTTCAAGCGGGGCAAGTACCCCGACGTCATTCTCCCCATGTGTGTGCTGCGGCGCATGGACGCGGTGCTGGAGCCGACGAAGAAGGCGGTCCTTGAAACCAAGGAGATGCTGGACAAGGCGGGCATCACCGAGCAACGCGCCGCCCTTGCCGCTGCCGCCGCCCAGTCGTTCTACAACACCTCCAAGTTCACCCTGCGCGACCTCAAATCTCGTGGCAGCCAGCAGCAGCTTCTGGCCGATTTTGAAGACTACCTGAACGGCTTCTCGGAGAACGTTCAGGACATCCTGGAAAATTTCAAATTCCGCAACCAGCTCTCCACTCTCTCGAAGTCCGACTCTCTCGGCACGCTGATCGGGAAATTCCTCGATCCCGAGGTGAACCTCAGCCCGGATCCCGTCCTCAATACCGACCGCACG
This sequence comes from Verrucomicrobiia bacterium, assembly GCA_037129975.1. Classification (GTDB taxonomy): domain Bacteria; phylum Verrucomicrobiota; class Verrucomicrobiia; order Chthoniobacterales; family Terrimicrobiaceae; genus QYQL01. The sequence continues at coordinate 4,869 of JBAXTX010000007.1, read as the reverse complement.
GTGAAGCATCCCGGCATGGACAACCATTCCATGGGCACGGTCTTCGAGGAACTCGTCCGCAAGTTCAACGAGGAAAACAACGAGGAGGCCGGCGAGCACTGGACGCCGCGTGATGCCGTCCGCCTGATGACGATGCTCATCTTCCTCCCGATTGCCGACGCCATCCGTTCCGGTTCGTATCTTCTTTACGACGGTGCCGTGGGCACGGGCGGGATGCTGACCGTCGCGGAGGAAACCCTGCTCAAGCTGGCGACCGAGCGAGGGCAGCAAATCACCACCCACCTCTACGGCCAGGAGATCAACCCCGAGACCTACGCCATCTGCAAGGCCGACATGCTCCTCAAGGGCGAGGGCGAAAATGCCGACCACATCGTCGGTGGCGCGGAGTGGTCCACCCTTGTCCGGGATGCCTTCGTCTCCATGCTGTTCGATTTCATGCTGTCGAACCCGCCCTACGGCAAGAGCTGGAAGAAGGACCTCGAAAACATGGGCGGCAAGGACGGCATGCGCGACCCGCGCTTCAAGGTCATGCACAACGGCGAGGAACTTTCCCTCGTCACCCGCTCAAGCGACGGTCAGATGCTCTTCCTCGCCAACATGGCGGCGAAGATGAACCACGACACGCCGCTGGGCAGCCGCATCGCCGAAGTCCACAACGGCTCGTCACTGTTCACCGGCGACGCAGGGCAGGGCGAGAGCAACATCCGCCGCTGGATCATCGAGAACGACTGGCTGGAGGCCATCGTCGCCCTGCCGCTGAACCTCTTTTACAACACCGGCATCGCCACCTACATCTGGGTGCTCACGAACCGCAAGCCCGACCACCGGAAGGGCAAGATCCAACTCATCGACGCCTCGCAATGGTTCAAGCCGCTCCGCAAAAACCTCGGCAAGAAAAATTGCGAACTCGCCCCCGATGACATCCAGGGGATCTGCGACGCCTACCTCGCGTTCAAGGAAACCCCGCAGTCGAAGATTTTCCCCAACGCCGCGTTCGGCTACTGGAAGGTCACCGTCGAACGCCCGCTCCGGCTCCACAGCCAGCTCTCGGTCAAGGCCATCGAATCCCTCCGCTTTGCCTCCGGCGACGAAGATCTGCGGTCGGTTCTTTACGACGAGTTCGGCGACAAGCTGGTGAAAAACTTCCCCGGCATCGCCGACGAGCTGGAGAAGCGTCTCGCCGATTGGGGCAGTGATGACGAAGATGATGAATCCGAGGACGGCGCCCCAGCCAAAAAGGGTCTGCCCGAGAAAAAGAAGAAAAAGCTCCTCGACCCGAAGTCGTGGGAACGCGACGCCCGCCTCGTCGAAACCGCCACCGCCCTGCGCCAAGAACTCGGCGGCGACCTGTTTGAAGACCACAATGTTTTCCGCGACCGCGTGGACGATGCGCTCAAGCGACTCGACCTCAAGCTGTCCGCCTCCGACCTGAAGACAATCCTCCGCGCCGTGAGCTGGCGCGTCGAGACCGCCCCGCCCGTCATCGCCAAGGCCCACAAGCCCGGCAAGGCGGCCGTTGATCCCATGCATGGCCGCTATGCCTCGCCAGCCGGCGACAAAAAGATCGTGCTCGAATACGAACCCGACCCCGACCTGCGCGATACCGAGCAAGTCCCGCTCCTCGAACCTGGCGGCATCGAGGCATTCATCACCCGCGAGGTGCTGCCCTATACGCCGGACGCGTGGATCAAGGACGACGCCACGAAGATCGGCTACGAAATCAGTTTCACCCGCCACTTCTACCAGCCGCAGCCGCTCCGCACACTGGCCGAGATCCGCGCCGACATCCTCGCTGAGGAAAAGGAAGCCGGGGGCTTGCTGGATGAATTGCTCCAGGCAGAGACGGTATGAAAAAGAAGACGCTTAAAATTGTGTCACCAGCGGCGGCACAAATAGTCGCCCCACCGGCGCGACAATTACCGCAGGCAGCAGATGAGAGCGCCTTCGCCGAGGTCCTCCACCTCATTCAGTCCGCCAAGCAACGGGCGTATCAGGCGGTCAATACCGAACTGGTCTCTCTCTACTGGCAGATTGGGGAGTATATCAGCCGGAAGTTGGAGTCCGCCGAATGGGGGGACGGCGTTGTTGATCAACTCGCCCGATTCCTCGCCCGGACGCAGCCGGGAAAGAGGGGATTCACCCGAGCCAACCTGTTCAGGATGCGCCAATTTTATGGTTTGTATCGCCACCAACAAATTGTCGCACCACTGGTGCGACAATTACCGTGGTCCCAGCATATGATCATTATGGGCCGGTGCAAGAGGGAGGAGGAACGCGAATTCTACCTCCGCATGTCCATCCGGGAAAAATGGGGAAAACGCGAGCTGGAGCGTCAGTTGCGAGCAGGGCTTTTTGCCAAAGCCGTCCTCAACCCGCCAAAACTCTCAGCAGCGTTGAGAGAATTGCATCCCCAAGCCGCAGAGCTTTTCAAGGATGCCTACTCGCTGGAATTCCTCGGCCTCGCCGACACCCACTCCGAAGCCGATTTGCACGGGGCGCTTCTTCGCAACCTCGGACGCTTCATCACGGAACTGGGTCGCGACTTCTGCTTCGTCGGCTCCCAGTATCCCGTCCAGGTCGGCGGTCAGGATTTTGCGCTCGACCTGCTCTTCTACCATCGCGGCCTCAACTGCCTCGTCGCCATCGAACTCAAGTCGGGCCGATTCCAGCCGGAGCATCTGGGCAAGCTCAATTTCTATCTCGAAGCCCTCGACCGCGACCACCGCAAGCCGCACGAAAAGCCCTCCGTGGGCCTGCTCCTCTGCGCCACCAAGGACAGCGAGGTCGTCGAGTATGCCCTCAGCCGCTCCCTCTCCCCGGCTCTCATCGCCGAATACCAGACCATGCTCCCCGATAAACGTCTGCTCCAGGCCAAACTCCATGAGTTTTACCAGCTTCTCGCCCCGAGCGATGCGAGGGCAGCGACCCGGAATGGCTGACGCAAAATGATCGCCAACCTCCAACCTTACCCGGAATACAAGGAGTTGGCGTTGCCTTGGCTGGGACGCCTTCCATCGCACTGGGGCTTGCGCCGCAATGGCGGTCTTTTTCTTCAGCGGAACGAGACGGACTTTCCCGATCTGCCGATCTTGGAGGTGGCCATCAAATCGGGAGTAAAGGTTCGAGATCTGGAAAATGGTGCGCGGAAACAGGTCATGACCGACCGCCGGAAATACAAGCGGGCGCTCTGCGGAGACATTGCATACAACATGATGCGGATGTGGCAGGGAGCAACCGGGCGTGTGCCGGTCGATGGTCTGGTCAGTCCCGCCTATGTAGTCGCCCGGCCTTTATCCGGCACTGAGAGCCGCTACTTCGAACTTCTGTTCCGCACGCCAACTTACCAGTCGGAAGTGAATAATGCCTCCCGCGGAATCGTGTCCGACCGCAACCGGCTTTATTGGCCTGACTTCAAGCAGCTATTCTCACCACTGCCCCCGCCCGAGGAGCAATCGGCGATCGTTCGGTTTCTGGACTACGCGAACGGGCGGTTGGAGCGGGCGATCCGGTCGAAACGGAAGGTGATCGCGCTGCTCCACGAGCAGAAGCAGGCCATCATCCACCGCGCCGTCACCTGCGGCCTCGACCCCACCGTCCCCCTCAAACCCTCTGGCATCCCCTGGCTCGGCGACATCCCAAAGCATTGGGAACTGTGGCGTATCAGTCGCTTTGCTCGCATCGGCAATGGTTCGACCCCATCTCGCGGTAAACCGACTTATTGGAGTGGTGGCACATATCCATGGCTTAATAGCTCGCAGGTGAACCGCGGCTTCATCAACAGCGCCGACCAGTTCGTCACCCAGACTGCACTCCGCGAATGCCATCTGCCCAAAGTTCCGACTGGCAGTGTGCTCGTGGCGATTACTGGCCAAGGGAAGACTCGCGGAATGTCTGCCGTGTTGGGCATGGAGGCAACCATCAACCAGCACATCGCGTTTATCACGCCGCGAGTGCCAGTCGCATCGGCTGAATTCATTCACCTCGCTCTCAGCGCCGCATACCTACAGTTCCGCGCTTCGAGTGAGGACTCCGGCAGCACGAAGGGAGCTATCACATGCGAAGACCTCAAGCGATTCAAGATCGCCATTCCCCCAACCCCGGAGCAGGAGGCATTGGTGAGCCACATCCAGACCGAGACGCACACGCTTAACATCGCCATCACGCGCCTTGACCGTGAAATCTCGCTGCTGCGGGAATACCGCACGCGCCTGGTGGCGGACGTGGTGACGGGCAAGCTGGACGTGCGCCCGGCGGCCGCCAGTTGCCGGAGGAGGGTGGGGAATTGTCCGACGGGGCAGACCAGTCGGACGAGTCCGACGCGGCGGAAGGGGTTGACGAGCCCGATGGGGCGGACAGGGCTGACGAGTCTGGCTTGTGTGACGAAATGCTGCTGGAGTAACCTCACCCCATGAACTCACCTGACAGCCCCTTCCTGCCCCACGGCGGCTACCGGAAGCTGCGCAGCTACAAGGTGGCGGGGGCGGTGTATGACGCCACGGTGGTGTTCTGCCGGCGGTTCTTTGCGCACGACCGCCGCATGAGCGACCAGATGGTGCAGGCGGCGCGCAGCGGCGTGCGGAACATCAGCGAGGGCAGCGGCGCGGCGGCCACGTCGCGCAAGAGCGAGATGCTCCTTACGAACGTGGCCCGCGCGAGCCTGTCCGACGAATTGCTCCGGGATTATGAGAGTTTCCTGACGCAGAACGGGCTGCGGGTGTGGCTCAAGGATTCGCGGGAGGCGCTGGCGATGCGGGCGCGTCTGGCCAAAGACGACGCGCCCGGCCTGCCGCCGGCGGGCCAGGGCTGCGCTAAAATCGGTCCGGGCCATTCCAAACCCGAGACCCGAAGACCGAAGGCCGAAAGAAACCC
>JBAXTX010000069.1:0-13816 GCA_037129975.1 Verrucomicrobiia bacterium | reverse complement strand
CAAACATGCCAGAGCCACATGGCGGTTCCGGTGGACGGCAGCTCATCTTTACGTTCGGCCTCTTGCGCGTCCATGAACAGAACGCCATATGACTTGCCCACCGCAACGCTGCTATGATACATTTACGTGTGAATCGCACACCCTCCACCGCAGTTCTTCGCAGTCTTAGACGCGAGGTAAACTTTGGATGTCCCGTCCCCGATGGCAAGCAACGATGCGGTAATCCATATCTGACCTGGCATCACTTCGATCCACCATGGAGTGTCAGGCAACATCACGATCCTTCTGGGATGATTGCGCTCTGCCGGATGCATCATGACAAGGCGGATGCTGGAGCTTACACGAAGGAGCAATTGCTTGCATTCAAGAACGCCGATGCGACGAAAGAGGTTTCTGGACGTTTTGATTGGATGCGTCGCAACCTTTTGGTCTCGGCTGGGAGAAGTTATTCCCGCCATCCTCAGACATTGGAGATCAAGAGAAGAACCGTTATATGGGCTAATCGCGATCTCGAAGGCAATTTTTTATTGAACGTCAAGTTTCCTGACAAAGCAGGTAAGACACGCTTACTATTAGAAGACAATTTTTGGAGGTTGATCGGAGAGCCCACTGACTTCGAATGTCCTCCCCACGGTCGTTTGATTAGCGCTACATACGCAGATGGGGATTATGTGCGCATCGAATTCAACGAAGCTTGCGATCTCACATCTCTTGCTGCGCTTCTTCCTATCGGCGGGGGTTTCGAGAAACTCGAATTCCCAATTCTTGTTGCAAACGTTCACCTAACTATGGCCTGGGCTGGAATCAGGCTCGATGACTCAGGTATCCATCTTGGCCACCGGCATGCTAATAGTGGTCGCATATACGGAAGCATTCGCATCGAATAGCTGGGACCCGCACGTTCAATGTGGATACGACGAAGAATTTGTCGCTCTGGCCTATCTGCGCCACGGTTTTTGGAAATGACTTTGGGGGGTGACAGTCAATGAGACGGGAATCGGTATGTGGAGGAGGTTTTGTTCAGATAAGGGATCAACAGACCTGCCAGCGTGCGATTACAAGCCCGGAATTTCCCAGGAGTCGAAGGGGTCAGGCCGAAATGGCACTAACTTAAGGCGGTTTTGGGATGGTAGAGCGACCGTCCCGGTTGCTGTCCTGCCGGGGAAAACAAGCGGGACGCTTGTTCTACTCTGGCTTAAGTTAGTGCCATTCGGGTCAGGCCGTGCCTATTGACATTTTGAATGGAATCCCCGCAAGGAAAGGGGGTCGCTTTCCCCCAAGCCCGGTACCGATTGGAAGAGAGCTTCGGGAAATCGCGGTTTGCATTCCTGCTGCCGGCGCTGTCAGCGCCGTGTGCCTCCATCAGTTTGCCGCCGGTTCGAGCAAACGCAGGTGGGGAAACCATCGGCGCAGGTAACCGCGATCCCTTGCGGCGAGGCGATCCGCCTGCACCTGGGCATGAGCGGCGATGAGAAAATCGGGGACGAGATGCTGCCTGGGCCCTCCGCGCAGTCGGTATGCCTTGAATGTGCTTCCGGCAAGGAAAGCCGCCTCTTCCCGGATGTCATCGTAACGGATGCCGAGGCGATGGAGAAAACCGGTCAGTGTCGCGGGGTCACCGGCGGATGGGGAAAGTTCGGCGAACGTCACCGCACTGACAAGAAGCGGTCCCTCCGATGCCGCTCTTTGGAGGGTTTCCGCCCACGCCTCCCAGCCGGTTTCCTCCTTGATCAGCGACCACAACACCGACGAGTCGATCGCCGTCCTCATGGCTCTGTCTTGTCCGCAGGGCCACCACGCAAATCATCCACAAGTTTTTCCGCCGACAGCTTTTCCCAAGGAAGTCCCTTCAGGCGGGCACGGGAGGTCTTTTTCCATTCGTCCAAAGTCTTGCTCCATTCGCTCCTGTTGATGAGCCGTCGTGCGGTCAGCACGGAGGCGCTGGTGTCAAACTCCAGTTTGTCACCGGGGGCCAACGCGAAGCGCTGGCGGATTCCCAGAGGGATCGTAATCTGCCCCTTGCTCGTAATGGTCGCTGCCATGTTTATTCCATGGCATGGGGCGGTAGGCTTGGCAAGCATTACTTTGTGTCATTACCATCGAAGTTCGCCTGCTTCGCAGGCTTGCCCTGGGCTGTTGGATACAGCCCCGTTGGGCTTAAGTTACGAGCGCTATTCGGGTCAGGCGCTGCCCATTTTTACACCGGCGGCGATTTGCCGAATAAGACCATTGAAGATCAGACGATGAATCGGATACAGGGCATACCAGTAAAGCAAGCCGGGCAATCCCTTGGGCTCAAAGAATGCGGTCTGCAAGAGCTGCGTCCGCCCATCGGATTCCGGGCGGGCCTCAAATTCCAGCCACGCGCGGCCCGGGACTTTCATTTCCGCCCGCAAGCGGATGAGGCGACCCGGCTCCACCATTTCCACGCGCCAAAAGTCGAGGGTCTCCCCCACGCGCAAATCCTCGGGGTCGCGCCGGCCTCGGCGCATCCCAACTCCACCGCAAAGCCGATCCACCATTCCGCGCAGTTGCCAAGCCCAATTCATATACAGCCATCCCCGGCATCCGCCCAGCTGCGCGAAACTCCGATAGACCGCATCCGCAGGGAAGAACACCATCATCTGTCGCCGCTCGATGATAAGGCCCTCTCGGCTGAGGAGCGTCCGTGGAATCCGGCTGCCTTGGCTGGAGGTCAGCGCATCACTCCAAGCTGTCTCCACCCCTTGTCCCTGCACCCTGGCCAATGCAAGACGCACGGCGGTCTCAAAGTCCATCGGCTCAATGCCGGGAAAAAGTCGGCAGGCCGTGTCATCGCGCACAATGACTTCGTTGCCCAGCCCTTTGATAAGTGGCTGGGCAATGTTGGCGGGAATGGGGGTGACCAAATGCACCCAGTAGGATGAGAGACGGGGCGTCAACACTGGAACGGCGATCAATCGCCGCTTGAGCCCCCTGGCTCGCGCGTATCCGGTCATCATGTCTGCATAGGTCAGAACATCCTTCCCTCCAATTTCCAGAATGCTGTTTGCGCTTTCCGGGCATGCCAGGGCCGCCACGAGGTAGTCCAGAACATTGCGAATGGCAATAGGCTGGATTTTGGTGAAGACCCACCTGGGGCAAATCATCACGGGAAGACGCTCGGTCAGATACCGGATCATTTCAAAGGATAGGCTGCCCGATCCTATGATGACTGCGGCCCGGAATTCGGTCACCGGGATGCCAGCCTCGCGCAAGGCATCCCCGGTTTGTTGCCTGGAACGCAAGTGGGGCGACAGGTCCGCCTGCGGGTCGCCCAGGCCGCCGAGGTAAACGATGCACTCCACTCCCGCGAAGCGTGCGGCCTGAGAACAGTTGCGCGCCGCAACCCTGTCCCGTTCCGAAAAATCACCGCCACCACCAAGACTATGGACAAGGTAATAAACCACTTGAACGTCGCGCATCGCCGCGCCGAGTGAATCTGGTTTCAGCATGTCGCCCTGCACCAAGTCCACCTGATTCAGCCACGGCCGTCCTTGTAGCCGGGACAAATCGCGCACCAGACAGCGCACCCGATATCCGTCCGCAAGCAGGCGCGGCACGAGCCTGCCCCCCACATATCCGGTTGCGCCGGTCACCAGAATGAATTGGGAATCAGACATGGCGGTTGCCCCGGGTTAGGTCGCGTTTGGGTTAAGCGCCATTCGGGTCAGGCGGTGAGGGCGAAGCGCTCGGAGCCGAGGAGGCCGGATTTCTCGAGGAAGTAGTCGTAGCCGCCGGAATACGAGGTCACGGTGCCGGCGTTGATGTGCAGGATCCGGTTCGCGAGTTTCCGGATGAGGTGGACGTCGTGCGAGATGAACACGAGCGTGCCCTGGTACGCTTCGAGGGCGAGGACGAGCGACTCGACGGTGAGGATGTCGAGGTGGGTGGTCGGCTCGTCCATGAGGAGAAGGTTCGGGGGATCGACGAGGAACTTGATCAGGTTGAGGCGGGTCTTTTCGCCGCCGCTGAGCACGGCGGTTTTTTTGTGGAGGTCGTCGCGGCGGAAGAGGAACGTTCCGAGCATCGCTCGGGCGTCCTCATCGCGGAGCGTGCCATTGCTGGCGAGGACTTCATCGAGCACGGAGTTCGCGGGATCGAGCGTCGCCGAGCGGTGCTGGCTGAAGTAGCCGATCTTCGAATTGTGGCCCTCGTGGCGCGCGCCTTTCTGGAACGGGACGAGCCCGGCGAGGATCTTGAGGAGGGTGGATTTCCCGGCGCCATTCGGACCGACCAGCGCGGTGAGTTCGCCGCGCTCGATCAGGAGGTCGAGGCCGCAGTAAACCGGATGGTCGCCATACGACATGTGGATCCCCTCGAGGCTGATCGCGCGCTGGCCGCCGCGCGGCGGCTGCGGAATCCGGAAGCGGAACGGCTTCCTCGGCGCCTCCGGACGCTCGATTTTTTCCATCCGCCCGATCTGCTTGAGCTTGCTCTGGGCCTGCGCGGCCTTCGAGGACACCGAGCGGAACCGGTCGGCGAACTCCTGCAGCGCGGTGATTTCCTTCTGCTGGTTTTTGTATGCGGCGGCCTGCTGCTCGTAGTTCGCCTCGCGCTGGCGCATCGCCTCGGAATAGTTGCCGGTATAGGAAATGATTTTCCGGTTCGAAATTTCGAACACCTTGCCGACGAGGGCATCCATGAATTCGAGATCGTGCGAGATCAGCAGGACGGCCCCGGAATAGTTTTGCAGGTATTTTTGAAGCCAGAGCAGCGAGAGGAGGTCGAGGTGGTTCGTCGGCTCGTCAAGCAGGAGGAGATCCGGCTCCATGACGAGCAACCGCGCGAGGTGCGCGCGCATCACCCAGCCCCCGCTGAGCTCCCTGCCCGGACGGTCAAAATCCTGCTCGCGGTAGCCGAGACCCTTGAGCATTTTCCGCGCCTTCGCCTCGACATGCGGACTGCAAAGCGCCTCGTGCTTCGCGTGGGCCTCCAGGTATTCCGCGCCCTCGACGATCCCTTGTTTCTCGAGCGAGGCCAGAAGCGCCTCCAGCGCGGGCACCTCGCCCGCCCGCCCGGTGGCGATGTCGAGCGCGGTCTCGTCGCCGACCGCCTCGCCTTCCTGCGGCAGGTAGCCGAGCATCGTCCACTCGTCGCGCCGGACGGTGCCCGCGTCCGGATCGTCCGTTTTCAAAACCAGAGAAAACAGCGTGGACTTGCCGCTGCCGTTCGGGCCGACGAGCGCGGCGCGTTCGCCATAGTTCACCTGGAGGCAGGCGTCTTCAAAGAGGACGCGACCGCCATGGCTTTTCTTCAAATTCCGGATCGTCAGCATCCCGCGGTGTTCAGCGCACGATCCCGCGTTGCGAGGATTCGATGAACGAGAGGAGGTGGTCGCGGACTTCCGAGGCGGGGAGCTCGGCGGCAATCTGCTCGCACGCCTGTTTGACGTTCAGATTCAAACGGTAGAGAAACCGGTAGGCCTCGCGGAGCGTGCGCACGTCCGCCGCGGTGAACCCGCACCGTTCGAGCCCGATCTGGTTGACCCCGCGGATCTCCGCAGGATTTCCGTCCGCGATCATATACGGAGGCACATCCTGGACGATCTTCGTGCATCCGCCGATGATCGCGTGCCGTCCGATCCGGCAGAACTGGTGGACGCCCGAAAGCCCGCCGATGACCGCATGATCCTCGACGATCACATGCCCGGCGACCGTTCCGTTGTTGGAAAAAATGACATGATCTCCGACCGTGCAGTCGTGGGCGACGTGCGAATAGGCGAGAAAATTCCCATGGTTTCCGATGCGTGTCACGGCCCCGGGGAGGGTTCCTCGGTTCACGGTGCAAAATTCCCGGAACGAATTGTTGTCGCCGATCTCGAGATGCGTCGGCTCGCACGAGTATTTCAGATCCTGCGAGCGATGGCCGATCGAGCCATACGGGTAAAACGTGTTCCCGTTGCCGACCTTCGACGGGCCGGCCACCGTGACATGCCCGAGCAGGCGGCAGTTGGCGCCGATCACGACGCCCGGCCCGATCTGGCAGAACGGCCCGACCTCGGTCCCCTCCCCGATCACGGCGGAGGGATCCACCACGGCGCTGGGATGAATCGGCGTCATTTGTCCACCAACCCGAAGAGCAACTGGGCTTCCGAAACGACCTCTCCGTTGACCAGGCACCGGCACGAGGCCTTGCCGAGACGCTTTTTCACACTGTTGAGCTCGCACTCGATGAACAGCGTGTCGCCGGGCATCACCGGCTTGCGGAACTTCACCTCGTCGGCACTCATGAAATACCCGATCTTCCCCTCGTTCTCGGTCTTGCGCATCATCACAATGCTGGCCACCTGGGCCATGGCCTCGAGTTGCAGGACCCCCGGCATCACGGGATGTGAGGGGAAGTGGCCTTGAAAAAACGGCTCGTTGATCGAAACCGCCTTCACCCCGATCGCCTTGGCGTCTCCTTGGAATTCGATGATCCGGTCCACCATCAAAAACGGAAACCGGTGCGGCAGCACGCGCATGATCTCATTGATATCCATCGCCCCGGCGGGGGCGGCAACCGGACGTTGCGCGACGGCGACCATCGCGGCCAGACGCGCGGCCAGACGCTTCGCCGCCTCGGTGTTGATCCCGTGGCCGGGCTTCAACGCGACGACATGCGCCCGCAGGCGGCGTCCGCAGAGCGCGAGGTCGCCGACGATGTCGAGCATCTTGTGGCGCACAAACTCGTCCGGGAACCGCAGCGGTTCCTTGCTCAGGACGCTGTCGCCGCGGGCGACGATCGCGTTCTCGAGGCTCCCGCCTTTGATCAGCCCTTTGTCCATGAGCGGCTTCACATCTTCGTAAAAGACAAACGTCCGCGCGGGGGCGAGCTGCTTCTCGTAAAATTCCGGCGTGATCTCGGCGGAGAGGAACTGCGTGAACCGCCCCTGCGGACCGACCTGCGTGCAGGAGATCCGGAACTTCGTGTCCGGCAGGATGACGAGCAGCGAATCGCCGGACGCGATCGTCATCGGCTCGGCAACCTCGAGGCAGCTGCGCGGGGCGTCCTGCGCGACAATCCCGGCTTTCAAAATGCTCTCCACATAAGCGGAGGCGCTGCCGTCGCCGATCGGCGGTTCGTTCGCGTCCATCTGGATGAGCGCGTTGTCCACCCCGAGGCCGCTGAGCGCGGAAAGGACGTGCTCGACAGTGTGGATTTTCACCATCCCCTGCACGAGCGTCGTCGCGCGCTCGACGGTTTTGACATGCGCGGCGACGGCGTCAACGATCGGCTCGTCGGGCAGGTCCACGCGCTGAAATTTGAAGCCGTGTCCGGCGGGGGCCGGAAGGATCGTGAGGGTGACGTTCTCGCCGGTGTGAAGGGCGCTGCCGGTCAATACGGCGGGTGATGCGAGTGTGCGTTGCTTTTCCACGGGTGGTTTTTATGAAATTTCTTCGTCCTGCCGGGGTTTATCGAGCAGGATATCGAGGTATTTCTGGTTGCTGGCGCGCAGGCGTGAGACAAGGGCCTTGCCTATGGCACCCAGGATTTGAATCGCGGCCGCCGGCTGGAGGCCGCCCAGGACGCCGATCGTCATGCGCGTGATCCGGAGCAGGACACAGGGATCAACGGCCGTGACGTTTGCCGAGCGCAGGCCGTCGTCCACCAGAGAAACCTCGCCGAAAAAATCTCCGCTCTCGATCACGGCCAGTTCGATCACCCGCCCGTCGGCATCCACGGTGACTTTGGCGCGGCCTTCCAAAAGGACGTAAAGACAATGCCCGGGCTCTCCGGCCTGGACGATGAGCGCCCCGGCGGGAATCTCGACGATATCGGTCAGGCCGAGCAGGGAGGCGAGTTCGTCGGCACCAAGGCCGGCAAAAATCGAGAACCTTTGAAGGCGGGGGTCGTCCACCTTGAGGACCGGTGATTTGTTGGGCGCTTTTTCCATGGAGCATTTGTTTGCGGACCGGTGCCATCGCGGCATCGGTGCCGCACACAATAACCAGCACGACAATTTTTTGGGAAGCAATCTTTGCCGGTGTTTCGCATTGGGCGTATGCTCCGGCCCGTTATTGCGATATGTGTCACGTTCCCGCAGACTTCGAAATCCTTGGTGAGACCGCCGATCTCCTGGCCGTCAACAAACCGGCCGGGCTGCTCGTGCATCCGACCAAGCCGGACGGCCCGCGCACGCTCTGGGACGCTCTGCGCGAGATGCTCGGCTACGAGCTGGCAAATGGCGGCCAGGTCTCGCTCGTCAACCGGCTCGACCGGGAGACAAGCGGCGCCATGCTCGTCGCAAAGTCCGCCGCGGCCGCCCGCGCCGCAGGCCTGGCCATGCAGGAGGGAAAAATCCGGAAGTCGTATCTCGCGATCATCCGCGGCTGGCCGGGCGACGCATTTGAAGTGACCGCCCCGATCCTCCGTCTCGGCGAGATCGGCGCAACGACGATCCACCTCCAGCGCGCGGTCCACCCGTCGGGCTCGCCGGCGCACACCAGGTTCCGGGTTCTGTCAAGAATCCAACACCCGAAAGGGCGGTTCGCACTCGTCTCCGCCGAACCGCTCACCGGAAGGACCCACCAGATCCGCGTGCACCTCGCCCACTCCGGGCACCCGGTCGTGGGCGACAAAATCTACGGACCGTCCCCGGGCTGCTATCTCGAATTCATCCGCACCGGCTGGACCCCGTCGCTCGCGGAACGCCTGCTCCTCCCGCGCCATGCGCTCCATTCCGCGGAGCTCGCCCTCGACTGGCTGGGAACCCCGCTCGCCTGGGCCTGCGAAATGCCGCCCGACATGAAAAATTTCCTGGAAAACCAGGTGTAGGACAGCCGTTAACCGGGTTGAGCAGGCATCCTGCCCCGCGTTTCCAAGAAAAACCGGCTTCCCCGATCCGGACCCCCGGAAGCCCGCCGCCTCGGCGAGGAGTTCCTCTGGAAACACCACCAGCGGCCTTGCTTGCTTTCTCGCGGCATTTCCTGTTTTTTCACAGATTCCAAGGGATGATTTTGCGAAACACATATGCGGATTGCCGGATCCATGCGAACTGAACACGCAAGCGATCCGCGCTTGGGCGGCACCGGGCGGCCGTCGGTTGCGGCGGTTTCGATTCTGTTGGCTGCGGCCTGGTCGGCAGCGTTGCTTTGCGGGGGGATGCCAGAAGGGAGCCTCGGGGTGTTTCTGCTGGGCGCGGGCGGGGTGATGGTTTTTGTTCCGCCCCGGCGCACCCTGCCTTGGTCGCTCTGGATGGTTTCGGCGCTTCTTGTCGGGTGGTGCGGGCTCGCGCTGCTTCCGGCGGGAGCCATTTCGCAGCCGGTCTGGAGACAAAGTCTGGAAGCCTCCGGCCTCTTCCCTGCTCTCTCACAAATCAGCCTTGTTCCTCGCGAGAGCCTCTTCTGGATGGTGATTCTTGCGACCTCGCTCCTTGCCGGGCTTTATGTTCTGAGCCATCCCGTCGGATCCTCGAGCCTGGTCGGGATCGGCCTGGGCACCTGCCTCGCCTGCGCGGTCTATGCGGGGTTGGCGATCTACGCGGTGCGTGCCGGATGGAAGGCGCCGTTCGACGGCTCGGGCGTCTTCGGATTTTTTCCCAACAGGAACCATGCGGCAACGCTGCTCATCACCGGATGCCTCACGGGACTCGGCGCGGTTTTCGCCGCGCTTTCCAGACGATGGTTTCTTGCCGCGGGAATCGGGATCGTCGGAATTTTGCTCCCGGTCGTCGCGCTCCTTCTCTATTCGCCATCACGCGGGGGAGTGATCTTCCTCGTGATCGGAGCAGCCGTCTGGATCGCCGGCCTCGGACGCGGCAGGTTCTCCACACCGGTCGTGGTCTCGGTCGTCGCCATTTCCCTCACCGGCCTCGTTTATCTTTTCGGAACGCAAAACCCCGTGCGGGAGCGCTTGGTTGGGATGGCGGAGGCGGTGCAGGAAAAGACCGTGGGCAGCGGCGATGTCCCGCTCGATTTCCGGATGAAAATCTACCGCGATACGTTTCCGATGCTGCGGGATTTTCCGATCACCGGCACCGGGCTGGGGACGTATGAGACGGTTTACCCGTTTTATGCCCGGCTCAGCCTCGCCGGCGCCATGGCGCTGCACCCGGAAAGCGATTGGCTGATGCTGGCTGTCGAGGCCGGACCGGTGGCGGTCGTCCTCGCTCTGGTTCTTGTGGGTCTTGCCGGGCGGGGCGTCTTCGGAGAAAGAAACTCCCGCGGGTGGCCTGCCCGATGGGGCTTTGTGAGTGCCGCCCTTGCTGCCGGGCTGCACGGAGCGGTGGATGTCCCGCTCCACCGTGTCGAACTGGGCTGGTGGGTGCTCGTTCTTGCTGCGATAGGCCTGGCCGTGCCCGGAGGAACCCGCAATCCAAGGGCCGCCCGGATCCAGCATTTGCTTTTTGTGGTCGCTGGTGCCGGGATTCTGGTTCTGGGATGGAAGCTGGTCGCCGCCGAGTGGCGCGGCGGACCCGCTTTGCCGCCATTTGAAGCCGCTGTCGCGGGAGACAAAATCCTGGCCCTTTACAAGCAGAAGGAAGTCGAGGCCGCTCTCGATCTCGCGGTGGCAGCGACGGCAAAAAGCCCCATGGCGGCCGATCTCTATTACCAGAGAGGTGTCCTCGAACTCCATTTTGAAGAAACCGACAAGCAGGTGGACGCGTCCTTCGCTGCGGCCCGCCTCCTCCGCCCCAACCTCGCCGACACAGCATGGCAACAGGCCGTCGCATGGCTTCCGGTGGACTCCGATCGTGCCGCCGCCCTTTTCCGCGAGGCGGTGGACACGAGCGAAAAAATCGTTGACAGAAACCACACGCGCGCCGAGCCCGGCCTCATCCACTTCGAGCGGGCACTTGGAGAAGCGGGGAAACATCCCAAGGTGTTGGCCCTGCTGATGCCGCGGCCGGATGATCCTCCCGCATTTCATTTCGCCTGGCTGGCGGCGTCGCCGGACGCCCCCGGTCGGATTCTCGAACTTTCTTCAACCCCCGCGTTTCTTGAGCGGATCGACCAGGAGCAGAGGGCCCGGTTTTTGAAACTCTGGTTTGACCGCGGCGACCGGACCGCCCTCTTCGCGTTTCTGGATGCCCGCCCCGGCTGGTCGGAGAGGGAATGGGAGCTCCGGGCGCGCGATCTGGCGGAGAAAATGGACCACCACGCAGCCGTCGATCTGCTTTGCAGGAAGTTTGCCGTGGATCTCTCCCTCCCCGCACCGGGAACACCCGCCGTCTCGCCCCCAAGTTCCCCGCTCGCCGATCAATTTTTCCAGCTTTGGAGCAAATCGAACGTTGTGGCTGCGCGCAGGATTCTTCAGGAAGCGCTGGCTGAAAATTCGCCCGCTCTCTCCGAGGCGCATCGGCTGGGTGCGGCGATGGCGGCACAGGAAGGCAAGTGGCCGACCGCCTACAACGAACTCGTCGCCTACCTGCATGCCTCCCAACTCGCCCCGGAGATCAAGCCTTGAAAACACGATCTCAGGTCCGGACGAACGGGGCGGCTTTCGGACGGCTCGCCAGGTCCTTGACTCTTCCGGCCGTGCTGCTCGTGTCCGTTGTCACCGCCCACGCCCAGACCTATTCTTCGGATGCCTATTCTTCGGATACCTCTCCGCCGGTTCCAACAACGGTTTCCGATGCGGTGTTCCGTTCCCGCTGGGTGGGCTTGCAGGCCGACCGCCAGCGTCCGCGTTCGGCGGAGGGACTCCTCGGGCTTCCGCCAGCACAAGGACCTTTTTCCGCGTTGGAGAATGCCGCCAATGCGCTCCGGGAAGGGCTCAGCATCGGCCCCCTCGAAATCGGACTCGGCCTGGGCTTGGGATGGGAATACTCAAATGCCAACTCGAACTTCCAGTCAACAACCCCCTCGGATGAAAGTAGTTTTTTTGCGGCTCCGAGTCTCTCCCTCAAATACAACAGAGAAATCGGCCCTTGGTCGGTCTCCGCGGCCTATGGAGGAGGGATGACGTATTACATGAACCCCAACTACACGTCGGCAGGGTCGGGCAACCAGAGGAATCCGTTTTCCCAGACCGCCTCGCTCGCCATCGGCCACCTCGGGACCCGCCATGCGCTGAACCTGCAGGCCTCCGGCTCGTACGGCACCGGACTGAACGTCGTCACGAGCGAGAACACCACCACCGCGAACTTCGCCGCGAGTCTGGATTGGAAATACACGCTCACCGCTTTTACCGACATCGGGACCAAGATGTCTTTGAACAACTCGCTCAACAACTTTGGAGGCACCTCGGGCAATGCGAACACCAACTCCGGCAATCTCGGGAGCTTCTCGGCCGGATCCTACGCGGACTGGTTCGCCACCGGCAAATGCCGCCTGCGCTTCGACGTGTCGGCCGGTCAGTCAACCCAGACCCTCGAGCAGCAGTCCGATGCGAAACGCAGCTACGTCCAGGCACTCGTGAGCGTGAAATACAATTTTTCCGAAAAAATCGACATCGATGCCGGGCTCGGTGCCCGCTACGTCGAAGCCCCGCAGACGATCGCCGCGCAATATGTCGGGCTCCTTCCCGTTTACCAGATCAAGGGCACTTACAACCCGACCGAAAAGACCGGACTCTTCGCCGAGTTTTCGCTCCTCGGCACCGATATCATGCCGAATTTCAACCTCGGCGGGTTCTGGCAGCCCCGCGTCAACACCAGCCTCTCGCTTTCCGTTTATCAGAATCAGGCGTTCTCGCTCACGGTTTCTCAACAGGCCCAGGTCTCGCGCGGGGCGGTCATCACGCTCTCCCAGAAGTTTTTCTCCAAGATGAATGTCAGCCTCTCGACCGGATGGCAGCAAACCGAGAACCTTTCCCTCACGACGCAAAACGGGGCCGCATCGCAGCAGGCCGGGCAGACATACAGCTACGGCTTCGCCTCGGCCACCATGAGGTGGAATTTTATCGAGTGGGCATACTGGCAGGGTCAGCTGTATTATGCCACCGGTCGCAACAACGCCTCGGGATACTACAACTCCGCGTCGGGAGAAAACACCCCCGAGACCCGCGCCACGTTCAGTTTCAATTTGACATTTTAGAACGCCCTTCTTATGCAACTGACGCGCTCCATGACCGAATTTTTGCGAACCCTCACTTTGGCCTCGGCCTTGTTTCTCGGAGCAGTCCCGCAGGGTTTGCTTTCCCAGGCGGCTCCGCAGCAGCCCGCGGCGGCCGCGGAAACACCACCCTCCACGCCGCCTCCGCAGCAAACTCCCCGCCCCTCCACCACTGCCCGCGACACAGGACCGTCGGGTCAGGTGATCAGTTCGGCGGAGGGGGACTACATGCTCGTGCCCGGAGATCTGGTCGAGCTGAGTATTTTCCGGGAACCGGATCTCACCTCGCGGTCCATGATCGCCCGCGACGGCACGGTCCAGCTCCCGCTCCTGCGCGAAACCAAGCTCGGGGGGATGACCGTGCGTGAGGCGCGGGACATGCTGGCCAAGCTCTACGGGAAGAAATACCTCGTCAACCCGCAGGTGTACCTGAACGTGGTGCAGTTCGCGCAAAGGAAATTTACCATCATCGGCCAGGTGGCACGGCCGGGAAGCTACGAACTACAGGGCGGGCAGACCCTCGATCTGCTTGAGGCCGTCGGCATGGCCGGGGGGTTCACGCGCATCGCGGACCGCGGCCACCTCTTGATCCGCAGGAAATCCGACAGCGGCTCGGAGATTATCAAGGCCAATGCCAAGCGCATGGCGGAAGGAAAGATCGAGACGATCCTCGTTAAACCCGGCGATGTGATCAGCATCGGGGAGAGCTGGTATTGAAGAAAGAGATCGGAATCCCGCGGGCGGTTTCCCACACCGCAACGGAAAAAACAATCCATGGATAAAGCAAACCGGCAATTTGAAGACCTCGCCGAAAACGG
>JBAXTX010000068.1:0-13931 GCA_037129975.1 Verrucomicrobiia bacterium | reverse complement strand
GCGAGAACGCCCGCCCGCACAAGGTTCTCGACATGGTCTTCGAGCTTTTCCTCGAACTCAACGCGAACGACGAGCAGCTCGATTTTCCCCACATTTACGCCAGCGCGAAAGACGGCTACGCGAAGCGCGAGCTCGTGGATCCCAGCGAGACCATGCTCCCGCTCTATGAGGCGATCGCATGGCACATCCCGGCACCCAAAGCCTCGGACGCCGGTTTTTTTCAAATGCTCTGCTCGAACCTCGACTACAGCGACTACCTCGGCCGGATCGCCTACGGGCGGATCACCAGCGGTTCGGTCAAAGTCGGCCAGAGCATCGTCTGCATCCACATGGACGGACGCAAGGAGCGCGGCAAAATCACCGCCCTTTTCGGACACGAGGGGCTCGAGAAGGTGCAGATGGAGGAGGCGTTTGCCGGCGACATCATCGGGCTCACGGGCTTCGAGGAAGTATTCATCGGGGAAACCCTCACCGACAGCGAGGACCGCGAGGCGCTGCCTTTCGTGCATATCGATCCGCCGACGATCGCCATGAAAATCTGCGTGAACGACTCGCCGCTGGCCGGACGCGAAGGGAAACTGCTCACCGCCCGCCAGATCCGCGACCGCCTGATCCGCGAGACACGGACAAACGTCTCGATCATCGTCAGCGACACCGACACGGCCGGGCATTTCGATGTGAAGGCCCGCGGCGAAATGCAGATCGCGATTCTCGTCGAGCAGATGCGCCGCGAGGGCTTTGAACTCCTCGTCTCGCGCCCGGAGGTCATCTTCACCCGCAGCGAGGACGGAGCGCTCCTCGAGCCGATGGAGACGCTCTATGTGGACGTGCCGCCGGAAAACCTCGGCGACATCCTCCAATCGATGGCTTCGCGCAAGGCGGAAATCGTGAACATGCAGCACAACCCGCACAGCGTTCTCGTCGAGGCGACGATCCCGACCCGCGGACTCATCGGCTTCGAAACCGACCTGGTCAACGTCACCAAGGGGCACGGCATCGCCAGCCACCTCTTCAAGGAATACGGCCCCCACAAGGGCGACATCCCGAGCCGCAACAACGGCGTCCTCGTCTCGATGGAAGGCGGCACCAGCATGGCCTATGCGCTTGATACGATTCAAATCCGCGGCCGCCTCTTCATCGGGCCGCAGGAGGAAATCTACGAGGGCATGATCATCGGAGAAAACTCGCGCCCGGACGACATGCCGGTGAACCCGTGCAAGGCAAAAAAGCTCACCAACATGCGGAGCCAGGGCGACGGGAAGGGCATCTCTCTCGCGCCACCGCTGGTGATGAGCCTCGAGCGCGCGCTGGAATACATCGCGCCGGACGAATACGTCGAGGCCACGCCCAAGTCCCTTCGCCTGCGCAAGAAAATCCTCGACGCCAACGCCCGCAAGCGCGCCGGCAAGGTCTGACACCGGATTCAAAAGTCCGGTTATCCGGATCTTTTTTTTCCGGTGCGGCGGAGGAAGGTCGGGACGTCGAGGTCCTCGCCCTCGACGATCGTGGGCTCGATTTTTTCGAACCGTCCGCGGGCGACCGGCTCGAACTGGAGGGTTTCCTGTTTGACTTTCGGGGCGGCGGGCTTGGGTTCCGCCGGGCGCTGGCGGGGGGCGACCGGGACCGCTCGAACTGGAACCGGAGCGGATGCCGGCTCGGCTTCCAGGAGGGGTTCGGCTTCGGGCAGCGGCTCCTGCGCTGGCTTCCGGGGAGGCGGGACCTCTTCCTCGACGGGTGCGGGTTTGATCGGCTTCCGGGCCGGAGGAGCGGGCTTGGCGACGGGCGCCGGTTGGGCGGCGCCGCATTTGGCAATGACCGACACGACCAGCGGAGCATCTTTTTCCTGGAGCGTGCTGATTCCCAGGTGCAGCAGGGAGCGGTCGGAGGCCTTCCGCGAAATTTCCTGCATGATGGCACCCACCTCCGCGAGGGAGAGCGACGGCGGTCCGGAGATGTGAACGAGCACGGTGGCGGCATCGGCGAGCAGGCGTCCGTGATCGAGCAGCGGGCTCTTCAGCGCGTCTTCCAGCGCCTCGTGCGCGCGGTTGTCGCCTGCGGCGGCGGCCGTGCCGAACAGGCAGGATCCGTCGGCGCCATTCAGGATCGAAAGCAAATCCGGGAGCCCGACGCCCATCGGGCCGGGGGCCGAGATCATCCGCACGACAGCCTCCACGCATCCGCCGAGAAGATCGTCGCAACCGGAGAATGTCTCCGCAACGCCCGATCGCGGCGCGGCAAGCTCGGCCATGCGGTCGTTTTCAAAATGGATCACGGCGTCGGCATGGGCGGCGATTTCCTGAAGTGCCGTCGCCGCCTGGATCGCCCGCCTGCGTCCCTCGAATCCGAACGGCGAGGTCACGATCGCGATGAGGAGCGCCCCGGCCTTTTTCGCCGCCTCGGCCACCAGGCCGCACGCGCCCGAGGCGGTTCCCCCGCCAAGGCCGGCACAGAGAAAAACAATGTCCGCTCCGCCGACCGCCGCCTCGATGTCCGCGAACGACTCCTTCGCCGCATCCAGGCCGATCTCCGGGTCACCCCCCGCACCCAGACCGCGTGTCGTCAGCGGGCCGAGAAAGATTTTTGTGGATGCGACCGACGACGAGAGCGACTGCTGGTCGGAATTGATCGCGACCGTCTCGATGTCCAGCCGGTGGTTCATGTGGATCCGGTCGGCGAGGTTGACGCCCGCATTCCCGAGGCCGATCAGCCGCGCCACAGGGGTTTCGGAACGGTCGGGAGACTTCGGATACGTGATCATGGCTTTAAAACGGCAGCCGGAATTTTCTGCCCATCTTCTTGATAAAGCCTCCGAGGAGCGACTCCTCCGGCATTTCCGAGCGGACCGCCTGGGCATATTTGGCGAGTCCGATGCACGTCGAAAACTGCGGATTCTCGAAGGCCGACGTCGGGCCCGAGACCGCCTGCGCACGGGTGAGCTGGACCGGCATTTCGAAAACGGATTCCGCCACCTCGCGGATCCCCCGGATCAGGCTGCAGCCGCCGGTGAGCATCACGCCCGCACCCAGAAGATGCTGCGGGACGTCGTCGCCCAGCCGCTTCCGGAGCAGGGTAAAAAGCTCCTCGAGGCGCGCGTGGATGATCATGTTCAGCATCTCGCGCTCAACTTCCTTGCCCGAGAAGCCGGTGTCATTTTTCAAGACGATCTTGTCCCCCGGAAGAGCTTTTCCGAGCACCGCCGACCCCTCCTCGACTTTGAGTTTTTCGGCGCGGGTGATCGGGATGCGGAGGCCGATCGAGATATCGTTGGTGATATGGTCGCCGCCGACCGCAAGGACCCCGCTGTGGCGGACGGCTCCTCCGAGATAGACAATGTAGTCGGTGACCCCGCCGCCAATATCCACCACCAGCGCGCCGGCTTCCTTCTGGTGCTGGCCGAGCACGACCTGCGCGGAGGCGAGCGAACTGACCACCACATCCAGGACCTCGATGTCGCATTCCTTCACGCAGCGGATCGAATTCTGGATCCTGTTTGTCACGCCGTGGATGATGTGAAAATCCGCCTCGAGCCGGCTTCCCAGCATGCCCACCGGGTTGAGGACCCCCTCCTGGCCGTCCACGTAATAATGCTGGATGATCGAGTGCAGGATCGTGTTTTCCCTCGGCAGGCTGATTTCCTTCGCCTGGTATTCCACCTCCTGGATTTCCTTCTCGGTGATCTCTCCTCCTTCATCCGGGATGACCGCCGACCCGCGGTTGTTGAAGCTTTGGATGTGGCTGCCGGTGACAGCGAGCCAGACGTCGCTGATCTCGACATCGCTCTTCTCCTGGGCGTCCGACAGGGCCTCGCGCACGCAATTGCAGGCGTTTTCAAAATCCACGATCTCGCCCTTGCGCACGCCTCGCGACGGGGATTCGCCGACCCCGAGCAGGCGGATGTCGCCGTCCTGGCGGCACTCGGCCACGACCGCGCAGACCTTTGCCGTGCCGATTTCCAATCCCACATGGATATCCTCGCGTGCCATGTCAGCGTTCCTTTCCCGCGATGTTCCGGGAGGCCTTCGAAGTGGATGCCGCAAGCTGCGCAAATGTCACCGGGGTATTGCGGCGGACCATGAGGTTGACCGAGTCGAGTTCGCGACCGCTTTCGCGGCAGTGTTCGAGGAGCTGTCGGAGGCGGGCGAGCTGCTCGGGAAAGTCCTCCGATAAAAAGGTGATCCTTGCCTTCCTGTCGCTCACGACCTCGATGCAATACCCCTTGGAGATATTTATGGTGCGGATGGCGAGGAGGCATTCCGGGCGGGATTCCACATCGCGGAGCAGTGCGAGAGCACGGCGGAGATCCTCGTTGTGAAGCGGTTCGCCATCCCGGATATTGTCGCTGCGGACGCCGTAAATCACCGGGAGGCGGTAGAAGTCGGGCTGGATGATGCGCGGCTTCATCAAAAACCCGGTGTCGTCCACAAGCAGCGACTTCTCGGGATCGAAAGGATCGGCATCCTTCTCGGCGGGAGCCACCCAGGCAACCGGATCGCGGGCGGTGAGGGAGATCGCGATGTGATCGGGCAGCCGGCGCTCGATGACAACGTCCGACACCTGCGGGATCGCACGCAGCGCTTTTTCCGCCGCTGTCAGATCCGCGCGGAAGATATTTTCCCCCTCGTGGATCCCGGTCTGCTCAAGTGCCTCCGCACGGGTCATCACCCCGTCGAGTTCGAAGGTCACGCGCTTGAGCGTGTAGTCCGGGTTCGATAAGAAAAACTTGTCGAGGGCGGTCGAGATCCCGAGCCATGCGGCAACGCCGAGAGCGAGGACGAGGGCGGTTTTCCAGAAAAAGCCGCCGAGTTTCTGACGCCGCTGGCGCCGGGCCGTGACGGCCCGGATTTTGACTTCCAGCAGGCGCTGTCCGCGTCCACCGGAATGGTGTCTGCGGTTGCTGGTGGCGGTGCGTTGGGATCGTCTGATCATGCGGGATATTGGGAGAGAGAGAGGCCCGCGATTTCCTCGCAGAGGGCCGGGAATTCCCAGCCCGCGACTGCGGCCGCCTTCGGCAGGAGGCTGGTCTCGGTCATGCCGGGAATCGTGTTGATTTCGAGAACATGGATCCGTGCATCGGGCGCGAGGAGCACGTCCACCCGCGAATAGATCCGGAGGTCCAGCGCCCGGCAGGCTGCGAGCGCGGCTTTTTGAATGGTCGCTGTCATCTCCGGCGGGAGGGTGGCGGGCACGTGATATTCCGAAGCTCCCTTCGTATATTTGTGCTCGTAGTCGTAAAACCCCTCGTGGGGCACGATCTCGACAATCGGGAGGGCGGTTTTTCCGAGAACCCCGACGGTGAGTTCGCGGCCTTCGAAAAATTCCTCGACCAGGACGCGGTCGCCATACTGGAAGCAATCCTCGAGGGCGGCGGGGAGTTCCGCGGCGGAGCCGACGAGATGCACGCCGACGCTGGACCCCTGCCTCGGGGCTTTGACCACGCAGGGGAAAGCGCAGTCCGGAGCCTCGCCGCGGCGCAGGATTTTCCACGGGGCGGTCGGGACACCGGCCAGGTCGAAGTGTGTCTTCGTCTCGATTTTGTCGAAGGCCAGGCGGCTTCCTTCGGCCCGCTCGCCGGTGTAGGCGACTCCCATCGCGTCGAGAAGCCCCTGCAATTCCCCGTCCTCCCCGAACGTGCCGTGGATGATGTTGAACACGAGCTCCGTGCCCGGCGGGAGAGCGAACCCCGCGCCTGTGACGTCCATCTCCGTGACGTGCGCGCCGGATTTCCGGAGGGCGGCGGCCACGGCCGCGCCCGACCGGAGCGACACTTCGCGCTCTTTGCCCGGACCGCCCATCAGAAGTGCGACGGCCATCCCGTTCAAAATCCCTTCGAACTCCCTTTTCATAAATCCACTCCCACGATTTGCACTTCCGTCTCGAGCCGGATCCCGCGCACGCGCTCGGCGGCGGCCTGGATTTCCGAGATCAAAGCGAGCACCTCGCCGGCGGTGGCCCCGCCGTCGTTGACGATGAAATTTCCGTGGACTTCGGAGACCCGTGCGCGGCCGACAGCAAAATTTTTGAACCCGAGCTCTTCGATCACGCGACCGGCTGCGACGTGGCCGGGGTTTTTGAAGATGCAGCCGGCGCTGGCGGCGATCGGCTGCGACGCGCGGCGTTTCGCCGCCGAGGACTCGATCAGGCTGTCGATGTCTTTGCGTGTGGACGGAGTCCCCTTGAGCGTGGCCGAAAGGGCGTAGTTCTGACGGAGCATCGGAATACCGCGGTAATGGACCTCGATCTCCCCCGGCGTGCGCGTGAAAATGTTGCCGTCCTGATCGCAGAAGCGGATGCGGACGACCTGGTCGAACGTCTGGGCGCCCATCGCGCCGGCGTTCATGCGGAGCCCGCCGCCAAGGTTGCCGGGGATCCCCTCCATCCACTCGAAGCCGCCGATGTTCGCCGAGCGGGCCAGCGCGCTGAGCTGTTGGAGTTTGACTCCAACCCCGGAGGTGATCTCGTCGCCCTGGATCTCGTGGCGGAGAAATTCCCCGCGCGCCAGGTGGGCGACCACGCCCGGAATCCCTCCGTCGCGGACGAGAAGGTTCGACCCGCGGCCCATGACCATGAACGGAATTTCCTCGTCGAAGCAGAATCGGACGAGGTCTGCAAAGCCCTCCTCGGTTTCCGGTTCGGCCCAGAACTGGGCGGGTCCGCCGACGCGCATCGTGGTGTGGCGGGAGAGCGTTTCGTGGAGCTTGATGCCGCCCGGCCCCATCACCGCCAGGAGCTTTTCGCGCGTGGCGAGATCCTGGGCGAGCCGCGCGCCGGCCTCGTGGATATTTCCGGCACCGAGGCTGATGACGAGGTCTCCTTCCTCGATCAAGGCCGCGGCGGCGCGGTGGATGTGCGCGATGTCGGGCACATGCCGTGCCGAAACGTGCCCGTGTGCCAGCAGGGCCTCGACAATCGTCGCTCCCGAGACTCCCGGCAGCGGTTTCTCGCTCGCCGCATAAACGTCCGCGACAAACACATGGTCCGCCAGATCGAACGCCCTTCCGAACGCTTCCTTCAGCGCCAGAGTGCGCGTGTAACGGTGGGGCTGGAACATCGCGATGACCCGCTTCCATCGGCCCGTGCGGGCGGTCGCGAGGGTTGCGGCAATTTCCGTGGGATGATGCCCGTAGTCGTCCACCAGCAGGTGGCTCGCCGATTCGTAGTGGATCTCAAACCTCCTTCGCGCGCCCCGGAACGAGTCGAGGGCCGCGGCAATCCGCTCAAAAGGAACCCCGAGTTCGCAGGCAAGCGCCACGACCGCCAGGGCGTTCACCGCATTGTGCGCGCCCGGAATGTTCATGGCAATTTCCCCGAGGTGGCGTCCATCGTGCGAGACGGAAAAGCGCGAGCAAAAGTTCTCGGTTTGGAGACTGGTGATCCGGTAGGCCGCTCCTTGGGAATGCCCGTAGGAGACGGCGCCGGGGTGCGCGGCGCAGACCCGCCGGGCACCCTCGTCGTCAGCACAGTAAAAGACACTTCCCGAAGTCTGCGCGATAAGCTTCGAATAAACCGCGTCAATCGCCGCAAGATCCTCGTAGAAATCCAGATGCTCGGGCTCGATATTGAGGACGATCGCGTGGGACGGATGGTAGTTGGCCAGGGTTCCGTCGCTTTCGTCCCCCTCGGCCACAAAATATTCTCCCTCGGAATCCCAGCGCGCGTTGGTTCCGAGGATCGGAATCTCGGCGCCGACATAGTGGGACGGTTTCAGGCCTCCGGCCCGCAGGGCGTGTGCCGCCATCGCGGAGGTCGTTGTCTTGCCGTGCATCCCGCAGACGACGACGCCCTTTTTCACGGCCATGATCGCCGCGAGCGCGTCGGCGCGTCGGGCCATCGGGATGCCGAGTCTCCTCGCTTCATCGTAGGCCGGATTACCCGGTTTGATCGCCGAGGAATAGACGACCATGTCGGCTCCCCGGACGCTCTCCGCGGTCTGCGGGGAGTCAAACCTCAGGCCTTTCTTCTGCAGCCGCCCGACCTCGGTCGTCACAACCTTGTCCGACCCGCTGACCACGTGCCCGAGCGCGAGGAGCAGGCCGGCAATCCCGCTCATCCCCGAGCCCGCGACACCGATCAGATGGACATGCCGCGGCGCGGGGCCCGTCAACTCGTCTTGCAGGGCGATCATGTTCGGGCCTCCCTCACCGCCTGCTCCAGGACAGCGGCGACATTTTCCGCCGCGCCGGGCGGCGGGATTTTCCGGGCGTCCACGGACATGCGTTCGCGCCGGCCATCGTCCGAGAGGAGGTTGGAAATCATTGCGGAGAGACTCTCCGCGCTCGCCCCCTTCTCCGTCAACATTTCCGCGGCACCCGCGCGGACATAAATCCCCGCGTTTGCGGTCTGGTGATCGTCGGTGGCGAACGGGTAAGGAATGAGGATCGACGGCAGCGCGAACTGGGAGAGCTCGCTGAGGCTCGATGCTCCCGCCCGCGAGATCGCCAGATCCGCCGCCGAATACGCCTCCTCCATCCGGTGGTGAAACGGCGAGACGTAGTGCGGGATTTCCTCGCGCTGGTAATTCGCCGCGGCAAGCCGGTCGTCCCGATCTCCGGTGAGGTGGATGATCTGGATCCCGGATCCCGCGAGCAGCGTGGCCGCCTTGAAGAGGAGCTGGTTGATGCCCGCGGCACCCTGGCTGCCGCCCATCACGAGGAGAGTCTTTTTTTCCGGATCCAGGTGGAACGCGCGGCTGGCCTCCGCGCGATCAAGCGGCCTCCCGAGGTTTTTTCGCACGGGCGTTCCGGTGACCACGCAGGACGCGCCCGGAAGTCCCGCCTCCGCCTCCGCAAAGCCCAAAAGCACTTTCGATGCGAATTTCGCGGCGAGGCGGTTCGCGCGTCCGGGGATCGCGTTCGACTCGTGGATGAACGCCGGGAGACCCAGCAGGCGGGCTGCCAGCACGGGGGCGGTGGATGTGAACCCGCCCATACCGAGCACCACGGACGGACGGAATTTCCGATGGAATCTCCGGCATTGGCAGAAGCTTTCCCAGAACCTCCGCAAAAAACGGACGGATGCCGGCGATGCGATCATGCTGGGCATCCCGACCGAGGGGAGCTTTTCCGAGCGGAACTCCGGGTGCAGTTTCAAGGCGGTTGCATCGATCTCTTTTTCCGAAACGAAGAGCACGACTTCATGGCCGCGCACATGGAGGGCCTCGGCCACGGCGAGCCCGGGGAAGAGATGTCCTCCCGTCCCGCCGCATGCGATCACCGCGCGAAAAGGTGTCGTTTTCATAGGCGGGGTTGCACGCGTCCGCGGAGGAAGGCGGGCGCCAGCCGAGGCACCAGAGGTTTTCCCTGGCGATGGATGTTGACGAGGAGTCCGATCAGGAAAAGGCAGACCACGAGATTCGAGCCGCCGTAACTGATGAACGGCAGCGGCATTCCTTTGTTCGGGAGAAGCGATGTCGTCACGCCGATATTCACGGCGGCCTGCAGGGAGATCAGCATGACGGCCCCGATGCCGAGCAGTTGTCCGAAACGGTCGCGCGCATTCGAGGCGACCAGGGAGCCGCACAGGCAGACGACCAGGTAGCCGGCCACGGTGAGCAGGGTGATCCTCAGGCCGAGTTCTTCTCCGATCATCGGGAAAATGAAATCGGTGTGCGCGTACGGAAGGTAACTCATTTTCTGGCGGCCTTCCCCGAGCCCGAGCCCCTCGATGCCACCGGACCCGAACGCGATGAGTGCCTGCCATTGCTGCAAGCCCTCCCCGAGGCGGTATTTTTCCGGGTTCAGGAAGGCGAGAAGCCTCCCCTGGCGCTCGGTGATGTTCGTCGCGAGGAACAACAACCCCACCAGCCCGGCCGCACCCATGAGGAGAAGCCAGCGCAGCGCCGCCCCGGCCACGAACATCATCGCCACCGACGTCGCGCCGATGAGCGCGGTGTTCCCAATGTCCACCTCGGCCAGGATCGGAAGAAGCAGGAGCGAAAGAATCCCCATCGGCGCCGCAAAACCCATCAGAAACCCTTTCGACCGGGCCAGAAATTTTTCGAGCCACCACGCGAGAAAGATGACGGACGCGATTTTGGCGGGCTCGCTCGGCTGCAGCACGGCGGGCCCGAGGTGGATCCAGCGGGACGACCCGTTGAGGCGCAGCCCGATCCCGGGCGCGAAGCACAGGAGGAGCAGAAGAAAAGCCAGCGCGAAAATGGCCCACCACCAGCGCGCCCAAATATGGTAGTCCACGCAAGCGGCCGCGAACGCCACGACAATCCCCACGCCAAGCCACAGGATCTGCCGCTTGACGAAGAAATAGATGTCCCCGTGGCTGTCATGGGCAAAGGCGCTCGTGCTGAAAAGCATGACGAGGCCGAGGACCACCAGGCCCGCAACTGTCAGGAGAAGAACATGGATGCCGTGCTTTTGCATGAGAAAGCCGACCGGTGCCTGGGGAGCGCGCGCGGACCGGCCGGGCGGATTTCAGGGAATGATCAGTTTCTGGCCGATTTGTAGTTTTGTTGGGTCTTCGATTTTGTTGACTTTGAGAAGCTCGCTGTAGCTCACCTTCAATTTTTTTGCAATCGAGTAGGGATTTTCCCCTTTCGCAACCGTGTGGGTGCCTCTGGAGGACGACGCCTTGGCTGCCGGGCCGGTGGCGGACTTGGCATCCGGTCTGGCGGCCGCCTTCGCCGCGGCTGCGGGGGCCGCCGTCTTCGCGGCAGCGGCAGGAGTTGCAACAGGAGTTGCGGTTTTGGCGGGGACGGCTTTCGGGACGGCCGCAGGGGCTGCAGCCGTCTTGATCTCGGAAGCCTTTGCGGAAGGCGCGCCTTCCTTCGCTCCAACCGTCTTTGCCGAAGGATGGAAAGGAACATTGATCACCTCCTGCTTCTCCACGACCGGGGCTTTCTGCCTGCCCGACACCGTGTGGCCGGTCTTGAGCATGTTGAACGCGAGGACGCCTCCGACCGCCAGGACATGCAGAACCAACACCACGATGAGCGCGTGGGAGAACTTCATGTTCGGCTCGGATTCCTCTTCGTAGTCTTCGATTTCCTCCGCTCGTGTCGCGGCGCGGGCATGCAGGGGGCGGAGGATTCTGCGCGGCGCACGACGCGTCACGGGCGGGCGTGTGGTTCTGTTTTTCATGGATGGTTTGGCGATGTCAGTTGGTTGGTGCTGGTTTTGAAAATGTTTCCGCGTTCGCCGTAATTGCGGAACATGTCGAACGACGATGTGCCCGGCGAGAAAAGGACGACATCGCCCGCGGACGCGAGGCTTTGCGCCTTGCGCACCGCCTCCCCGAGAGTCGCGGCTTTGTGGCAGCTCACTCCGCTCCAGGATTCAGCGATCCGGTCTTTCATCTCGCCGATGAGGACGGCGGCGCGGACGCGCTCGCGGACAAGCGGGGCGACCGCGTCGAATTCGAACCCTTTGTTTTTGCCGCCGGCGATGAGCACGATCGGAAGATCCTGCGAGCGGATCGCCATCTCCATCGCGTCGAGGTTGGTGGCCTTCGAATCGTTGATCCAGCGGACCCCGTCGAGATCCCGCACGAACTCGCACCTGTGGGCGGGCGCCGAGTAGTCGGTGACCGCGTCGGCCATGATCTCGAACTCGACATCCAGCGCGTGCCCGATCGCCAGCGCGGCCATCAGGTTCTCCGCGTTGTGGAGCCCGCGCAGCTTCGTGAGCGCCTGATCGAGGACCGGGTGGCCGCGGAAATGGATCTGCGTTCCCCGCAGGGTGAAGTCGGCATCGTCACGCGAGGCGCTGAACGTGATTTTTCGTGCCGGGAGCGGAGGAAGCTCGGAGGCCGCGTTCACGACGACAATATCGGACGCGGTCTGGTTTTCAAAAATCCGCAGCTTGGCCTCCCGGTAAGCCCGCATTCCCGGATACCTGTCGAGATGGTTCGGGCTGAGGTTCAGCCAGACGGCGACCTCCGGATGGAACGACCGGATCGTCTCGAGCTGGAACGAGCTGACCTCAAGAACCATGACATCGAGCTCGTGGCTCGACCGGACGGCGGTTGCGAAGGGAAGGCCGATGTTCCCGCTCGACATCGTGCGCACTCCGCATTCCCGCAGCATGGCGGCGGTCAGTTCCGTGGTCGTCGTCTTGCCGTTCGTTCCGGTGATCGCGACCGTCGGGCACGAGCATTCCTGGAACGCGAGCTCGAGCTCCCCGATGACCGGGATCTTCTTGGAAATCACATTGCGGACAAGCGGGACCGCCGGGTCAATGCCCGGGCTGAGCACCGCGATGTCATAGGCATCGGGATCGGTGTCCGCCGCGCCGCCGAGGATCACGCGGATCCCGCGCGCGACCAGCGCTTCCGCCTTTGCGCGGAGCCCCGGGTTGTCTCCGCTCTCGCAAACGGTCACCCCCGCCCCCTCCTCCTGCAAAAGCAGGGCGGCGGCCTCGCCGCTGTGGCCGAGCCCGAGAACAACGGCTTTTTTCCCGCTGTGGATCATCTGAGTTTGAGTGTGGCGAGCCCGAGAAGGGCGAACAGGACCGACATGATCCAGAACCGCACGATCACGGTGTTTTCTTTCCATCCGCTGAGTTCGAAATGGTGGTGGAGCGGCGACATTTTGATGATCCGCCTGCCGGTGAGCTTGAAGCTCGCGACCTGCAGGATCACCGACATCGCCTCGATCACGAAGACTCCCCCAACGATCACCAGCAGGAGCTCCTGCTTGCAGCAGATGGCGACGGCGCCGAGCATCCCGCCGATCGCCAGCGAGCCGGTGTCGCCCATGAAGACGCGAGCCGGATGGGCGTTCCACCAAAGAAATCCGAGGCAGGCTCCGAGCAAGGCCACGCAGAGCACGGTGAGCTCTCCCGAATACACCACAAACGGAACCTTCAGGTAGGTCGCGGCGGTGATGTTCCCGGCCAGATACACGAGCACCGCATAAGCCGCCGCGACCGTCGCCGTGCACCCGGTGGCCAACCCGTCGAGCCCGTCGGTCAGGTTCACCGCATTCGATGTGCCAACGATCACCAGCAGATAAAAAACAAAGGTCCCCCAGCCAAGGCTGAAGACGAGCGGATCCTTTGAGAACGGGATGAAGAGCTGCTGGGCGATTCCCGAGACTTTCGGGTTCGTCAGGAAAAAGACCGTGAAGATCCCGGCCAGCACGCATTGGAGCCCGAACTTCAAGCGGCTGCTGATCCCCACCGAGCTTTTCCTGGTGACCTTGATCCAGTCGTCGTAGAACCCGACGACACCGAGAAACACCGTGCTGAAAAGCACAAGCCACACGAACGGATTTTCCGGACGCGCCCAGAGGAGGGTCGAGATCACCACCGCTCCCACGAGCAGAATTCCTCCCATCGTGGGAGTTCCCTTCTTGGCTCCGTGAAGCTCGAAGAGCTTGTGGACTTCCTCCTTGCTCCGGATCGGCTGCCCGAATTTCATCGAAATCAATTTCCTGATAACCCAGTTTCCGAAAATGATGCTGATGAGGAACGCGGTGATCCCGGCGCAGATCGCACGGAACGTGATGTAGGAAAAAACATTGAACGCCTTGAAAAAATCGCTGTCGATCCCGCGCGCCCGCGCCCAATCGTCGAGTTGGAAAAGATAGTAGAACATCAGAAATTTTTGAGCACTTTTTCCATTTGGGCGGCACGGCTCCCCTTGACCAGAACGATATCTCCAGGCTTCGCGAGCCGGGCGAGCATGCGGGCGGCGGCGGCGGCGTCTTCCACTTCGTGGATCCTGCCGAGGCCGGCTTCGCGGGCGGCTTCCGCAAGAGGGGCGGTTTCCGGGCCGACCGCGACAAGGATGTCCGCGTATTTTCCCGCGGCGAGTCCGGTCCGGCGGTATCCCTCCGCGGCGTGATCCCCGAGCTCGCCCATTCGCCCGAGGACGGCGATGCGGTGGCCGCTTCCCGGCAGCGCGCGCAGCGTGGCGAGTGCCGCGACCATCGAGTCCGGGCTGGCGTTGTAGGTGTCGTCGAGAAACGAGATCCCGCGGAT
>JBAXTX010000067.1:0-14213 GCA_037129975.1 Verrucomicrobiia bacterium | reverse complement strand
AGTTTTCCGATGATCGGTGCGGCGTGGGATCCGCCATGCACGGTGTTGTCGTTCGGTTCGCCCTCGTAGAGCGCGGCGAACGCATAGCGCGGGTTGGCCGCCGGGAGGAATCCGGCGAACCATGCGGCGGTGCGCTGCCCCCACTGCGCGGTGCCGGTTTTTCCCGCGACTTCGATCCCCTTGACCTGCGCGCGATGCGCCGTGCCCTGCCCGTCGCTGGTCACGGCGACGAGAGCTTTGCGGAGCAGCTCCGCGATCTCGGGCGTGACGGGGATCTCCTCGCGCACGCGGTCCGGGTAAGCGGCGACGACGCGGTTGTCGATCGTCTGCACCTGCTTGACGAGACGGGTCTGGTGGAAGATCCCGCTCTGCGAAAGCACGGACATCGCCTGGGCCATCTGCAGCGGGCTGATCAGGATATCACCCTGCCCGATCGCCATGTTCGCGACATCCCCGTTTTTGATTTTCCGTTTATGCACGCGCATCATGTATTCATCGGTCGGGATGTTCCCCTCGGTTTCGGATTTCACGGGGATGCCGGTCCGGTGTCCGAGCCCGAGCCGGTGGGCGTAGTCAATGATCGGTTCGGCCCCGATTTTGATCCCGACCTGATAAAACCAGGTATTGCACGACTGGGTCAGCGCCTCCTTGAAATTGAGCATTCCGGATCCTGTCTTCTTCCAGTTCTTGAAGGTATGGTCGCCGACCGTGAAGTCCGTCGGGCAGTTGAATTCGTCTTTGGGCTTCACCTTCCCGGACTCGAGGGCCGCAAACCCGACGAATGTCTTGAAAGTCGAACCCGCAGGGTAGGCCGAGCGGAAGGCCCGCGGGACGAGGGGATCCGAAGGGTCTTTCGAATAGGATTCGAATACCGCGGGCTTCACGACCGGCACGAAGTCGTTCGGGTTGAACCCCGGGTTCGAGGCCATCGCGAGAATTTCTCCCGTGCCGGGCTCGATGACGACGAGTGCCCCGCGCTTGGAGTTCTCGGACAGAACCTTCTCGCAGAGCCGCTGGAAATTATCATCAAGCGTCGAGACGACGTTGTATCCTGGCACCGGTTGGCGGGCGATCCGCTCCGACGTTTTCCTTCCTTCCTTGTCATACGTGATGTGGAGGATCCCGGGCTGCCCGCGGAGCTCGTTGTCAAAAATTTGCTCGAGCCCCTCGCGGCCCTGGCTCTCGGGGAAGATGAGGTCGTTGTTTTCGATCGGGCGGATGGAGAGCGGCGCCTCGCGGCCGGTGTAGCCGATGATGTGCGATGCGAGCGAGCCATTCGGGTAGAACCTGACATACGTCTGGCGGAGGATGAGTTCCGAAGGGAGGCCTCCCTGGAGGATGGAAAGCTCGGCGGGCAGGAGATCCTCCGCGATGTCGAGCGGAAGCACCCCCCGGTTTTTGTAATGTCCGAGGATCGCCGCATCGGGAATTTGGATGTCCCGCTTGAGCAGGCCTTTTGCAAGGGTGATCTGCTGCCGGGCGAAAGCGAGCACCTTCGCGTCGTTCCAGTCGAGCGGAGTGGGAAAATTGATCGCGAGATTGTAGCTGAGGCGGCTCTGCGCGAGGGGGCGTCCGTTGCGGTCGGTGATCTGTCCGCGCGGTGCCGGAATCGCCAGCGCATACGTGCGCGCCTGCCGCTGGGTTTCCCATGTCGGCTTGGGATTCTCGACCGAGCCGGTGTTGTCAATTGTCAACCCTTGGGCGAGGACGGCAGCGGGCAGCAGGAAAAAGAGGAACTTCATTCGGCGAAGGAACATACCCGATTCTCCCTCGGACTCGAATGAAAATTGTTTGATGCCACGGGTTTCTTGTGGGGGCTTGGGACTACCCGCCGGCCTGGCGCTCGAGGTGGCCGCCGAACTGGTAGCGCATCGCGGAGCAGACTTTTTCTGCCATCGTGTGTTCCTTGCGCGAGCGGAACCTTGCGTAGAGCGCGGCCGTGAGCACCTCGCAATCCACCGCCTCCTCGATCGCGGCCATGATTGTCCAGCGTCCTTCGCCGGAATCCGACACGCGCCCGGAGAACTCCGAGAGCGTCGGGTTGCCCGCGAATGCGGCGGCCGCCAAGTCGAGAAGCCACGCACTGATCACGCTGCCCCGGCGCCAGACCTCGGAAATATCGGCGAGGTTCAAGTCGTAATCCAGGTCGTGGTGCATGGACGGCGCGGTTTCGGCATCCTTGTCGGCGGCCTTCGTGCTGGCGTTTGCGTTGGCCAAAATATCGAAGCCTTCGCCGAAAGCGGCCATGATCCCGTATTCGATCCCGTTGTGGACCATCTTGACGAAATGCCCGGCTCCCGAGGCCCCGCAGTGCAGGTAGCCGTCCTCGGCGGTCCCGCCGAGCTTTTCGCGTCCCGGCGTGACTTCGATCGTTCCCTTGCCGGGAGCGAGCGTCTTGAAGACAGGGTCCAAGCGGTCCACCGCCACCTTGTCCCCTCCGATCATCATACAATACCCGCGCTCCAGGCCCCAGACCCCGCCGCTCGTCCCGCAGTCCAGATAGTGGATTCCCTTCGGACGCAGCGCCTCGCTCCGCCGGCGGTCGTCGCGAAAATACGAATTCCCCCCGTCAATAATCGTGTCCCCCGGCTCCAGCAGACCGGCCAGCTCGTTCACGACCTGATCCGTGATCGCCGCAGGGATCATGACCCAGACCGCGCGCGGCTTTTCGAGTTTCGACACCAGATCCTGAAGAGATGTCGCGCCGGTCGCGCCCTCTTTCACAAGATCCTCCACGGCCTTCGGGTTCGCGTCGTAAACAACGCACCGGTGGGAGTTGCGAAGAAGACGGCGCACCATGTTGGCGCCCATCCGTCCGAGACCGATCATTGCGAGTTGCATAAGAGTGATAACGTGAAATGCCACACTCCAAGATGACCCGCGAAAAGCAAGTCCCTTCCGAGGGAGCCCATGCCGCGCCTTGAGGGACATCGGAAGCTTTCGCATGCCGCGATCACGAAAAAGAAATGCCGCAGGCGCGACAGAGAAGTTCTTTCCGTGACGTTTTCTCGTTGCTTTATCCCCTCCCAGAGGATAATCGGAGGCAGGAATGTGCATCGCCTCCGCCAGACTCCAGCCTTTCATTTCGCGACCCGCAGTTACGGTTTTTACAACGGGCATCGTTTTGGTTTTTTGCCAGCTCGTCCTTGCGCAGCAGGCCCCTCCCAGGGCGCAGAAAAAGCAGAAGGCGGCTTCGGAGCTGATCAGGAAACAGGATCCCCCGAAGGTCATTCCGCGGGTTCTCGGGCAGGCCACGTCGGAAAACATCAGCGTCTATATTTCGCTCTCGAAGCAGCGGGCCTATCTCAAGGTTGGCGAGGAGGTCGGGATTGACACGCCGATTTCCAGCGGCAAGCGGGCGGGGATGACCCCGAGGGGGCGTTTCATTGTCGCGGAAAAAGACCCCGATCACCGGTCGAGTCTCTATGGAGATTTTGTCAACAAGCAAGGGCAGCTGGTGCGCGCGGGAGTGAGCACGAAGATAGACTCCGCGCCCAGCGGAACGACCTACCGCGGAGCCTCCATGCGCTGGTTCATGCGCTTGGGAGAAACACGCAGCAGCCAGCGCGCGGAGGGCATGCACACCGGTTACCTGCCCGGCTATCCGGCCTCGCACGGCTGCATCCGCCTTCCCGAGGACATCGCCCGCATGATTTACGCGAAAATCTCGATCGGGACTCCGGTGACGATCGGCGATTGAGGCGGGGGGACGCCAGCCGGTGTCCGGGCGTAAAAAATCCCCTCCCGCAAAATCGCTTCAATTCTCCCCTTGACCAAATCGGCCCACATCCGACGATGTGCGGATGGAATTGTCCGCCCCGTCGCTCTTCATCAACCGCGAGCTAAGCTGGCTGGAATTCAACCAACGGGTTCTCGATCAGGCGCTGGACGCGGCCAACCCGATCCTGGAGCGGCTCAAATTCCTTTGCATTGTCAGTTCGAATCTTGACGAGTTTTTCGAGGTTCGCGTGGCCGGGCTCAAGCAGCAACGGCAGACGCACACGTCCGAGACCGGCCCCGACGGACTCTCCGCCCGCGAGACGCTTGCGTGCATCAGCGAGCGCACGCGCCGGATGGTGGACGACCAATACCGTTGCTGGAGGGAGCAGATTGCTCCGATTCTTGAGCAGCAAAAGATCCGGTTCCACGCGTATCCGGATGTTCCGGAAGATGAGAAAGCGCATTTCGCCGCATTCTTTGAAAAGACGATTTATCCGGTGCTGACGCCGATTGCCGTGGACCCCTCGCACCCTTTTCCGCAGCTTTTAAACAAGAGCCTGAATGTGATTGTCGAGCTTGATGGAGACGGATTGCAGACCGACATCGCGGTCGTTCAAGCCCCGCGAATCCTGCCGCGCGTCGTCCCCTTTTCCCAAGCACGCGACGGCGATGACTACGTGCTCCTGGGAAATATCATCCAGGAGCATGTGGCATCGCTGTTCCGGGGCGTTCACGTCAAGGGCTCCCACTTGTTCCGGGTCACCCGCAACAGCAACCTCTACTTCGACGAGGAAGAGGAGCAAAACCTTCTCCACGCGATCGAGGAGGAGCTCCGCAGGGTCAAGCGCGGAGCCGCTGTCCGACTGGAAGTCCAGGAGGACTGCCCGCAGGAAGTCGTGAGCCGGCTGCTGCACATTTTCAATCTCGAGGAGGAGGATGTTTTCCGAATCCACGGCCCGCTGAATTTTTCACGCCTGATGCCGCTGGCCGTGCAGATTGACCGGCCGGACCTCCGCTACAAGCGGTTCTCGCCCTGCACGGTCGTCTCGCTCGACACCGAGAGCGACATCTTTTTCCACGTCCGCAAAGGCGACATCCTTTTGCACCATCCCTACGACAATTTCCAGACCGTCGTGGATTTTCTGGCGCAGGCGGCCGAGGATCCGCTCGTTCTTGCCATCAAGCAGACTCTTTACCGGACGAGTTCCGACTCGCCGATTGTCCAGGCCCTTATTGATGCCGCAAAGAACGGAAAGCAGGTCACGGCGGTGATCGAGCTCAAAGCCCGCTTCGACGAGGCCGCGAATATCAAGTGGGCCCGCATGATGCGCGAGGCGGGGGTGGATGTGATCTACGGAGTCGCCGGGCTCAAGACCCACGCGAAGGCGATGCTCATCATCCGGAGCGAAGGCGACGGCATCCGCCGCTACGCCCACCTCGGCACCGGCAACTACCATCCGTCCACCGCGAAAATTTATACCGACCTGAGCATGCTCACCTGCCGCGAGGACATCACGACCGATCTTGCGGAGACCTTCAACTGCCTGACCGGGGTCGCGAAATTTCCCGCGATGAACCAACTCCTCGTGGCTCCCTGGTCGCTCCTTCCGTCGTTCCTGAAAATGATCGGGGACGAGATCGCGCATGCGCGGGCCGGCCGCCCCTGCGGCATCTACGCCAAGGTGAACTCACTGGTGGAGGAGGAGATCATCGAGGCCCTCTACCGTGCGTCCGCCGCCGGCGTGCCGATCCGGCTTCTTGTCCGGGGCATGTGCGCGGCCAGGGTCGGGGTTCCCGGCGTCAGCGAAAACATCGAGATCCGCAGCATCGTCGGAAGATTCCTCGAGCACAGCCGGATCTTCCGCTTCGAAAACGGCGGCGACAGAAAACTTTTTCTCGGGAGCGCCGACTGGATGCCCCGGAACCTGTTCCGGCGGGTCGAGACGGTTTTTCCGGTCGTCCAGCCGGGCCTGGTCGAACACGTTGAAGAAATCCTCGACTGGTTCTGGAAGGACAACGTGAAGGCGAAAGTCATGCGTCCGGACGGCACGTATGTCCCCGTGATGCTCGCGGAGGGCGAGACTCCCTTCGATGCCCAGGCGGAATTTTTGGCCGACGCCCAACGCCGCAGAAAACCCCACACACTCGAAAAACAGAGATGACAGATCCCCTGCCCCACGAGCCGGAGGCGATTGACGCGGCGTTTGAGGTTACTCTGCGCCCTCCGCTCTTCGAAGAGTTCTCCGGACAGGAGAAAACGGTTGCCCGCCTGCGCCTGATGGTCGAGGCCGCCCGGCAGCGCGGAGACACGCTCCAGCACATCCTCCTCAGCGGCCCGCCCGGCCTCGGCAAGACGACGCTTGCCTACATCATCGGCAATGCCATGGGATCCGAAGTCCGCACGACCAGCGGGCCCATGGTAGAAAAAGCGGGCGACCTCGCCGGCCTTCTCACCAACATCGAGCGGGGAGGGATCCTGTTCATTGACGAGATCCACCGCCTCCAGCCGTCGATCGAGGAATACCTGTATCCCGCGATGGAGGACTTCAAACTCGACATCCTGATTGACCAGGGGCCGAGCGCTCGCAGCGTCCGCCTCAACCTCGCCCGCTTCACGCTCATCGGCGCCACCACCCGCGCGGGCATGATCAGCGAGCCGCTCCGCTCGCGTTTCGGCATGAACTGCCGCCTCGACTACTATCCGGCCGAACAACTCGCCACGATCGTGTCCCGCAGCGCGGGGCTCCTCGGCGCAGAAATGGAGGAAGGGGCCGCGATGGAGATCGCCCGCCGCTCGCGCGGCACGCCGCGCATCGCCAACAACCTCCTGCGCTGGGTCCGCGACTTTGCCCAGGTCCGCGCCGACGGACGCCTGACCGCCGGGACCGCCGACCAGGCGCTCACCATGCTCGAAATTGACGAGGAGGGCTTCGACGAAATGGACAAGCGCATCCTCGAATCCCTCATCGGACTTTTCGACGGCGGCCCGGTCGGCGTCAACAGCCTGGCCGTCGCAATCGGAGAAGAACCCGGAACGATCGAGGAAGTCCACGAACCTTTCCTCATCATGCAGGGCTTCCTCAAACGCACCCCCCAAGGCCGCGTCGCCCTCCCGAAGGCCTACCGAAAACTCGGGATCAACCCGCCCAATAAATCCTCCCAGCAGGACCTCCTCTGAAATCAAAAAATCCGAAGGCTAACCGGCTCTTCAGAGAATTTTCCCCATGAGCCTTCCGATTTACGATTGGGACGAGGAGATTGTCTCGGCGCTCATTTCCGGGAAGCGGCTCGTTCTCCAAGCTCCGACAGGTTCCGGGAAATCCACGCAGGTTCCGCAAATCCTGCTCGACGGCGGGGTGCTCGGGGATCAGTGCTGCATGATCCTCCAACCGAGACGGCTGGCGACCCGGATGCTTGCGGCGCGTGTCGCGCACGAACGGGGGACGCGGCTCGGTGCCGAGGTCGGCTACCAGATCCGTCTGGACAATGTCTCGTCGCGAGAAACCCGCATTCTTTTTGTCACCGAAGGAATCCTCCTCCGCCGGATGCTCGCGGATCCCGTGCTGCGCGGAGTCTCGACGCTGATCTTCGATGAGTTCCACGAGCGCCACCTCTACGGCGACATCAGCCTCGCCCATGCGCTGACCCTGCAGGAAACAGCCCGCCCGGATTTGCGCATCGTCGTCATGTCGGCGACGCTCGACCGCACGGGGCTGGCCGAATACCTCGCCCCCTGCACGGTCCTTCAGTCGGAGGGCCGCGTCTTTCCCGTGCACATCGGGTTCCTGAGCCATGAGCCGAAGGACGATCCGCCGTGGGAACTCGCGGTGGAGGCGGTCGCGGAAAACTTCGAGCGGACCGACGGGGACATTCTGGTTTTCATGCCGGGCGCCTACGAAATCAACCGCACGATCCGCGAACTGGGCGGCCGCCTGGGCAGCCGGTGCGCGATCCTACCGCTCCACGGCGAGCTCCCGGCCGCCGATCAGGACCGCGCGGTGAACCCCTCGTCCGCCAGGAAAATCATCGTCTCGACAAACGTCGCGGAAACCTCGCTGACGATTGACGGCGTCACCCTCGTCGTGGATTCCGGCCTCGCCCGCGTGGCCCGCTACGACGCCCACCGCGGGATCAACACCCTTCTCATCGAAAAGATCAGCCGGGCCTCGGCGGACCAGCGGGCGGGACGCGCCGGACGGACGGCTCCCGGCGTCTGTATCCGGCTCTGGACGGCACGCGATCACGAACGCCGCGCGGATCGCGAGCTGCCGGAAATCAAGCGGCTGGACCTCGCGGAAACCGCGCTCACCTTGAAGTCCGTGGGAGTTCACGATCTCGCGAAATTCCGCTGGATCGATCCGCCGGATCCCCCGGCGCTCGCCCGCGCCGAAACTCTTCTCGACGACCTCGGGGCAACGCATCATGGAACAATCACGTCCACCGGGCGACGGATGCTGAGCTTTCCGGTCCATCCGCGCTACGCCCGGATGTTCCTCGCCGCGGAGAAGCTCGGCTGCGTGCGGGCCGCCGCGCTCATCGCCGCGATCACACAGACCCGCCCGATGCTCCTGCGCACGGACAAGCGGACCGAGGAGGAGCGCGCGGAAATTTTCGGAACAGGGATTTCGGATTTCCTCGTCCTCATGCGCGTTTTTTCCTGGGCGAAGAGGAAGGATTTTCGCGTGAACGAATGCCGGTCGCTCGGCATCCATGCGGACTCCGCCCGGCAGGTCGGAAAGTTATTCGAGCAGTTTCTCGATATTGCGCACGCGGAGGCCCTCGACACGGATTCCTCCCCTCCCCCGGACGCAGCCGTCGCGCATTGCATCCTCGCGGGA
Source organism: Verrucomicrobiia bacterium (assembly GCA_037129975.1). GTDB lineage: Bacteria > Verrucomicrobiota > Verrucomicrobiia > Chthoniobacterales > Terrimicrobiaceae > QYQL01. Next base: position 5,655 of record JBAXTX010000067.1, on the reverse strand, counting down.
TTTGCCGACCAGGTCGCCAAGCGCAAGAGCGGAGGCACGCTCGTCTGCGACATCGTCCACGGACGCCGGGGGCTCCTCGCCCGCACCAGCGTCGCGTCGAACAGCAGGCTCCTCGTCGCGGCGGAGATCACAGAAATCGAAGGTCGGGACGGAGACGCCCAAGTCCTCCTCAGCCTCGCCACCGAAATCGAGGAGGCCTGGCTCCGCGAATTGTTCCCCGGGGATTTTTCGGAATCTTCCGAACATTTTTTCGACTCGTCCCAGAACCGTGTCGTCGTCCGCCGGAAAAAAAGGTTCCGCGACCTCGTGATTGAAAACCAGGACCGCGATGCCGAACCCGGGCCCGCGGCGTCCTCGTGCCTGTCCGACCAGGTTCTCGCCGGCGAGCTCCGGCTGAACGGATGGGACGATGCGGTTGAGCAGTGGATCCACCGCGTGAATTTTCTCGGCGGGGTCCTTCCGGAACAAAATCTTCCGTCACTCGGCGACGACGAGCGCCACCACATCATCCTTCTCGTGTGCGACGGAGCCACCTGCTACCGCGACATCAAGGATGTCCCTGCCCTCCCGCATGCCCGCTCGCTCCTCTCCCACGCCCAGCAGCAGCTCGTGGACAAACACGCGCCCGAACGCCTCCCCCTCCCCGGCGGACGCAAGGCGAAGATCACCTACGCGCAAAATGCCGAGCCGTTCCTCTCCGCCCGCATCCAGGATCTCTACGGGGTGGACGACGACATCAAAATCGCGATGGGCCGCCACACCCTCACCCTTCACATCCTCGCCCCGAGCCACCGGCCGGTGCAGATCACCCGGAGCCTCCGCACGTTCTGGACCGACGCCTACCCGAAACTCAAACAGCAGCTCCAGCGCCAATACCCGAAACACGAATGGCGGTAGCCTGCCTCTTCCAACCTTCCGACCCATGAGGAAGATTCCCGGCTGTTAATCGAAGAAGATTTCGTATAACTGCAATCACACATGGCCGCGGCTCAAGACATTCGCATTCGCGAAGTGACGTTCTGCGGGCGCGTGATGAAGTGGGCCGAAGCGATCTTTCGCGACCATGCGGAGTGGCCGCTCAAGCGCGTCGAGATTGAGGAGTCGAAAGGCATCAGGCGGAAGCGTTCCGACCTCCGGATTTACGGACAAACCCTGTTGCTGGCGGGGGAAGTAAAACTTCCGGGCACGCCCGAGGGCCGCAATCCGTATGACGGCCACCTGGTCGAGGACGCATTCCTCAAGGCTTCCAATGCCGGCGCCCGGTTTTTCTTCACATGGAACGTCAACAAGCTCGTGCTTTTCGACGGCAGCCTCTGGAAAAAGCCGCTCTATGACCGGCGCGTGAAAGAATACGATCTGGGAGCGGATTTGCAGTCGCCGGATGACTTGTCGCGACCGGAAGTCGAAAGTGCGATACAAAAATTCCTGGCGGCGTTTTTTCTCGATTTCGTCCACATTTCGTCGGGCGAGCGGGAGGACTGGGGCATGGCACCGGACGAGTTGTTCATCCGGGCATTCGAGTGCCATATTTCGTGGGCCGTCAAACTCACTTCGGAATTTCTTTCAACCAAAGCCGCAAGCGACAAGGGCTTCGATATTCAGTTGCAGGAGTGGATGGCCAAGGAGCAGGGCTGGATGATCGCCCGCTCCGACCCTGCGATGTGGCGGATGATGATAGACCGCGCGGCGCGGACGCTTTGCTACGTCTTTTCAAACCGCCTGATTTTCTACGAGTCCGTCCGCGTGAAATTCGACGCCCTGAAGGCGCTTTCGATTCCGCAGCGGCTTCAGGAGCCGGTTCAGCTCTACGCGCATTTCCAGAACGTCTTCAAAAAAGCCATCGAAGAGACCGGCGACTACGAGACGCTTTTCTATCCGTTCGAGAGCGACTGGGGCGGCTTGAATGTTTTCGGCCATGCGGACTCCGCCGACGCATGGCGCTCGGTGCTGGAAAATCTGCGGCCGTTCAATTTCAAGGCGATTCGCAGCGACATTCTCGGAGCGATTTTTCAACGGCTCATCGCGCCGGAGGAGCGGCATAAGTTCGGCCAGCACTACACGCACGAGGACATTGTGGATGTCATCAACGCGTTTTGCATCAGGCGGGGCGATGCCGTGGTTCTCGATCCCGCGTGCGGTTCGGGCAGTTTCCTCGTCCGCGCATATCATCGGAAAGCGATGCTCGATCCCTCGATGCGGCATCAGGAGCGCATCACGCAGATCTACGGCTCCGACATCGCGCTTTTCGCGGCGCATCTCGCCACGCTGAACATCGCGGCGCGGGACATCAACGAAGAGGAAAACTACCCGCGCATCGCCCGGAAGAATTTTTTCGAAGTCGCCAAAGGCAGGCCGTTCTGCCTCCTGCCATCAGGCTTGCAGGATGACCGGCGCATTGAGGAGGTGTTCCTCCCCGACTTGGATGCGGTCGTCGGGAATCCGCCCTATGTCCGGCAGGAACTCATCCCGAGGCGATCCGCGAAAAACTTGAAGCCGATGCAGGCGAAGGAGGATTTGCAGGAACTTTGCGCGCGTCTCTGGCCGGGGTTGAAACTTGGCGGGCGCAGCGATTTGCATTGCTACTTTTGGCCGGCGGCGACCGCCTTCCTGAAAGACGACGGCTGGTTCGGATTCATCGTTTCGTCGAGCTGGCTGGACGTGGAATACGGCTTTGCTTTGCAGGAGTGGGCACTGCGCCATTTCAAGATTCATGCGATCATCGAGACCCAGGCGGAGCCGTGGTTTGAAGATGCCCGGGTCAAAACTTGCGCGGTGATTTTGCAGCGCTGCGATGATGACGCGGGACGTTCCGCGCAACTCGTGAAGTTCGTCTCGCTCAAGGTGCCGCTGGCGGAAATTCTCGGAACGCGGGAAGACGAGCACTCGCGCCAGAAAGGTGCCGAGCGTCTCCGCGACCTCATCACGCGGACGAAGGAAAACAAAACCACGGACTCCTATCGAATCATCGTCAAGCGGCAGCACGATCTGTGGGAGGAGGGATTGCGTGCGGGAGAACTCTTCGCGATGCAGAAGGAGCGAAATGCGAATGCGGATGATGAGTGGGAAGAAGACGAACAGCCGGACAACGGCGGCAACGGCACCACTCGTGTCATGGAAATGCCGGATATGGGCTGCGGTCCGCAATACGGCGGCGGCAAGTGGGGGAAATTCCTTCGCGCTCCCGATCTCTATTTCGAAATCATGGAACGATTCGGAAAAAACTTCGTCCGGCTCGGCGAGATCACGACGATCCGTTTCGGCGTCAAAAGCGGGTGCGACGACTTTTTCATGCCGCGCGATGTGACGGCGAAGTTTCTGGCAAAATACGTCTCGCCGCGAGAGTGGAACGACGCGCCGGTTTTCTCTCCCTGCAAACGAAGCGAGGCGGAATCCGGCGCGGTGAAACTCGTGGAGGCGGGCGACGGAACCGTTCACGCCATCGAGTCGGAATATCTTGCGCCGGAAGTTCACAGCCTGATGAAAATCCAGCGTCCGGTGATTACGCCGGATAATTTGGATCGCCTCATCCTGCTTGTCTCCGCGCCCATCGCGGAACTGAAAGGTAAACACGTTCATCGCTATCTTCGCTTTGGCGAACGCAACACGTTTACCTCAACCAAAAGCAAGGCCGTGCCCGTTCCGCAACGTGGCACCTGTGCAGCCCGCGAGCGTTGGTATGATCTGACCTATACCACCGCAGGACAAATCGTTTGGTCCAAGTCCCAGCAATACCGGCATGTGGTCGTTCATAACGTCCATCGGCATGTCGTAAATTGCCGGCTATATGATGTCTCCATTGCGGAGAACTCCGGGTTTCCCGCCGGGACACTTGCCGCGATCGCCAACTCAACCCTCGTGGCTTTGTTCAAAACATTCTATGGCAGATATACCGGCACCGAAGGGGCTTTCGAGTTAATGGTGGTTGATTTGAACCTTCTTGAAGTCCCCGATCCTCGGAAAGCAACGCCGGAGGTTGCGGCCAAGTTGTTGGATGCTTTCGAGCGCCTTCGCCAGCGCGACACACACCCGATGGTCGAGGAAGCCTTCATGGAATGCCGCTCGCCGGAAATCGCGAAGAAGCTTGCCGGGCAACCCATCGTGCTGCCTATCGAACTGACCATGCCGGATCGCCGCGATCTCGACCTCGCCGTTTTTGAATTACTCGGAGTCGCCGAGCCCGGCGAGCGCAACCGGCTATGCGATGAACTCTACCACGAAACGGCGGCGCACTTCCGGCAAATCCGTCTCGTGGAAATCCAAAAGCAGGAGCAACGATCGGGTGGCGGTCGCGACTTCGGCACTCAGGAGCTCGCTTTTGACCTCTGGCACGCACTCTCCGATGACGAGCGCAAACCGCTCGCGCAATGGTATGCGGCACGCGCCGGGAAGGGAACGGATGTTGCCATCCCTGACGGCGATCCCATTCTCCCTCCCGCCGAGGACATGCTGGATGCCAACACCGTATTCTTTCGCACAAAAAAATCCGCGCGGGGAACATCGCCGTCTCTTCGATTCCAATCCCGCGCCCAATCGGAATTGGTCCATGTGCTGGCAACACACGGCATCAACGGCACCGTTGCGATTCCCGACGATCAAAACGAAGTCGAAAGCGCCCTTTTCGATTTGCGGGCGCGCGTGTCCTTTATTAAAAGTCGCAGCGAACAATTGGCCGGGAGTCGCACGAACGACGAAACGAGGGCCGCTGATCTTGTGAATCTTCTGAAGAATTGGATGCTCCACGGAAAGAAAGAATAATCGCCCGATGTCCTGCGCGTGCTCGAATTCCGAGGCCTCCGACAAAGGCACGGAGTGGTTCCGACTGGCTGTGGCCGGGCTCGTGGCCGGGCAATCCATGGTCATCGGTCTTGCGGTGAACCTCTCTCCGCCCGAGGGAAAAACGCGCCTGGTTCTGGACGGGCTGCTCGCCGCGGCGGCTGTCGCAGTTTTTTTTCTGGCGGGCGTTCCGATCTGGCACGCGGCGGTCGCGGCACTGGGGCGCGGGCGGATCGTGATCGAGCAGCTTTTCCTGGTGGGGATCGCCGGGGCGTTCGGAGCCTCGGTGCATTCGACCCTCACCGGGTTCGGACATGTCTATTACGAGGTCGTCGCGATCCTCGTCGCGATTTACACGTTCGGAAAATTGATCGGAGAAAGGCGCCGGAAGGCCGCGCTCGAGGCCGCCCGCTCGCTCGGCGAGGAGTTCGACACCTGCGAACGGCTCATGCCCGGCGGCCTGACGGAGTCCGTCCGATCCCGAGATATCGCGGCCGGCGACCGGCTTGTCGTCAGGGCTGCCGGCGCGATTCCGGTGGATGGAACGATTCTCGAAGGAGTCGGCTTTGTTCAGGAGACCGCCCTGACAGGCGAACCTTTCCCGGCGGTCAGGCGCCCGGGGGACACGGTGCTCGCGGGGTGTTTTTCCATCGACGGAACTTTTATCATCCGATCGTTGGTGACGGGAAACGCCCGGCGGCTCGACGCCCTGATCGCAAGCGTGCGTGCGGCGCAGGAGCGTCCCTCGGACCTCCAGCACGAGGCCGACCGGATCGTGGCGTGGTTCCTGCCCTCCGTCCTCACGATCTCGGCGGCGACGTTTGCATTCTGGACATGGAGGGAAAGCTGGATTGCCGGGCTGTTCAACGCGCTGGCGGTGGT
>JBAXTX010000066.1:0-14236 GCA_037129975.1 Verrucomicrobiia bacterium | reverse complement strand
CGCTTGTGGCGGCCGCGATCCTCAGCCACCGCTACATCAGCGACCGGTTCCTTCCCGACAAGGCGGTGGACCTGATTGACGAGGCGGCCTCGCGGTTGAAGATCGAGCTCGAATCCATGCCGACCGAGATTGACCAGATCGAACGCCAGATCATGCAGTTTGAAATGGAACGCACCGCGCTCAAAAAAGAAAAGGACGCCGCGAGCCGCGACCGGATGGCCAAGATCGAGAAAGAACTCGCCGACATCAAGGAGGAGGCCGGGCGGCTCAAGGCCCGTTGGCTGAAAGAGAAGGAGGAACACGGAAAATCCAGCCGGATCGCCGAGGAGATCGAGCGGACGAAATCCGAGCTTGAGCAGGCCCAGCGCAAGGGCGACCTCCAGCGGGCGAGCGAACTCCAATACGGCAGGCTCCCGGAGCTCCAGCGCCAGCTTGAAGCCTCGCACAAACACGATGGCACCACGCTCCTCAAAGAAGAAGTCACCGAGGAGGACATCGCGAAGGTCGTCGCCAGTTGGACCGGGATCCCGGTTTCGCGGCTCCAGGAGGGCGAGCGCGCGAAGCTCGTCAAAATGGAGGAGCGCCTCATGGAACGTGTCGTCGGCCAGCAGCAGGCGATCAAGGCGGTCTCGAATGCCGTCCGCCGCGCCCGCGCGGGACTCCAGGACGAGAACCGCCCGATCGGGTCGTTCCTTTTTCTCGGCCCGACCGGGGTCGGAAAAACCGAGCTGTCGAAAGCGCTCGCGGAATTTCTTTTCGACGACGAGGGCGCGATCATCCGGCTCGACATGTCGGAATACATGGAGAAGCACACGGTCGCCCGGCTCATCGGCGCGCCTCCGGGATACGTCGGCTACGAGGAGGGCGGCCAGCTCAGCGAGGCGGTCCGCCGCAAGCCCTACAGCGTCGTCCTCTTCGACGAGGTCGAAAAAGCCCATCCCGACGTCTTCAACGTTCTGCTCCAGGTGCTCGACGACGGACGCATCACCGACGGGCAGGGACGCACGGTGGATTTCAAGAACAGCGTCATCATTCTCACCTCGAACATCGGCAGCCAGTTCATCATGGAGGACCTTGATGTGAAGGAGCGCAACCGGCGCGTGATGGAGGCGCTGCGCGGGCATTTCCGGCCGGAGTTCCTGAACCGGATTGACGAGATCATTATCTTCGACCGCCTCGATGAAAAGCAGATCACCCGGATCGTGGACATCCAGCTCAAGCGCCTGCTCGAACGCCTGGCCAAGCAGAACATCAAGCTCACGCTCACCGATGCGGCGAAAACCCACCTCGCCCGCGAAGGCTACGACCCGGCATTCGGCGCCCGCCCGCTCAAGCGCGTGATCCAAAAAGAAATCCTCGATCCGCTCAGCCTCGAAATCCTCGACGGGCACTTCGGTGATGGCGACAAAATCCAAGTTGGGGTGGAGAAGGGAAAGTTGGTTTTCTCAAAAGCCTGATGGGAATTCATGCAGGGCAAACGCATCAAAATGCGCGTGCGAATCGCTTCCTTCCGGGGAGCATACGCGACTCGCGTGTGGTGAATGGCGACCCGCCATTCACTCGTCCTTGAATCCGAAGCTCGATCCGGTCGGAAGATTGAACATTGCTGCGCCTCACGTTTTACCCACTTGATTTAGCGTGGGCGCAAGAAATGGCCTATTTTTGAGGTATTAGCTGCTCTGCGGCTTTCACGGCAGAGTTCAAATCGGGAAAACCGATTCCGACTGAAAAACCTCTGTATGGCTTCCGAATGTGGATAATAGGCTGACTTACAATAACTCCATTTATCTTGATGCATATCTGCTTTTCGAAGTTTTCGTCGATTATCTTGCGAGCAGAAACAAGCTGCTCCTGCATCAGATAGGCGGATAATTGCGGCTTGTCATTAGGATAGATTTCAATCTGAACCTTCTCGCAGTCGCCTGTTTTTATGTCAATGATCGGAAGGACATCGTCAGCATAGCAAAATCCTATTGAGATAAGCAAACATGCTAGACATTTTGTTCGTAGTAGTTTCATATTTTTTTGGCCAACAAGTGATTATGCCAGTCTGGATATCATCCCGTTTGGGGTGATATCCGACAGAAACCGGGGAGGTGTTTTGCCCGAGGACTGGCATGGTGGGATTTTATTATCAGGCGCGCGGCGGTGCTGACAAGGGCTCTTCCCGGGATTCTTCAGACAAACGCACAAAATCCATTTCGCTTGAGAGCACGTAACACCCATTGCGCGCGGCTCATTTGCTGGGGAGCACACGTGGCCCGCGCGTGTCCGGGTTGGTCCCGCCGACACGATTTTTCGGCGGGACGCCGAAAACCACACCCGAGACGGGTATGCTCCCTGGAAGGATGCGATTCGCACGCGCATTTTGATGCGGTTGCCCTACCGAAATTCTGAATCGACCGGCGGAAAGGTGCCATGCGTGTCAGCCCCGCATTTTGCTCGGGAATATTTGCTTTTTCATCGGGCGAGGAGGGCGACCGGCAGCGGTTCATTTCCAAAGCGGCGCATGAGCTGGAAGTGTTTGCCGTCAACAGAATAAATTTTTGCGCTTGGGAAAAGCTCGGACATGCGGGCGATGCAGGCATCGGCCAGATCGACTCCCTGGTCTCCATATTTCAGGATGAACCGGTTCACGCCGTCCAGTTGCTCGGTGAGGTTGAACGCCACGCGGAAATGATCGTCCGCCAGCATGCGGAGCAGCCAGGCATTGTCCACAAAGTGTGCCGCTTCGGACAGGACCGCCTCGCAGGTGAGAAACGGCGGCTCGACTTCGGACAAAATGGCCCGCGCCCAATTCCGCTCGACCGGGTCTTTGCTGCGGAGCGCGATGATAAAACCGGCGTCAGCAATCGCGGCCATGTTTCGCCTTCAGTTTTTGCTTCAAGGCGGTTTTATAGCCCGTGGCGGTGTGTGTGGCGGGAGGATAATCGTCAATATAATCCTGCCACGCGGGGCACCGGTGATCAGGGCGGGCCAGCAGCCGCGTCATCATCGGGACCCCGAAGCGCAACGCCTGCCGGATCACATCCAACTTGCAAAGCTGCGTGCTGGCAACCGCAGATGTCACGCTGCGCTCGATATCATCCTCAACCGGAATCGGCATGACTTTTGTGGCCATAGCGAAACACTATGCCTTTTGTTCAAAATGTCAAACCGCTGCTGAGCACGGCGGCGTTCACTTCTTCAACGCTCAGCCTCGAAATCCTCGACGGGCACTTTGGCGATGGCGACAAAATCCAGGCTGGTATAGAGAAAGGGAAACTGGTTTTCTCGAAATCCTGAGCCGTGCCTGCCAATGCAACATTCCGGTTATCATGAAAACACCATCCGCCCTCATCGGGCTTGTCCTGCTTGCAGGCGTTTCCACCGCCATGACTGACGAAAAAGCCATCCTCGGAGGCGGTTGTTTCTGGTGCGTCGAGGCCGTTTATCATGGCAGGCCCGGAATCAAATCCGTCGTCAGCGGTTTCGCTGGGGGCCATGTTCCGAATCCGACGTATGAACAGGTCTGCACCGGGAAAACCGGCCATGCGGAGGTTGTCGAAATCACGTTTGATCCCGCGCTCATCTCGTATGAACAGGTCCTCGACCTCTTCTGGGCCGCGCATGACCCGACGACCCCGGACCGCCAGGGCGCCGACCACGGGACGCAATACCGCTCGATCATCGTGGCTGCCAACCCCGCGCAACGCGCCATCGCCGAAAAATCGAAGGTGGCCGCGCAAGCCCGCTTCAAAGATCCGATCATCACAGAAATCGTCGGGCGCGCGGAGTTCTATCCGGCCGAAGGATTCCATCAGGATTTCTACGAGCGGAACCCCGGGAATCCCTACTGCCGCGCCGTCATCGCCCCCAAGCTCGAAAAACTGAAATCCGCCGGACACTGAGAACCCGGCGGTTGGGGATCGCCCGACAACTCCCCGGATGTTTTTCTTTTCCAATCCCGATCCGGCGTTTACTCAGAGGGAAGTTCCGGATGAAGAAGGTTCCCCTTTATTTCTGTCTCCTTGCGGTTCTCCTCACCGGGTGCGCGACCCCACGCCAACTCGTTACCGATCCCGCCCCCTCGCGGGAAGCCGGCGACACCGAACAACTGCCTTCGCTCTACCAGCCCAAACCGGTCTCCGTCCTCCAAGGAAAAGCTTCCTACTACTGGAAACCCCAGCCGACCGCGAGCGGCGAGCGCTTCAATCCCAAAAAACTCACCGCCGCCCACAAGTCCCTGCCGCTGCACTCGGTTGTCCGGGTCGTCAACCTCAAGAACGGCAAAAGCGTCATCGTCCGGATCAACGACCGCGGACCCTACATCCGGGGCCGGATCATTGACATGAGCAAGGCCGCGGCCGAACGGATCGAGATGACCCAATCGGGGGTCGTCCCCGTGAAGGTGGAGGTCCTGAAAAAAATTGGCGTGATCACGAAGCCGAACCGAAAAATCAAGTCTGCGAAACCGTGACTCAACCGTGCCTGCTTGGTGCGCTGATCATGGGTTCAAAATGCGGCTTCTCTATTACGTATTCAGCGGCGGCGGAGTGGCGGGCTTTTTCTTGGATGCGAACCGGAAGCACCCGCCGGTGCTGAAGCGGATCCATGCGAGGCGCAGCCAGCGGAGGAGCGAGGCTGCCAGCCAGAGCGCCCAGGCGAGCATGAGGAGGCGGAACCACCAGATCGAGACCGAGAAGCATCCGGGTTGGGGGAGCGCCTCGGCGCACCGCGCCTGATACCAACGCAGTGCGCTGCGCGTGGAGCCGTTGCCAGCGATGAACATCTCGGGATTGCCAAGGAGTCCCTCGGCCACCACCGCCACGAAGACCGACAGCGCGGTCGCGGTTGCCGCGATGAGCAAAAGCTGGAAGATATTGAATCCCCATGCCGGGAGGCGCAGGAACGAAGCGTGTCCGCGCCAGGACAGGAAAAACAGCCACGCCACCACGAGGAGCGCCGCGGGCAACGGCACCTGGGTGAGACCGATCCCGAGGAGCGCCCACTCGACCGTGCGCAGCGGCGATGCCGCCAGCCGACCGAGCATCGCTGCCGCGAGAAGCGAGCAAATCAGCACGGTCCAGAACCTCACCGCAGGCCCGCGCAGGGGGCCGCCCGCCCAAAGAACCCAGCGGCTGGCCGGCACATTGAGAACGGTGTTGATGTTCGCGCTTCCGACGGGGAGCTTCACCTCTTCCACCCGCGAACGAAGGCCGAGGGGCACGTTCGTTTTCCACTCGACGCGAACCGCCTGCTCGCCCGGACGGAGCGGAACGATGAGGCTGCGTTTGTCCATCCTCGCCGGAATCGCCGCGCCGTTCAGGGTCAGCGAGGCGACTTCCGCATGGTCGGGCAGGGTGATGAGAAAATCCTCCCCGAGGCTGCAGCGCAGGCTCAGCGTGAGGTGGGATGTCATCTGGCGCATTCCGGGCGTCACTTCCTGCGCGGCTTTTTCGACCGTGACGGTGGCACCCGGGATCGCCACCGGACGGCTGATCGCGAGGCTTACTCCCTCGCCCGGCCACGGATGCCATACCGGAACAAGGTCGGGGTTGCCCGGCTCGAAGACAGGTGCCAGCCCGGAGATCGTGACGTTCCAAACCGGCGAGGCGATCAGGTGCCAGACTTCGGTCCAGGAATCGGATGCCCCCGCGGAGAGCGACAAAACGGCCTCCGGACTCAATTCGCTCTCCCACGAAAAGGCATCCTGCTGCGCGCCGATCCGGACTTCGATCCGCCCGTCCTTGATCTGCGCGTTCGAGGTGAGAACGTTCTCGCCGGCGAGGAGGGGGACACGCAGGGCGATCGCCTTGCCGCCGGGCGAGAGCCGCCGCACCGTGGTGCGAACCTGCCACACCAGGCCGAGCTCGATCTGACGGTCCACCACCGCGAGCGTCGAGAAATCCTGCCGGTCGTAGGCCGCTTCCCCCGCGGTGCTCTTCTGGATTTTTGTAAAGAAAACCTGCTGGTCGGGAACACCGGCCGCGGAGACGCCGTTGACCGTCCACTCGCGCGCCTCGATGGTCACCACGCGCGGCTTCAAAAGAAACGTCCATTCCCAATCCGCGACGTCGGGCAAAACCCCGGTCACCTTCACTTGGTGGACACCCTTCAGCACGGGGATCCAAAGGTAGCCGTCCTCCCGGCGCAGCGCGGTTGCGGGCTTTCCGTCGAGCGAAACCGTCACGGGCGACCATGCGGGAAGCCGTCCCGGGAGGGGCACGGCGGTCAGAACTTCCGCCTGGATCTCGACATCCATTTCCATCCGGTTGCCCTGAAGACGCAATGCGGCGCGCGGAATCGCGGCGGCATTCGGGAAGGCGTCCGACGTCTCCAGCAGCCGCGTGCGGAGGGTCTCGAGGGTTTGGGCATCGGGAAATTCCGCGTTCGCGGCGGGGAGAAACATCAGGAAAGCAAGGACGACAAGCGGGATCCCGGAAACCGCCGCCCGCCCGCCACGCAGCAGCAGAGCCGCCAGGGCGAGGATCAGGGCCACGCGCAGGACCGTGAGCAGGCGCTCCATGCCGATCGGAATCAGCATGGGCCTGACTTCCTGCGATGCGGCCACCGGACCGTTCCAGCCGAAGGAGACATTCCGCCACGTCCAGTCCGGAACCCCCGGGCCGGTCTGGATCCGGGCCTTCGTGTCGTAGGCGAGGTTCGACGCATCCCGGCTCACTCCTCTTTTGCGGGAGGGCAATCCGAAGCTGCTGACGTAACTTTCGTCGTCTTTTGCCTTTTCCGCCAATGGAGAGGCCGCAGCGGCCATCGTGCCATTTATGACAGCCCATTCTCCCGCAGTTCCCGCAGTTCGGTTGAAAACCGGCACAGGCCCGCCGGTGCGCTCGAGCTGCGGATAGATCGCCTGCTGGATCTGGTGCGAGGCGAACGGCACGACGATGAAGACAAACGCGGCGATGACGGCCCATTTTCCCGCCAACAAAATCCGTTGGCCCCAGCCGGGGCCGACGACGGGCAGGAGGGCGAGCGGGATGAGCAGGCAGAGCCAGACATAACGCGGCGCGCCGGGCTCGTGGTAGGCGAGGCCGAACGCGAGAAAAGCCAGCGCCGCCAATTTCCAGCCCCGGAGTTTTCCCACCGCGAGCGCAAAGATCAGGAGCAGGAAGAGGTCGAGAAGCGTCCATGAGGTCAGCCAGTCGCCCTGCACCCAATCCGCGCCGAAGAGAGCGAAGAGCCGCCAGCCGGGCGGAAGGTTCAGTGTCACGCGGAGCGCGTCGGCGTCGGTTTGCCATCCGGTCGCGGAGATCCGGCCGCCGCGTTCCATGCGTCCGTTTGCCTCGAGGTTGAGGTTGCGCGAGCGGATCTCGACACCCGGCGCGCCGGTGCCCGGGCTTTTGGTGACCAGTTGTCCGGCGCCGTTGCTGCGCACGGAGCCGAGGTCCTGTCCCGCGGCCGCGTCGAGTCGCCAGATTTCCTGCATGGTGCCGGTGAGCCGGTCGCGGAAGGTGAAGGCCTTCCCGCCTTCATCGAGCCACCATTCGCGGGCGATCGAGAGGCCGCCGGGTTTCTGGAGCCCCATGCCGCGCATCCGTTCCTCGATCCGGAACCGGGTCGCCGTGTCCCAACGGTAAACCGGAAGCTCCCTCCACTGCTTGGGAAACGCGATTTGCGAGACATCCACCGACGGGCTCCCGACGATCTCGACCATCCGAAAATCCGGACGTGAACGGAACGCGATGAGCTCTTCGGGCGCGGCCGGCTTCATGCCCGGCGCAAAACGGAATTCTTTCGGATTGTCGATCCGGAACGCCGAGAACCGGACCGTCCATTTGCCGGGACGCACCTGCGCCTTCATCCGCCCGTCCTCGTCCACGGCGACCGGAATCGGGCTGTCGAGCGAGGCCAGCTTCCACCCGGTCGGCAGAATCCCGCCCAGCGACTCCTCGCGGCTCTTGCCCGAAACGATCAGCTCGATCTCGCCGCGCAGCCAGAGGGGAATACCGTCTTCCAGTTCGGCATGGAGCTTCACGGAAAGAAAATCTTTGTCGGCATCGCCGCTCGAAGAATTCCGTTCGAGCCAGAGATTCCCGCCGGTATCCCACACCGGGTTCTCAACCGGCTTCCCGTCAAGGGTCAGCGCAACCATCCCGACCGATGCCGGAAGCGCGAGTTTCTGCGGGATTTTTTTCCACGCAAACTCCCCCTCGATCCGGTATGTGCCGGCCGGAAGCTTCACGGCCGGCCGGCCCTCGTGCTCGACGACGGGCGCGGCCACGCCTCCGGACCTCACGTTTTGCGGCCACTGGTCGCCACTCCCGGGAAGCGGAACCCACGACTCGCTGAACACCGCGACAGAAAAATCAAACCGCGCGCCGTCCGGGCCGACAGCGAGCGCGATCCGTGACGGCCAGAGGCAGAGCGGTTTCCCGGCCTTGTTGTAGGGTGCCGGACAATCCCTGTGGTCCTGCTTCCAAAGCGCCCAGCCCTCCCACGCGCGAAGAGGTTCGGGGATCCGGGGGTCGTCGGACGGCGTCGCGAATCCCACACCACAAAGCGCCAGCACGAGAAGAAAAGAAGATTTCATGGCATCGGCCATCTAACAGGCATCCTCCTTTCCGCGCCAGCCAATATTGGTGTCGGGTGCCCGGTGCCATCCTGCCCATGCAAAACCATTCGACAGCCGGCCGGTCCGCGGGTAGTTTTGTCGGGTCATGAGATTTGAAGACTGGCCGGAGGAGTGGCAGGAGTGGGCGAGGCTCACCCCGATCGAACGCTTCCGGGAAAGCGAGAAAATCTTTGCCCAATACCTAGCCATGGGAGGCACCCTTGATCCCGACCCCGATCCGACAAGTCCTTTTTACGATCCAAAAACATCAGGTTCAGGCATTGCTTATGGGCGGCCAGGCCTGCGTGTTTTACGGCGCGGCCCAGTTTAGCAAGGACGTGGATTTCCTCGTCCTGGCCGACGAGTCGAACTTCGTCGGGCTGCACGCTGCCTTGGCCGAGCTTGGAGCCATGCCCATTGCGGTGCCCCGATTCGCCGCCGCCGTCCTTGATCGCGGACATGCCGTACATTACCGCTGCAAGGCCGATGGAGTCGAGGGGCTCCGAATTGATCTCATGACGAAGCTGCGGGATCTGCCTGGTTTCGATGTCCTCTGGAACCGTCGCACCACGCTCACGGATGAGAACAGCCGGGAAATCCATCTCTTGTCCGTGCCCGATTTGATCCACGCCAAGAAGACGCAACGGGAGAAAGACTGGCCTGTCATTGCCGCCCTTGTCGAGGGGCACTATCAATCGTTGCAAAACGAACCGACTCCTGCGCGGATCGCGTTTTGGCTGAAGGAATCCCTCACCCCGGAACGTCTTGTCGCTCTGACCGCCCGCTTTCCCGCCGAGGCCGCCCGCATCGTCCGCCCGCTGCTGGCCCATGCGACGACCGGCGATCTCCCCGCCCTGCGCGAGGCGCTGGATGCCGAGGTGCGCGCCGAAAAGGAAAAAGACCGCGCCTACTGGGAACCGCTCAAACGCGAAATGGAAGACTTCCGCCACGCCGGACGCACCGCGCCCATGCCGGATGCTTGAATCAATGGGGTCTCGCTGGCGATCAACTCGACCGGCACCGGTGGGGCGATTGTTTCACCGGCGATATTTCCCCCCGGCGATTTCCGCGTCCCGGATTCGTTCAATCACCACGCCTCGGGCGACGGAGTGAAACCCGATTCAATATTGCAACCGCCAGGTGTAGGTCGCCTCGTCGGGGAAGGGGCGGTATCCGTCGTGTTCGTCGTTCCAGAACTGGAATTGCCCGCGAGTGGAGATGAGGGAACGCCGGACGGTCGGCTGCAAGCAATCCCCGCCTGGAATGTCAAGCTGCAGGAAGAAGAGGGGAAGGCCGCTCCCGCCAACCGCAGCGGCGCCAAACTCCGGGGGCCGGCCGCCAATGCCGGTCGTGAGAAGGAGCACGAGCGACTCCTGCGGCAGCGGCGGTTCGGCCCGCAGGATCAGCTTGGCCTGATCCATCGGGCCGAACGCGAAGGCCTGGATTTTGTAACCGGCGGTCTGCGTGCTCCCGCGAACGTCGAGCATCGGCACCCACGGTGTGTCGGGAAGGAAGTCCACCCGCCCGTCCGGGATCATCATGACCGTGAACGGCAGGAATGCCGACACGTCTTTGAGAGTCACGCGGCCGACGGGAACCGGACGGCCCAGCGTGCCGGTGAGCGTGACAGAAGGAATGATCTCCCCATCAATCATGTTCCCGCGAATGACGAACGGGGATTCGTTGGCGACCTTCACATCGAGCGTCCAGCGTGCAAACGGCTCCGGGATCATTGCGGACGGCGGAGGGATCACCGCATCGCCCGGTTTCTCCGGCTCCACCAGCAAGCCCGGCGTGATCCGGAGCCGCCGGGAAATCCGGGCATCCACCAGACGCACCGCTCCGCTCAGCGCGCCGGAGGCGTTGTTTCCCGAGGCCGCGAGATCCACGTTCGCGAAAAGCAGGATTCCCACCTCCCGGGCAAGGGAGATCTTTTTTCCCATCAGGTGGAGGTTCCATGCCGGGTTCGACGGATCGGCGAGGCCGACGGACCCGGAAATTTCAAACGGCCCGGTTCCGATTTCTCCGCTGAACTGTTCCACCTGCACGCGGGTTCCGTCAAAAACCAGCGAGGCATGGATTTTTCTCACCGGCGGCATGCCGGTGGAGAGATCGAAGGCGCCGTCCTTGATCGCGACCCAGCCAGCGGTCTTCGGTTCTCCGATGGTTCCTGAGAATGCGAGCTTGCCGTAAACCGATCCGGCGAGCTGCTGCAGCTTCGGGAAAAGCGGACGGAATACGGCGAGATCGGCGCGGGGGAAATCGATCGAGGCATCGAACGCTCCCGTGGGATTGAGCCATCGCCAATTGCCGGTGTCCGTGCGCACCAGCCCGAACGGCATGTGCGCGGCGAGCAGGAGGGAGGGGAAGCCTTTGGTCTCAAACATCCCGTCGAGCGAGGCCTTGCCATCCAAGGCGCTGAAATTGATGCCGAGGCGCGACGGGGGGAGGCCCGGCTGTTTCCAGACGATATCTTGGGCCACGAGATCTCCCTTCGCGGTCAACCGTGCGGGCGGGCCTCCGGCTTCGAGATGGAAGCGGACCCGGCCTTCCATCGGGAAATTCTGTCCGGCCAGATCGAGGAGGGAGCGGAGGTTCAGGTCTTGGGGCGTGACGGCCCGCAGGTAGGCTTCGCGCTCGGGATCAATTGCCGCCCGCCAGTCCTGCCCCTCGAGAACGGAGAAGAAGTTGATGGGAACAAAGGCCGAGCCTTCGATGAGCGAGGTGTTGCCGGCGCGGAGTTCCACGTCCTTGAGGGTGATTCCGGAACTGGCGAACGTGGCGCGCGAGTCGAACTGGAGCGGGCTTTTTGTGATCCGGAGCTTCGAGAAATAGACATTTTGGGGCGAGTAGGTGCCTGTGAATTCTCCGGTGAGACCGGACGGAGTCGCGCCCGAGACGAATTCTCCCAGCTTCACATCGAAGGCTCCCGAATGCGATTTCGCCGTGCCGTCGCCCTGCCACCGCACATCCAGCGCCCCCCCGTAGATCTGCTCCGCACCGGGCGCGTGAAAGGGCGCGAGGCAGGCGGCAATATCCGCGATCCGGGCGTTCACTTCCGCCGCATACTGATAAGGCGCGGTTTGCGAAACCGTTCCCCGAAGCGAGGCTGTGTCCTTTTGGGAAAACAGATCGCAGTTCGCGATTTCGATCCCCCCCTCCCGAAAGACCGCCTCCGCGCGCAGCGAACTCGGCGGCAGCGAACGGAACGTCATCTCCGAAGCCTCGACGCTCAAAAAACCATCCACCCGCCCGCTCTGCCCGCTCACCGATCCGGTGGCTGTCATGCGCCCGCCGGCCTCGTCCAGCGGGCCACCCAAAAGCCCGGCCAGCGCCCCGAGTTCGCGGATGTCGGCTTTCAGGCTGAGAAGAAACGGGGCCCGCGTGATTTCCGACCAGCCGTTCGCCAGCGAAATCTCCCCGCTGAAACCAACCCGGTTTTCCTTCTGTCGCAGTTCGAACTCGCTGACCACGAGCCGGCGATGGATCAGGCTCGCGCCGACTTCGAGAGATTCCCAGCCGCGCTTGTTCCATTGGAATCCCTCCGCCACCAGCCGGAGAGAAGCCTCGGCATCAGCCGGGTGTCCGGGTTTTCCCCGGAACGTGAAGCGTCCCTCGGCAAGCTTGCCCGCGGCCTGTCCATGAACTCCTGCGAGTGCCGCCAGGCTGTCGAGCGGGATATTTGCCGCCCATGCGGCGATGTCGAGCGTTCCATCTCCTGCGGTCCATGCGGCATCGCCGCGCAGCGAACCGCCGAAGCAATCCGCCGTGAAGGATAACGCCGGCCCGCCGTTGTGGAGCAGATCCGCCGAAAGATTCCCGACCGCGATTCCCGGCAGGATTTCCATCGCCGCGAGCCAAAGGGTGCCGTATTTCCATGCCGTCCGCGCCCGGATCGGCCCGATTGCCCGGGAAAACGAATCCGTTCGCACGGTCAGGACATCGAGCGAAAGCTGCCCTGCGTCGGATTCGCTGAAGGTCGCGGAAAGATCGCGCACCGACAGCTTGCGGTCATTGTCCAGAAGGTCGAGCGCGGGCACGGACAGCGAGATTTTTTGGGGCATCAACCGGAGAAGTCCGCCTGCGGCGACGGCCGCCTCCCGGGATTCCTGTTTTCCGGAAAAATCCCAGACGCCGGTGACGCCGGAGACCGAGAGTTTGCGGATCAGTCGTCCGTTTTCCGAGAAGAAGCCGCCGCCCCACCGCCACTCGATCCGGGAAATATCCAACACGGTGAGGCGCCCGGTGCCGGCGGCCGATCGGAAGCGCACTCCCTCGAACACGACCGGGCCGTCGAGCCGCACATCCACCTTGTCGGCCGAGAACGTCAGCCGGTTGGCCGAGCACCAGGCAGCCAACGCTTCGCGGGCGCCCCACGAAAGAACGGGCGCATGCAGGAGCCAGACCGCGAGGGCTGCCGCAAAGCACAGGAAGATCCGGAACTTCCATGTCAGCTTCTTTCGACGGTTCGGGCCGGTGTTGTTTTCTGGCATCTCGGGCGCAGTCTATACAGGTTCCGGCGTTTCAATCCAGTTCAGCCTTGATGCCGGGATTCCGGCCGCATAAACATCCCGGATATGGAGGCGTCGGAAATTTGAAAAAGAGAGCGTCCGACAGTTGGATCGCGCTCTCCGTGATCGGCTGCAGCATCGTGCTCTTTGTGGCGCTCGCCCTCGGGCTCAGCAGCAGGTTTCTCGTGCCCAACGGCCGCGGCGTCCGCGTTCGCTTTCCCGATGTGTCCGGTATCAAAGAGAGCTCGCAGGTCAAATATGCCGGGGCGCGCGCCGGCGTCGTCTCGCATGTCCGCATGCTGACCGCCGCCGAGCGGACCTCCGACCCGAAGAGCCCGATCGAAATCACGCTCGAACTCTTCCCGGATGTGCCGCCTCTTTCGAAAAATGCCATCGTGAGCATCGCCGCCGACACCCTGCTCAGCGACAAATTCGTCCTCATCCAGGACAGCTCCACCGGGGCCGCCGCGCTTGCGAAGGACGACGTGCTCCAAGGCACCCCGCCCGTCTCGTTCGACAAGCTCACCAGGAATGTGGACGATGCCCTTGATGGCCTGCGCAAGCTGCTCGGAGGCGGTCCGGCGGACAGCGACCTCCTTGCCCGGATTCGCGGCCTCGTTGACGAAACCCAGGGGCTGCTCACCGCGTTGAAGCCGGTTGTGGCGGACGCCGGGGCCACGCTCGCCGATGCCCGCGCCACCGCCGCCGATGCCCGCGGCCTCCTTGCCGAAAGGAAAGAAAGCATCGGGCGCGCGATCGCCCGGCTGGAAAGCGCCGCGGGCTCGATCGAAGCGCTTTCCAAAAAAGGCGAGGCCCTCCTCCGGGACAACGAGAAAAACATTTCGCGCTCGATCACCGACCTGCGCGCGACCTCGGAAAACCTGAAGGTCACCTCCACGTATTCCAAATTCCTCCTCCGCGATCTCGCCGAACGTCCGAGCAGGCTGATCTGGGGCGGCGGCAAGCCGCCCGAGCTCCCGGCCGAACAGCGGATTCTCCAGTCACGCCAGCCGGTGCGTTGAGGCGGTGGCGGATCCTCCATCCCCGCTATTTTTTGATGCGGTTCGCCCGCCCGGTTCGACCGCGCGCTGGACAAACGCTGTCGCGGAATCTACCAAGGGGCGCACATGAGCAGCCCGAACCTTGATGTCCGCGATGTCGCCCGCCTGGCGCG
>JBAXTX010000065.1:0-14367 GCA_037129975.1 Verrucomicrobiia bacterium | reverse complement strand
CAATGACCAAGAAGCTCTGGGACTACATCAAGAAGAACAATCTTCAGGATCCCAAAAAGCGGACGATGATCAACGCCGACCCTGCCCTCAAGGCGGTCTTCGGCGGCAAGAAGCAAGTCAGCATGTTCGAGATGACCAAGCTCGTCTCGGCGCACGTCAAGTAACCATTCTCACCAATCCCCGGTGGCTCGTAACGGGCTGCCGGGGATTTTTTCCTGATGTGGCAACGGGGGATGGGAGCTTGCTTCTTGCACCTCCCGCAGGCGATCTTTATTCGATAATCATGCTCGTTAAATTGATCGCTTTCGTTCTGAGCAATTTCTCCTTGAGCTTTCTTGTCCTCGGCTTGGCCTGCTCGGGAATCTCTCTCATCCGAATGCCGAAACCACTTTCCCGCTCACAAATCACAGAGGCTTTGCTCTCGTATTATTGCCTCATGCCCATCGGGCTTTGCCTGCTCTACAATTTCGTGATGCACGTCTTCTTCGCGGAGGTGTCGGCAACGTTCATCGGGTGGCCGAATAGCCCGTTCCAATACGAGGTGGGTTTCGCAAGTCTGGGGTTTGGTGTCGTCGGGCTTCTCGCGTTCCGGGGCAGCTACGGCCTGAGAATCGCAGCGATCGTCGGCCCCGCATGTTTTCTGCTTGGGGCGGCAGGAGGGCATGTCTACCAGATGGTTCATTCGCGGAATTTCTCGCCGGGGAACGCCGGGGTCGTTTTTTGGACAGATCTCCTGATTCCCATTCTGGGGTTCATTTTTCTGTATCTGGGCATGGAGAGTGCATCCAATGGAAAGTCGCGTTGATTAGCTTCCAGGATTCGATGCAGGGGCAGGCGTTCATAAGCGCGTTGTGAGCGCAAGGCAGTGTGACCATGTCACCCCGCAGCTAAAAAATGGGGGCCGACCCGACGCCGCCCCCATTTTCGCTCACCCCGCTGTCCGATACGAGGAAAAGCCGGGGGCTATCGGGGTTGGGATCAGGTCATTTGCTGCGATTCGCCTCCGCCACGACGGGGTTTGAATTTCTGAAACAATCAATCCTGGATCTTGCCTGGACCAATGATTTTCCGTTTCTCCTCAAAGCATTTTAGATGGGCCTGATAAATCTGAATGCACTGGCCATCGGAAAGTGCGGCGGCGGTGCGCAAACGTTCCTCCACTGGCAGTTTGCGAGTCTCATGGCAAATGCAGTCTTCCGGATTTCCGCCAAACGGGCATTCGAACGAAAGAGATGAAATAAATCTCCGGATCGATTCGATGTCTGGGGCATCCTCCATGAGGGATGCCTTATCACCATTTCCCCTGGTTGAGAATTCCAAATGTGAACCTGCGAATTGGCTCCAAATGAAAAGACACCGGGCTTCATCCACAAGGGCAATACCTTCTTCAGCCCGTATTCCCAAACGCCTTCACAAACGGAAGAAGATTTGCTGATTTCCTCGCCTGCGTCTCGGGAAGTTCGCAAGGGGAATCGATTCGTGACATTCCTGGTGAAAGATGCTTTGTTGTCTGTCTGCGGAAATCCCGCAGAGCATTATGGAGGAGACATTGAAAAATTTGTCCGACCTGTTGCGGCAGTGGCGGAAAGACCATGGTATCAAGGCGACCGCAGCGGCTGAGGAGCTTGGTGTGGGCGCGGCCACCTGGGGTCACTGGGAGGAAGGAGTCAGGCTTCCGACATTGAAGAACCTGATCGCTCTCTCCCGCTATACGGAGATTCCCGTTCAGCATTTCTTCTGCCCGAACCGGCGCCGATGCCCGTTCCACGATGAAAACAGCAGCGAGTGATTCTCCTTTATGGAGAAATTGCTTTGTGGACACAACTCTGGCTGGGAAATACGATTCCATCAGGAAGAAACGGAGGATGGTCAAGCTCCAATAAAACCCATGAAAACTAATAACTCTTGGAAACAGTTGGTTGGGGGCATGTGTGTCGCCTTGTCGGTTCTCCTGCCGGTCGGGAACGTTCGCGCGGAAATCATCTATGTCACCAACGAGAGCAGCGGCACGATTGGTGAATACGACGGCACAACCGGAGCCGCGATCAATACCGCTTTGGTCTCAGGGTTAACTAATCCTCTCGGCATCGCCCTCTCGGGAAACGACCTCTATGTGGCGAACTATGCCGGAAGCAACAACGACAACATCGGCAGATACAACGCCACCACGGGAGCCGCGATCAACGCCTCATTCATCTCGGGAGTGAGCAGTCCCTACGGCCTTGCCGTCTCAGGAAACGAACTCTTTGCCGCGAACGTCAACTTCCACACGATTGGTGAATACAATGCCTTCACTGGGGTCGCAATCAACACCCCTTTGGTCTCAGGGTTGCACAGTCCCATCGGCATCGCCATTTCGGGAAACAATCTCTTTGTCGCGAACTGGAATGCCGGCACGATTGGCGAATACAACGCCACCACCGGAACCGCGATCAACGTTTCGCTGATTTCGGGGTTGACCAACCCTTCCTATATCGCCATCGCGGGAAATGATCTCTATGTATCGAGCAGGACAACCGGATTGATCGGACGGTATGACGCCACGACGGGGGCTGCGATCAACGCCTCGCTGATCTCGGGGTTGAGCGGTCCCTTCGGAATCGCCATCACGGGAAATGATCTCTTTGTTGCGAACTTTTTTGGCGGCACGATTGGAAAATACGACGCCACCACCGGGGCCACGATCAGCGCGTCGCTGGTTTCAGGGTTGCATAATCCTGTCGGCATCGCGGTGGCAAGTATTCCCGAAACCAGCACATGGGTCATGGGCTTCCTCGCTCTGGGTGCTGTCGGGTTCATGGTTCGGCGCTCCAAAGCCACCGTCTGAGTTTTTTACGATTTTCAACTCCCTGCCCTTCGCTGGGGCAGGGAGTTTTTTTTGTTCATAAAACACTCTGTTTGCAACGGCGCATAATAGGTTGCCTCTGTGCCACAAGCATGTTTCCAAAATCGTTCCGGCAATAAATGGTCATACGCCACATGGGTTGGAAAGGAGCCTGTTGATACGGAGGCGGTCAATGGAATCCCGTGGTGGGACCCGGCCAAGCGGATCCGCTTCCTCCTCTCCGGCCGTATGGTTGCTCACTGTCAGTAACGCCTTGTGACGGTGAATATCGAGGGTAATTTGGAGCAGTTGAAACGAAAAATATGACACCAGAAATCTCATCCAAAGGACTCGCCGGTGCGCAACCGGCCAAGATCGCTGAACTCGTCAGCTACCAAGGCGGTTCCATTGTGAGCCGCGAGGTCATCAAGAAGTCCGTCGGCAGCGTGACGATTTTCGCCTTCGACGAAGGACAGGGATTGAGCGAACACACGGCCCCGTTCGACGCATTGGTGCAAGTGGTGGAAGGCGAAACGGAAATTGTGATTTCCGGCCGACCCCACCGCTTGCAGGGCGGCGATATGATTCTCATGCCGGCAGGTCAGCCACACGCCCTCAAGGCGCTCACGCGCTTCAAGATGATTCTCACGATGATCCGATCCTGACTGGATGATTTCAATCTTCTGCTGATCCCCCCGAGCTTCGTCTTCACGCTCGGCGCGACCGGCACAACTTTATCGATCTCCCGGGTGTCGCCAGGATCCGCCCCACCGCCTCCCCACAGATATTTTCCGCCACGCCATCGCGGAACACCGTCGAATTCAGATTGTGCAGGATGCCGTCCTCAAGCCCGTAGATCAGCCCGTGCACCGCAAGCTGCTGGTCCTGCCGCCAGGCATTTCTGAGCATGGCCGAGCGGCAGAGGTTGCGGACCTGCATGATGACGCTCAGCTCGCACACCTTGTCGGTCCGCCCGGATCCGGGGAGGTCATCGAGCAGCGCGCGGTGGGACGCATGGATCTCGTTGATCGGAGAAAGCCAGTTGTTGACGATGCCGAGCTCGTCCCCGCCCAGCGCGGTCTGAACCCCTCCGCACCCGTAGTGCCCGCAGACGATGATGTGGCTGACCTTCAAAACCTGGACGGCGTACTGCACGACCGAGAGGCAGTTGAAATCGGTGAGGGAAACCAGATTTCCCACATTGCGGTGCACAAAAACCTCTCCCGGCGGCAGGCCGATGATCTCGTTTGCCGGAACCCGGCTGTCCGAACAGCCGATCCACAGGAAATCCGGCACCTGCGCATGGGCAAGCTTCTTAAAAAATTCCGGATCTTCCGAACGGTGGCGCTCGGCCCACCTCCGGTTGTGCGCAAAAAGTTTGTCGAGATCCCTCAACCGATCCATCCGAAAAATCCTATCTGCGCCATGGCGCGTGGCAAGCGAAGTCGGCAGGGAAAAAGAACCGCGGTTGAATCCCCTCAAATTCCGCGTTTATCGCCCTGTGGTGCCCGTCTTGACCGGCACTGTGGGGGGTGAGACCCGTGCTACCCCCTTGTCCCCGATGACGATCACCTCCGGGCACTCGAAGAATTCGGACCTGCGGACGACCTTGCCCTCCGGGGATATGAGGGTGATTTCGGGCTGCTTGGCGACGTGTGGTTTCATGGGCTCGGGGAAATGTCGTCTATTTCGCAAGGCGGTAGTAGTCGTCGGGGTTGTAGAGGTAATAGCAATCAACTGGGTTGAGCCGGGGGAGAATGACGTGGCGGTTGCCGTTCCCGTCGGTCTGCGCCTGGAGGTATTCTCCGCCGGTCTGATTGGAGCCCTGACAAGCTCGCTCAAATTGTGTTGTAAGCCGCAGTGGAAATGGCATTCTCCAGCGCGATGAAAGCTCTCCATTTCAACCGGCTCCGGTTGGCTGTCGGAAACCCTCATCACGCAACCGGAGTTCTCTGCAAATCCCTGCTGAAAAAAATGACCCTGCCGCTTTGCGTCTGGTTACTTGCTTTAGCGAGCGGCACTGCCAATGCGGCGGATAAGGCGGGTTCTGCCAAAGCTCCGGAGGCGTCCATCGAAAAACTTGAATCCGCCCAGCGGAACAACAAGGTCAGCGAGTAAGCGGTTTGCCAGATCGCATCGGCAAGGTGCGGCAATCCGACTCATTACCCCCAGAGCGGGTCACAGAAAGCAGAAACGAACAATCCTGTCCTGACGCGGGCCATCTTTTCCTTGTCTCTCCGTGATCTCCGCGTGCTCCTGCCGTCGCCGACACTCCCCTTTTCCCGCCTTGCCGAAATCACCAAACAACGACACAATTTCACCATGACCACGAAAACGATGCAGGTGGCCGTGGAACCACGGTTGAGGAGGAAAGCGGAGAAGGTTCTCGACGCCTTGGGGCTGGATGTTCCGTCCGCTGTGAACGTCTTTTTAAAAAAAGTCGTCGCCACGCACTCCATTCCGTTTGCGATTGCGGAGGAGCCGCCGCCGTATCGGTTCACCGTCGCGGAAGAGGAGGAGATTCTCGCGTCGGCCAAGGACGCGCACGATCCCAAGAAAGTGAGCGGTCCCTTCCACACCGCAGACGAGTTGATCGGGCATTTGCGCAAAGCCAAGGCATGACGCTGCACACGACGAAACGGTTTGATAAAGCCTTTGCCCGGCTGTCGAACCGTGATCAGAAACGGGTCGAATTGTCACTGCGCCTCTTTATCGACCAGCCGTTTCATCCGAGACTGCGCAACCATGCATTGGATGGAAACCTCCGGGGACTGCGTGCCTTTTCAGCAGGCTATGATCTCCGCATTGTTTACGAGAAGGAGGGCGGACATCTGCGGGTCATGCTTCTCAACGTGGGAACGCACGACGATGTCTATTGAAAGAGTTCTGTAGTCTCTCACGCCATGCCGCACCTCTCCTGGAACGAAGTCCGCGACCGCGCGATCAAATTTTCCCGCCGGTGGAAGGAGGCGGATTCCGAGCGATCCGAGAAGCAGACGTTTTGAAACGAATTTTTCGATGTCTTCGGCATCCGCCGGGCATCCATTGCCTCGTTTGAGGAAAACGTAAAAAACCTTCGCGGCAACACGTCGGCGATTGACCTTCTCTGGCGGGGCAAGCTGCTGGTCGAGCACAAGAGCCGGGGCGAGGACCTTTCGGTCGCGGCGACCCAGGCATTCACCTACATCGAGGACCTCACCCGCGAGAACCGCTGGGATGAAATTCCCCGGTTCGTCCTCGTCTCGGACTTCGCGAGCTTCGTCCTCTACGACCTCGAACCCGAGGAACAGCTCGACCTCCCGCTCTTCGCCGGACGCCCGATCGCGCCGCATCGCTTCACGCTCGCGGAGTTCCCTCGCCGCATCCGTGCGTTTGCGTTCATGCTCGGGCAGACCCGCGTTCGCCTCGACCCCGAGGATCCCGCGAATGAAAAAGCCTACGCCCGCATGTGCGGGCTTCACGACTCGCTGGTCGCGGGCGGCTTCGGCGGGCACGAGCTCGAACGCCTGCTCTGCCGCGTGCTCTTCTGCCTCTTTGCCGAGGACAATCTTATTTTCGCGCCGGAGGCCTTCACGCAATTCGTCCGCACCCAAACCCGCCCGGATGGATCGGACCTCGCCGCGAAGCTCAACGAGCTTTTCGACTGGCTCAACAACCCGCTGGCCGATGGCTCGGTCGCCGATACCGACTGGCGCTACGGATTCCGCTACGTGAACGGCGGGCTCTTCGCCGAGCGGCTCGGCTTCCCGATCTTCACGAAGGCGATGCGCGAGGCATTGAGCATCTGCTGCGATTTCCAGTGGGCGAAGATCTCGCCCGCCGTCTTCGGCTCGCTCTTCCAAGGCGTGCTCCAAGACCGCGCCCGCCGCCAGCAGGGTGCCCACTACACGAGCGAACGCGACATCATGAAGGTGATCCGCTCGCTTTTCCTTGACGACCTCCGCTCCGAGTGGGAACGCCTCCAAGCCGACCGCTCGATCCAAGGCAACGGTGTGCTGGATTACGTCTCAAACTGGTATGCAAAGGCCTGTCAATTCATCCAAGGGACGCGGATTCCAGTCGCCTTTGTATCAACGAATTCGATTACTCAAGGTGAACAAGCCGGCTTGCTTTGGAATCACTTGTTCCAGCACTTCGGCATAAAGATTCTTTTTGCACACCGGACATTTGCCTGGGCCAGCGAGTCACGCGGCAAAGCGCATGTTCATGTGGTCATTGTCGGCTTCGGGATGTTCGATAATCCAAACAAGGGCATCTACGATTATGAAACCAACGATGGTGAACCAACTGTAACAATAGTTAGGAATATCAGTCCTTATCTTGTTGCCGGTCCTGATCGCGCCGTCGCGACCTTATCCTTCCCGCTTTGCGAAGTGCCGAAAATGTCCTGGGGAAACAAGCCGACTGATGGAGGGCATTTTCTGCTCACGCCTCAAGAGCGCATGGAATTGATCTCAGCCGAACCGGATGCCGCGCAGCTTATTCGTCCCTACATGGGGGGACAGGACTTCCTGAACAATCAGGAGCGCTATTGCCTTTGGCTGAAAGATGCCGCACCGGGGCTGTTGCGACGACTCCCCGGCGTAATGGCCCGCGTTGAAGCAGTTCGGACATTTCGTCTAGCGAGTCGTGCGCCGACGACGCGAGCCTTTGCTTCACACCCAACACTTTTTCGCCAAATCGCACAGCCGGATGGTGACTATCTGGCAGTGCCCGAGGTCTCATCCGAGAATCGCCGCTATATTCCCATCGCATATGTCTCGCGGGAAGTGATCTGCGCGAACACTGTGCAGTTCATCCCCGGTGCGACGCATTTTCATTTTGGTGTGCTCACCTCTGCCATGCATATGGCCTGGATGCGTGCTGTTTGCGGGCGATTGAAATCCGATTACCGTTATTCAAACGCTCTCGTCTATAACAACTTCCCCTGGCCAAATCCGACGGCCGAGCAGCGTGCGAGAGTCGAGACCTGCGCGGCTGCCGTTCTTGCCGCGCGCGAGCCGCACCTGCCGCCGCGGGGGATGAGCACGCTGGCCGACCTTTACGATCCGCTGACGATGCCGCCCGCGTTGTCCAAAGCGCACGCCGACCTCGACCGTGCGGTCGAGCGCTGCTACCGCGCCGAGCCATTCCACAGCGACCGCGAGCGCGTCGAGCACTTGTTCCGGCTTTACGAGCAGCTCACGGCCCCGCTGCTGCCCGCCAGCCCGCGCACAAAAATGCGACGGCAGACCGCCGCTACAACTGGACCCCGTCCCCGCCGCGCCCGCACCCCCGGCCTGCCCAAGGCACCACCGTCTTCTGAAGCGCCTTGAACCATGGCCGAAAAAGAATGGATCGCCCGACAACTCGAAGCCAAATGCCGTGACGTGGAGGATTGACGAATGTCGCGGCCCGCGTTCCACTGGATCCCATGACGCTGGAACTCATCGAGCGGCTTACGGGCGAGGCCGGGAAGCGGGGATTGGAATTTCTTCTGATCGGCGGGCATGCGATGATCCAACACGGGTATGAGCGTCTGACCTTGGATGTCGACTTTCTCGGCACGGAGGCCTCGCGCGGGACATGGCGTGAGGTGATGGCGCGGTATGGATACCATGTGGTGGCACAGACTCCGGCATTCGAGCAATTTGCCCACACGGAACCCGGCTGGCCTCAGGTGGACATCATGTTCGTCAACCCCGGAACCTGGTCCAAACTGCGCGGGGAAGCCGAGGCCAAGGTGAGCGGGAGGGTGACCGTGCATGTTCCCTCGCCGTCGCACATGGTCGCACTCAAGCTTCACGCGGCTTCCAGTCCGCAGCGCGAAAATGTGGAGAAGGACTGGAACGATATTTTGCAGCTTGTCCGGAGGCATCACCTCGATCCAAACGATGAAAAGTTTGCGGCTCTCGTGACCCACTACGGAGGGGCCGTGGCACTTGACAGATTGAAAAAATCCTTCCGTCAGTTATCGTGATGCCCATGGATGGGAATTCTCCGGATTTTTTTGAGCTGCCCGTTTTTACGGTGCCGCAGCGGGAGCCCGAGCCGATAGGATACGAGAATGCCGTGAGGGAGTTCGACGAGATCATCCAGGCGCTGCGGCTTCGCGAGGTGCCGAGAGCCCCCGAGGACATTCCCGAGTTCAAGATGTGAAGTCCTCAACCGCTACGCAAAGCAACCAATAATACTGCGGATGGACAGCAATTCGCTCAACTTTCCCGACCGATGAACACAGCGCAACCAGCCGGATCGCGCGAACGGCGTTTGCCGCCGGTCCTTCGCATCGTGCGCGGTGCGTGCTGGGGCCTTGCGTGGCTGATCGTGCTCGGGTGCGTCGTGTGGGCGTTTGGCGCTCTCCACTTTGACTTTCCGGTTTGGAAAAATGCGGTCGCTTGGACATTCGTTATCATTGTGCTCGCGGCGGTGGTCTTTCTGCGCGGCGCATGGCGGAAGCTCGGCACAGTCTTCCTGGCATTCGCCGTCGTGCTCATCTGGTGGCGCACGCTCAAGCCGACGAGCGACGCCGACTGGCAGCCGGATGTCGCGCGGGTTGCGTGGGCGGAGATCAAAGGCGACGAGGTCACGCTGCACAATGTCCGCAACTGCGATTACCGGACGAAAACCGATTTCACACCACACTGGGAGACGCGCACCGTGCGCCTCTCGCAGATCACGGGCGTTGATATCGCGATCGATTACTGGGGCTCGCCCTGGATCGCGCATCCCATCGTCAGCTTTCAATTCGCCGATGCTCCGCCGGTCTGTTTCTCCATCGAGACGCGCGTGAAGGCGGGCCAGAGCTACTCCTCCATCGGCGGGCTCTACCGGCAGTTCGAACTCATCTACATCGTTTCCGGCGAGCGCGACGTGATCCGTTTGCGCACGAACTTCCGCATGGAGGACATCTATCTTTACCGCACGACCTTCACCGCCGCACAGGCGCGCGAGCGGTTCCTCGAATACCTGCGCGTCCTCAACGGACTGCGCGAGCACCCGCGCTGGTATAACGAAATCACCACCAACTGCACGACCAGCATCCGCGCCCAGACTCCCAAGGGCCAGCGGCTGCCGTTGGACTGGCGCATCCTGCTCAACGGCAAAGGTGACGAGATGATGTATGAGCGCGGCACGATCGAGACAGGCGGGCTGCCGTTCGCGGAACTCAAGAAGCGGGCCTTGATCGGCGATGCCGCTAAGGCGGCAGGCGACTCGCCGGATTTTTCGCGATTGATTCGCGAAGGACGCCCTGGATTTGCCACCCCATAAAACGCATTTTCCAGACACCATGAAAAGCACCCGACTCCACGCTCCTGATAACAAAGTCGTGCGGCTCCTTGCCGCAATCATCGCCACATTGCTGCCCTCCCTGCTTGCAGTCATCCTCCTCAACGGCTGTGCCTCGCGCGAAGCAATGGGTCCGAGCCCATCCTTCGCCTCATCCCATGCGCATTCGCCTGATGCGGCCGGGTTGCTTCGCCAGAGCCGGAGTTCCGCCAGAACATTTGAAAAGCGTCTGGGGCTTGCCGTCGCCGCGGCGGACCTCGCGGCAAAAGCTGTTGCGAAGAGCGGAGCGAAGGGAGACCGCATGCTTTACAACGAAGCCTGCTCTGCGGTAGCCGTCCTTTCCCGGAAGGTTTCCCTTCCGGTCACGCTGGCAACTCCGACAGGAACCTATCGTCTTGAGTCGGACAGCACCTGGTCCGCCGGGCGCTGCGATCCCTCGTATTTCAGCGATCTGATTCCTACCGCAAAGATCAAGAACAAGAGCCTCGTTGCGAAACGGCCGCCAGCCGGCTTCGGCGGGGCCTTGGTGGGGGTGCATCGCGCCCCGAACCCGCGCGATCTCTTCCTGCCCAAGGTCGGCGTCTCCGCACCGGTCACCGCGGTCGTCAATTTCGAACCGTCCACCAATCGCGGCGGGCCTCACCGCGCGACGCTCGCGCTGTATGATCCTGCCAAGCTAACGACAGCACGCATTGCCGGCGCGACGCGCCCGCTCGCTGCGGACCTTTCCGCACCGTTCGGGTATTATCCCGTCCCGCCGAACATGGGCATCTTCGGGATGCTGCGGCCGCAGCAGTATTTCAAGCAGGAAGGGCTTTTCCTGGTGCAGCCCTACGACCCCAATAAAATCCCTCTGGTCTTCATCCACGGGCTGATGTCGGTTCCCCAGATGTGGCTGCCGGTGATGGCGGACATCGAAGCCGACCCCTTGCTGCGCGGCAAATATCAGTTCTGGGTGTTCGCCTACCCGACCGGCAATCCGATCGGGTACTCGGCGCTCGACCTTCGCGAGGCGCTGAACGGCGTTTACAAAGTTTATCCCAAGTCTCGCCACATGGTCATCGTCAACCACAGCCTGGGCGGGGTCATCACCCACCTTCAAGTGATCTCGCCGAAGGATGCCCTGGTGAAAGCCATTTTCAAAGGCAAAGCCCCGGAGATTCTGGCGCAACCAGACTCCTCGCTGCTCAAGCGAGGGCTCGTCTACGAGGCCAACCCGCGCATCGACCGGGTCGTCTTCGTCGCCGCCCCCCACCGCGGAGCGCCGATGGCCAACAACCCGATCGGAAATTTCGGCGCATCACTGATCCAGATCCCCGGTCAGATGGTCAGAGATATTGGCAGGGGCGCGATCCAGATCGCGGCTTCCTCGGCCGGCATCAAGACACATTTTGTTCCGAACGGCATCAACGGGCTGAGTGAAAAAAACCCGCTTCTCATCGCGATGAACACCCTGCCGGTCAAGCCTCCGTTCCACTCGATCATCGGAGTCGCCGGCAAGCCGAAATCTCCGCTCGCAAATACCAGCGACTCTGTCGTCCCGTATTGGAGCTCGCATCTGGACGGCGCCCGTTCCGAAAAAATCGTTCCCTACTCGCACACCGACATGTTCGTTCAACCGGAGGCCACCGACGAAATCAAGCGCATCCTCAAGCTCCACCTGGCCGCGCACGGAGATCTCAAGTGAGGCGTTGAAGCGGATCGCAAAACACCCTGTCCGAGGGGGCTTGCTCATCGGAATATTCCTCCTGTCGGCCGGGTTTTCGGCGCTTGCCGCGGATCGCCAGGAGGAGAAGTGGTTTGATGCGGTCGGGCAGCGCGACTGGCTTGCCAATGATGATCCCACGCTCATCGGTCGCCGGGTAACTGCAGAATTCAGCTACGAGGACGAGCGCAAAGGCAAATCCACGGCGAAGCTCGACCCGACGATTCGAGATGCGTGGGGCATCACCGAGTCCCTCGCTTTTGGCATGCAGATCGAGTTGCCGATCAAATGGGTGGACACCGGCACAAGTTCCGCAGCGGGAGCCGGCGACTTCGAGGCGTTCTAATTCAGCTTCGTGACTTTGAGCACGATAGGATACGGCGACATCACGCCAGTCTCCCGCGTTGCGAAGATGCTCTGCGTCACGGAGGCCATCACCGGCATGTTCTACGTCGCAGTACTCGTTGCCCGGCTCGTCTCCATCTACTCCACAACGTCCAAGAATCGAAAGCCAGACGCCGGTTGATGGCGTTTTTATGCGAGGAACCAGGCATTGATCGGGCAATAAATCCTCATGACTCTTCAGGCCGTTTTCCTTCGGTGCCGCATCCAGAAAGGCGGCACACTGCAAAAAAACCCTCCCGGCGCAAACCGGAAGGGTTTGGGCTATGTGTTGTCGCTGTCTTTAGAACGAGAACGTGACCTTCGCGCCGCCCCAGAACGTGCTGGGGTTCGTTGTGCCCCAGAGGTTGTAGAAGGCGTAGCTGTAGGCGCCGTAGGCCGACACGCTGATCACGCTGTTGATCTTGACCGGGACGGCCAGACCGATTTCCAGGTTGTTCACGCCATTGTAGAAATCGGGATTCCCGTTCGAAACCCTGGGATTGTATTGGAAGTTCACCCCGAAGGCGGTCCAGGGAGCGAGCGAAACGATGTCCTTGTAGAGCGGAATCGAGGCGTCAACACGGGCGAGAAGGTAGCTCGAATTCTGCTTGACGGATCCCGAGCCTCCGGAGATGTCGGGCCCGAGGTCGTAGTAGTATGCCAACGACGGGGTGATCGTCGCATTGCCGGCATGGAACGTGTAGGCCGCCTTGATGTTGAGCTCGTTCGCATACAGGTTATATCCCGACGGGAACACGTAGTAGAGGGTGTACCCGGCGCTCAATGCGAGGTCGCCAAAGGTGTGGGTGTACGTCGCCAACAGGTCGAATTCCTTGTAGGATGTGTTCTGCGTGCCGAACGCCATCCAGCCTTCGACCGCCAACGAATCGTTCTTGGTGATGTTCCAAGTGAGCGCCAGATCGGTCCAGTAAATGCCCGAGCCGTAGTTGCTGTTGTTTCCGTAGACGCCGTGGGAAATCACGTTCACGCCCCGGAACATGTAGAGGCTGTCCCAGCCGGTGCTGAGCGCCACGCCATACCACTTGAGCGGCTCTTCCACGATGACCTTGTCTTGGAAGATTTTTTCCTCCCCGGCGAGAAGCGGACTGCCCGCGAGGACAGCCGCCAGGCTCACCAGCGAAACGATTTTTTTTGCGAGTTTCATGTTGTTGTTTTGTTTTTGTTTGGAGGAACCCGGCCGCTTCCGGCGGGAATTCCTGGTTTGCACATGCCAATCGCGACATGTTGAGTGCCTGATAAGCAGATGCCGTGCCAGGTCATTTCCGGGCAATGGGAATGTCAAAACGAATGTCTCGTTCGTTTGGATGAAGGGTATCAGCAGACGGACCCGGAAGTATGACGCAAGCTATTTGCCGCTTTTGATGAGCGTTTCACCGGGATGGATGCGCAACGCAGGCAAGTTTCGCGGCCAGCTCGGCCTTTTTGAACGGCTTGGCGAGGAAGTCGTCCATCCCGGCGGCGAGGCACCGCTCACGGTCGTCGGGCATCACGTTTGCGGTGAACGCGATGATCGGCACATGGCCTTTCGCAGTCGCCTCGACCTCCCGGATTTTTCTCGTGGCAACAAGCCCGTCCATCACCGGCATCGCCATGTCCATGAGGATCGCGGAAAATTTTCCCGGCACGAAGGCCTTGAGTGCTTTGACTCCATTGGCGGCAAATTCGGCGCGGAAGCCGAGGCTCTGAAGCATTTTGCCTGCGATCACGCTGCTGGCTTGGTCGTCATCCACGACGAGCACCAGTTTGCCTTCATGGGGCATGGACGTCTCTGCGCTTGGGCTGGAGAGCGATGCGCCGTCAGCGCCCATGAATAAATGGGACGGCACGGGGGCCATCCCTCCAGCACAAACTGATTCCAGCGGGAGGCGGAATGTGAACGTGCTGCCTTTGCCCGGAGTCGAGGCGACGGTGATTGCT
Source organism: Verrucomicrobiia bacterium (assembly GCA_037129975.1). Classification (GTDB taxonomy): domain Bacteria; phylum Verrucomicrobiota; class Verrucomicrobiia; order Chthoniobacterales; family Terrimicrobiaceae; genus QYQL01. The sequence goes on along the minus strand of JBAXTX010000065.1, from coordinate 247 downwards.
CCGCCCATGGCTTCGGCGAGGCGTCTCGATATCGCGAGACCGAGCCCCGTGCCTCCAAACGGGCGATTCCTCTTCGAGTCCGCCTGCACGAACGGTTGAAACAGGTGGCTGAGCGTTTCGGAAGAAATCCCGATGCCGGTGTCTTCGACGCAGAAATCCAAGGACCGTCGTCCTAGGTCGGAGGCGGGCGCAACGCGGAGGACAACCGATCCGCTGGCTGTGAATTTGACGGCGTTGCCGAGCAGGT
>JBAXTX010000064.1:0-14838 GCA_037129975.1 Verrucomicrobiia bacterium | reverse complement strand
CCATCAATGATCAGGCCGAAATCAATCGCGCCAAGGCTCATCAGGTTTCCCGAGAGCCGGGAGCCGACCATGCCGGTCATCGCGAACAGGAAGGAAAGCGGGATGGCCAGCGAGACGATGATCGCCGCCCGCCAGTTTCCCAACATGGCAAACAGGACGAGCGCGACAAGGATCGCCCCCTGAAAAAGGTTTTCCTCAACCGTCCTGATCGTCCGGTTCACGAGCTCGGCGCGGTCGTAGCTGTCGCGGATCTCGATGCCTGCGGGCAGCTTCGTCTTGATCTCCGCCAGGCGCTCCCGGACGGATTGGGCAACGAGGCGGGTGTTCTCGCCGGCCAGCATGATGGCCGCGCCGATCACCGCCTCCTCGCCGTTTTCCGTCGAGGCTCCGGTGCGAAATGCCGCCCCCACTTTGATCTCCGCCACGTCCCCGACAAGGATCGGACGCACACCGGCCGCGAAGCGAACGGGGAGCCGGGCGATCTCCGCCTCCGACCGCACGCGGGTATTCGAGCGGATGACGACCTGCTCGTTCCCGATCTCGACCAGCCCGCCTCCGACATTTTCGGAATTCGCGCGGATCACATCAACGAGTTCCTCGAAGCTGATGCCCGCGCTGAAAAGCCTGGCCGGATCCGGCTGGACGACGATCTGTTTCTCGTAGCCGCCCGATGTGTTGACCTCCGCAAGCCCCGGCGTGTTCCGCAGCATCGGCTTGATCGTGTATTCCTGGATCAGCGAGAGCTCGAGGAGCTGAGAGAATTTGTCGGCCGGACGCCTGGGCGCATCGGCCGCGTATCCCACAATATACCAGTAAATCTCCCCGAGCCCGGTGCAGATCGGCGCGAGCTGCGGCGTGAGCCCGCCGGGAAGTGCCGCCTCCGCGCTCTTGAGCCGCTCCATGACAAGCTGCCGGGTGCGGTAGATATCGGTGCCGTCATCGAACGTCAGCGTGACTTGGGAAAGCCCGAACTTCGAGAGCGAGCGGAGCTCCACCATTTGCGGCATCCCCGCCATCGCGCTTTCAATGGGAAAGGTGACGAGGCGCTCGATCTCCTCGGGTGCCAGCGCGGGCACGGACGTATCGATCCGCACCTGAACATTTGTGATGTCGGGCACGGCGTCAATCGGGAGGTGCAGGGCCGACCAAATGCCCGCAAAGACCAGCACCGAGGTGGCCACCAGCACCAGCGCGCGCTGGCGCATCGAGTATTCAACGATTTTTTCCAGCATTTTAATGTGCGGCTCCGCAGCCTTTCCCTCCATTGACCGCCTGCAGCTCGATCATCCAGAGTCCGGGCGAGCCGTTCGTCACGACGACATCCCCCTCGAAAAGTCCGTCCACCACCTCGACGGTTCCATTCTGCCGGGCTCCAAGCTTGACCGGGGTGCGAAGGAAGCCGCTGCCATTGGCGGCGTAAACGAACGGCCCGCGCACCGACTCCACAACGGCCGACACGGGGATGGCTGTCACTCCCGAGAGCGCGCCTTTCGTTTGGGAAAGGCGCGCCTCGAGGAAATCGCCGGGGCGGAGTTCGGCTTTCGGATCGGCGATAGACGCGAGGATCTCGACGAGTCCTCCATGGCCCTCGGCGGGCGGCTTCACCGATGTGACCACCGCCTCAAAGGAGGAAGCGTTTTTCCGAAGCGCGAACGTTTGCCCCGCGGCCAATTTTCCGGCCTCCTCGGAGGGAAGGAAAAACGAGCCCGAGGATTTTCCGTCAGGCGTGGTGTCCTCGGAGGCCGGGCGGTTGATCTGGACCGTTACCGCTTCACGCTCCGGAATGATATTGGCTCTTCGCACCTCGGCGGTTGTCATGCCGAGCGCCTTGGTGGCGTCCTCGCTCAGGGTCAATCCGCTTCCCGGCTTGAAGCTCCATGGCTCGGCTTCGGAATGTGCCGGCCCCGTGGCGGCATGGACGCTGTTGGCAGAAAACAACAGCCTGAGCGTGCCGCCGAGAGCGGCAATCGAGACGGCAAGAAGAAGAGCTCTTTTCATGGTTTGGCTTCCGGCTTCATGGTGTTCGAGGCAGGGGTTGCCGAGCCATCGAGACGCCCCCCCGTCAGCAGGGTGAGGTCCAGAAAGGAGCGCCACGCATCGAGCACCGCGCCCTGCGAGATCCGGAGGGAATTCAAATAGGCGGATTGCGCGTCGAGATAGAGCTGCGCGCCGATGGAGCCGCCGCGAAATTGTGTGTCGGCCAGCGTGCTTGCCTCCTGAAGATCTTCCATGAGGCCGGCAGGGAGCATGCCCAGCTGCCGCCGGGTGAGCTCATAGGCTTTGAGCAGGCTCAGGGCTTGCGCTTCCGTGTCGCGCTCTCCCTTCACGCGCAAGGCCTCCGCCCCGGCCAGCCGGGCCTTCGCGCTTTGGATGTTCCCGATATTCCAGTCCCAGAGAGGAACAGTCGCCGAAATCGCCCCCCCGAGATTTTGCTCGGTGTCGCCGGCAACATCCCGGCTGAAGAACGGCCCGATGGAGAAATCGGGCGCGATGTCGAGACGCGCGGCCGTGAGTTCGCGGGCAGACCGCACCAGCTCGCTGTGCCGGATTTTGAGCAGCAGATTGTTTTTTTGCGCTGAGAGAGCCAGCGCTTTTTCGTCAAATTTTCCGGCGGGCGGAACCAGCACATCGGCAATGTGGAGAGGCAGTCCCTGCGGCCTTCCGATCAGGGCGTTGAGCCGCGTGCGCGTCTCCTCGCTGCGCAGCGACGCCTGTTTGATTGCCGCCGCCAACTCCACCATGCCCGCCTGCACGAGTCGGAGTTCGATCTTCAGCCGCGCTCCGAAGTCTGCTTGCGAATTCATCCGGGAAGCCAGCCCGGCACTCTGTTTGTAGATCGCCTCGGCCGCCCGCGCTTCGGCCACCGCGGCCAGGTGTTCGAGGGCAAGCAGACGCACCTGCCCGGCCAGAGCCAGACGGAACTGCTCCATGCCCAGCCCGGAAATCTCAACATTTTTGTTTGCGATCGCCTTGCGGAGCGTTCCTTTTCCGGGAAATTCGAACCTCTGCATGATCGCCACGCCGAGCGTCGTTCCATTCCCCTGCAAAATGTTCTCGGAATCCCGCACCTCGCGGCCTCCCACTTCGATGGAAACCTCCGGGTTCTTGAAAAAACCCGCCTGGGTTCGCATTCCCTTTGCCTTCTCGAGTTCTGCCTCGAACGCCTTCAGTTCGGCATTCTCCGCCAGTGCCGCCGCCACGAGGTCATCAATCCGCGACGCCGCCTGCGCTGCTCCTTGGGAGAGCAGCGAGGAGGCAACAAAAAGAAAATACGCCAGGAGGTGAAGCCGCTTCATGGACTGGAAAACTGCCGAACGGGTTTAAAATATTTTGGGAAAATCATCATGGGTATCGTGTGGAATGGAGCGCGACCTTGGAGGAGGCACGCGTTGCGGAATGAGCTTCCGCTCACATGGGGCCGAACCGCGGACACAAGTCCCGGATCAGCCGAAAAAACACGGACGCACCGCGCCCGGATTTAGTCAGGACAACTGAGGAGGGTGATCGATCTCCGGGCAGTGCCCCTCTTCACACGTCTCGTTCTGGACGACGAAGGAACCCGAAGGCGGAACCAGGAAAAGAAATTCCGAATCCTCGACCTGCGCCATGATGCCGCACGAGTGCGCGCAGGCGTCATCAACCGGACAGTCCTGACGATCCGGGCAGGAGGAATGCTCCTCTGTCGGCTGGTCCTTGGAACACGCCAGATCGAGGCCGGCATGCAGCGCCTGCCCGCCGGCCATCAGAAGCACGGCCAGCACGCAAATGATTCGAACTTGTCCGAGTAAAACGCACCTCACGCAGTTGATTTCGTTGATATCCTGCGGTTTGTCAACTCCGCTCCCGACAGCATCAGGGCCGGGGCTCCGGGTGTCCGGACTGGAAATTGTGCGACAGCTTGTGATCGCTTTGTTGGGAGCCCGCAGGCTTGTCGGAGATATTCACGAGATCCGAAGCGTGCTGGTTCAAGGAGTTCAGGAAAACGCGCCCCAACGCGGGGTTGTCCTGAACCCGCATGGTCGTGTTGTGCGCGGGGGTGTCGTCATTTTCCCATCGTTCATTCCACCAGGAAAAGCCGCGCACATTGGGCCACCGGCCTGACAGAAGATCGCCCAAGGCCGCCCGCGCCCAGTCTTCCGCCTTGATGTGGGGGTTGCCGGACGTGCAGCCAAACTCGGGAATGATTACCGGCTTGTCCGGTGCCAGCTTCACAATGCGGTCATACACGGGATCGAATTTTTCGCGGAAACCAATGATCTCTTCCTCACCGTCCGATGGTTTCTGCGGACCGTAGCAACTGACTCCGATCCAATGCACATAATCAGATCCCGGATAATAATTCTCAAACCGGTTCCATGCCGCCTCGGGCGATTGAGCGGCATCCAAATGAAACACCCAGGTGATCTTCGCGGCACCAGCCGAGCGCACGGTGTCCACGATGTGGCGATACGCCGCGACAAATCGTTCCGGGCCGTCGGCCTTGCCCGGATGACCGAACCCGTCCTTCTTGTTTCCTCCGTGGAATTTTCCGTTCCAACCGAACCACTCGCCGTTGACCTCGGTGCCATACTCCACGATCAACGGCGAGCCAAATGCCCCGGCGGCGCGGCCCCATGCCTTCAGGTCACCATCAAATTTCCCGTCAATGATGGCCTGAAGCGTGAATTCCCTTTCCGGTTTTCCTATCGCATGGTTCCTGCTGCGGAGCATCAGACGAATGTAGGGGACGGCTCCATGTTTGCGGATCCACGTCGCGGTTTCGACGGGGAACCTGCGACCGGCATACCAGTTGTTGGAAAAGTAAACCCACGCCACATTTTGCCCGACAATCTTCTCGTAGCTCAGCACATCACGCACGGTGATGTCATCCTCCTCCCCGGTGATGCCGCCCGGGTAGCAGCCGTGATAAAACCGGCCCTCAGCGGGTGGCGGGATGGACTGGGCCGCAGAGGAGAAGCCGGCTGCCGTAAAGGCAATTGTTAGGAGAGCCAGGAGCGTCTTCGTCATTTGATCACCTTTCGTGGTTTGTAGAGCAGGAGGCGGAGGCCGTTGAGACAGACGATGACGGTGCTGCCCTCGTGGCCGACGACGCCCATCGTGATCGGGAGGTTGATTCCGAAGGCCGCGATGAGGAGGACGACGATGACGCCCGAGGCGAAGACGAGGTTCTGCCAGAGGACGCGTCTGGCATGGCGGGCGATCCCGAGGAGGAGCGGGATATTTTCGAGCTTATCGCCCATGAGAACGACGTCGGCGGTTTCCATGGCGATGTCGGTTCCGGCGGCACCCATGGCCACTCCGATGTCGGCCGTTGCGAGGGCGGGAGCATCGTTGACTCCGTCGCCGATCATCATCACGCGACCCTGCTTTTTGAGTCGGTGGATCGCCGTGACTTTGTCTTCCGGGAGCAACTCGGCGAGGACTTCATCCACGCCCGCCTCCGCAGCGATCGCGTGAGCGACCGCGCGCTGGTCGCCGGTGAGCATCACCACCTTTTTGACGCCGAGCTTGTGGAGGCTCGCGGCGATGTCGCGGGCCTCGTGCCGGATCGTGTCGGCCAGCGCGAGAACCGCCAGGGCGGACACGGCATCGCCGACGCGCGCGCCGATCCAGACGCAGGTTTTTCCGTGCTGCGAGAGGGGAGCGGAATGGGTGGCGATCGGATCCATGCCCGCGGCGAGGAGTTCGCGGAAGAGGCGTTCGCTGCCGATGACAAGGCGCGCGCCATTCACCGTCGCCTCCGCGCCCTTGCCGGCCGTGGATTGAAAATCCGTCGCCTCGGGGAGGGCGAGGCTCAGCGCGGCGGCGCTCTTGATGATCGCCGTGGCAAGCGGATGCTCGGACTTCGATTCGAGCGCGGCGGCGGCGGCCAGAAGATCCGCAAGTCGGCTTGGAAGCGGAGCGTCCAGCTTGTGGGCACCATTGGCGTCCACGATTTCCGTAACCGTCGGACGTCCGACCGTGAGCGTGCCGGTCTTGTCGAAAGCCACGATGTCAATCTGCGCGGTGCGTTCGAGGTGCGAGCCGCCTTTGATCAGGATCCCCCGGCGGGCCGCCCCGCCGATCGCGGAAAGAACCGTGGCCGGCGTGCTGATGACGAGCGCGCACGGCGAGGCCACGACCATCACCGTCATCGCGCGATAAAATGCCTCGGCAAATGTCTCGCCCCACAGCAGCCACGGGACGATCCACACCAGCGCCGTGAACGCAATCACGCCGGTCGCGTAGTATTGTTCGGCCTGTTCGAGGAACCGCTGGGTTCCGGATTTTTCCGCCTGCGCCTCCTCGACCAGCTTGACCATGCGGGCGAGCGTCGAGTCCTCCGCGCGCTTCGTCACCGCGATCTCGAGCCCGCCGCTCTGGTTGAGAGTGCCCGCAAAGAGCGGGGCTCCGACCGTCTTCGAGACCGGCATGGATTCCCCCGTGAGGCTCGATTCGTCCACCGAGCTGCTGCCTTCGGTGATTTTTCCGTCCACAGGAATGTGCTCGCCCGGACGCACGACGACGATGTCGCCGACCTGGAGCGACTCGACGCGCACGAGCTCGGTGCCGCCGTTGCGCTTCACGAGCGCCTTGTCCGGACGGAGCTTGAGGAGCGAGTGAATCGCCTTCTGCGTGCGCTGCAGGGCATAGCTTTGAAGAACGTTGGAAAACGAAAAGAGGAAGAGAAGGAGTGCCCCCTCGAACGGCTGCCCGACAATGCCCGCGCCGATCGCCGCAAGCACCATGAGCACATCCACATCGAGAACCTTTTCCCGGAGCGAGGCAATCGCCGAGCGGACGCCCTGCTGTCCGCAGAAGATGTAGGCCCCGGCGTAGAGCGCCCAGGTGATTTCGTCGGGAACGTGATCCAGATGATCGCAGATCTTCGAGACGATGAGAAAAACAAACCCCACGGCGCACGAGATTTCCTCGTTCAGTTCCCCCGCGCGGACTTTCTGCCGGAATGTCATGTCCTCATCCGGCTTCGGAGCCTCGTAGTCGCTGACAGCCGCGCCTGTCGCCCGGACGCCCTTCATCACGGACTCCTCGTCGGAAACCGAGTCGTCGAACGTCAGGCACAGGATTTTTCCCAGATACGTCGCGGTGGCCTTCCGGACGCCGGGGATTTTTTCCACCTTCGATTCCAAGCGGATCGCGCAGGCTTCGCAGGCGGCCCCGTCGAGCCGGAACGTCCGCTTCTGCAGGGCCGGGGCCGGAACATGCTCTTCGGCGATCCGCCGCAACTCGCCATCCGAAAGCTTCGCCGGGTCGAATGCGATCTCAAAGGCCGTGCGTCCGGGCAGCGGCTGAACGCCGACCACGCCGGTATGTCCGGCAAGGGATTCGGTGGCTTGTTTGAGATCCTGATCAACAATCGGTTTCATGGGGCTGTGTCATGAGAGAGTTTCCAAACAAGGCGCACGGCAAAAACCCGGCCGTTGTCGCGAAAGGCAAACCGGTGTCCGTCCATGCTGCCGGCGAGCGCGCGGACCAGCCGAAGTCCGATCCCCAGCCCGCCGGTGGCCCGGGATTGCACCCGGTAGTTGTTGGCCAGCAGGAAGACGGTGCGCGTCCCGGTCGCCCATGCGCGGAGCCTCACGGCGGACACCCCGTACCGGCAGGCGTTGCCGAGCAGGTTGTGAAGAATCTGCCGCAGAAAATCGCTGTCGGAAACCACCCGCAAATCCGATGCGACTTTCCAGTCCATCGCCATGTCCGCCTGCCCGGCAAGGATCTCATACGGTTCCCTCAAATCCTCCAGCAGATCGGAAAGGCCGACACGATCTTGGCGGGCATCGAGGCGCCCGGACTCCGCCCGCGCGGCCAGCAGCGAGCGTTCGACGAATTTTGAAAGACGGGAGAGCTCGTCCTGGAGCTCGTCCGAAAGGTCAGGTGGCATCTCTTCGGCCGAGCGCTCGATCCTCATCCGCAGCAGGGTGAGCGGCGTCCTGAGCTCGTGGGCCACGCGGGAGGAATACGCCGCCATTTCGTCGTAGGCGTTTCCCACGCGAAAGAGGAGCGCGTTGATCTGGGCAACCAGTTCCGCGAGTTCGGGATCTTTTTCGGGCAGAGGAATTCCGGTCTTGAGGGTTCCGGTGGTCTTCTCCGCAAGCGCGCGGTTGATGCGCCTCACCGGGCGGAGCGAACGCTTTGCGAGCAGAAATCCCGCTCCCAGCGCGAGGCCCAGGGCGGGCAGGCCAACCCAGATCCAAACCTGGATCAGTTCCCCGAGGATGTCCTGCACCTCCGCGTCGGTGTAGCTCCCGTGCAGCGACCAGTCCGGAAACTTCGGATGCGAGCGGTCCCATTTTTCCAAATGGAGCTCCTGGTCGAGGTGATGGTGGGCGGTGAAGATGAGAAGTCCGACAATCACAGCCAGCGCCAGGCCGAACCAGGCGGCCATGCGGAGCCGGAAATTCACGCCGCTTCCTCCCGGAGGGCAAAACCGACTCCCCGGACCGTGTGAATCAGGGGAGGCATACCGGGAAGGTCCACTTTTTTTCGGAGATAGTTCACATAGACATTGAGCACATTCGTCCCGGAGTCGAAGTGCTGGTCCCAGACGCGCTCGACCAGGCTTGTCTTGGTTACCGTGCGGGGCGAGGCCTCGGCCAGCACCTCGAGAAGCGCGAACTCCCGGTTCGTGAGAACGATATCGCATCCGGCACGCCTCGCCAGACGCGTGCGAAGGTCGAGCTCCAGATCCCCCACCCTCACAACGCTGCTCAAATCCGGCCGCCTGCGGCGCAGCACGGCACGGAGCCTGGCAAGCAGCTCCTCGGTGGAAAACGGCTTGACGAGGTAATCATCCGCCCCGGCATCCAGCCCGCCGACCTTGTCGCGAAGCTCGCCGCGGGCCGTGGACAGAATGACAGGGTACGTTTTCCCCGCCTTGCGAAGGGCACGGGTGACGGTGACTCCGTCCATACCCGGCATGGAGATGTCGAGCACGGCGGCATCGTAGGCGTTCTCCTTTCCCAGCCAGAGCGCCTCCTGTCCGTCGCCGGTTTCATCCACGACATAGCCGCCCTGCTGAAGCGCATGCTTCAGGTGGGAGCGCAATTGGGCATCATCCTCGGCGACAAGAATCCGCATGGATATCCAGCTTATCTGCTACCGTGGCGGGTTTCCAGCGGCAAACCGGACGTTGTCCAAACGATCCTCAGTCATTGTCAGCCTTCTTGGGTTTTTCTTCCCCGGCTTTCGGCTGCAAAGCTTCTGTTGATGCGCCGCCGACGCTTGCGGAGGCATTGACCCCGACGCCGTATTTGTAAACCATCTGCCCGCCGTAGTGGCCGGCCTGCGCCACGGAGAACGCGGCGGCGACGGCCGCGATCGCGGCAACAGCCCCGGCCATGCGCGCCGCAGCAGGCTTGCGGACAAGCGCGGCGGAAAGGATTGCCAGTGCGGAGGCAAGCACTGCGGCAATGCGGGCGCGTTTCCCCCATCCCTCGTGCCTGTCGAGTGCCAGCTCGCCATCGTCCGGCAGTTCCCCTGCCATCTCGGCGGCCTTCCCGCCGGTCACCGTCGCGACCACGGCCCCCGCAGATCCGAGCGACAGCACGATCGCAACAAGAACGGGAAGATTCCATTTCCTGACAAACACCGCAAAGAGCGCAAGCGGAGCACCCAGGAGCAGGAGAACGATCGGAAAGTGAACAATCGCCGGATGGAGCGGATCGGGAAGCATCGGGCTAATTGATTTTCTTGTACTCGTCGCGGCCGTTCCGACAAACCGGGCATTTTTTTGCGGGAAGTTCCGTGAGGGTCGATCCGCAAATCTTGCAGACGAAGTAATCCTCGGGAGCATTCTTTCCGAGGTGGTCGAGCGCGTTTTGATAAAGTTCGGCATGTTGCTTCTCGACCGCCAGAGCAAACTGGAAGGTGCGGATCGCGGCCTTCGCGTCATCGGCTTTCGCGGCGGCAAGAAACTCCGGATACATTACGTCGCGCTCGTGGGTTTCGCCCTTGATGGCGGCCTTGAGGTTTTCGGCGGTCGTGCCCGGGGTCACGTCGTCAAGCTTGAAGCTTTCGACCGCTCCGCCGAGCTCGATCATCGCGGCCTTGTGGGTGTCGCGGTGGATCGCCTCGGCGGCCGATGCGGCGCGGAAGAGTTTGGCAACCTGCGGCAGCCCCTCGCTGTCGGCTTTTTTTGCAAAAGCCGCATAGCGGTTCGAGGCGTTCGATTCGCCTTGGAACGCGGCGTTGAGGTTCTTGATCGTTTGCGGCGACGCGGTGGATGCGCCAAACGCGGGAAGCACCGCCAGAGCGAGGAAACACAGGATTTTCATAATGCAAAAACCATGGCAGGGGATCATTGGAATCCCGACACCCGCCAGATTAAAGATTTCTAATATCTTCCACCGTGGATTTCGTTGAACGTGCGGTCGGTGAAGATGCGGGCGATCCGCACGTCTGACTCGATGAGGGGCGCTATTTCCTGCGTTTGGAGCCGAAGCGCATTCCCTTGTGGGTGCGGACGCCTTTGGCGGATTTGAGGGCGGCGGCGGCTTCGGCCTCGTTGAATATCGCGGTATAGACGTATTCGAAGTTGTCGAGCTTGAGGCGCGGGACGGACTGACCGATGAATCGCTCGATGTCTTTGATGTGGGGGAGTTCCTCGGCGGTCATGATCGTGAACGCATCGCCGACGTTCTGGGCGCGGCCGGTACGGCCGATGCGGTGGACGTAGTCCTCCGGATGCTGGGGCACGTCGTAGTTCACGACATGGCTGACGCCGGCAATATCAATCCCGCGGGCGGCGATGTCGGTGGCGACCATCACCTCGTAACGTCCGGCCTTGAACCCTTCGAGCGCCTCCACACGTTCGCTCTGGGTGCGGTTCGAGTGAAGAGCAACCACGGAATGGTTGTTCTTTTTCAGCTCGCGCGTGATCCGGTCGGCACCGTCTTTGGTCCGCGAAAAGATCAGGACACTGTCGAAATTCGTGCGGGCGAGGAGCGCGAGGAGGAGCTCGAATTTCTGGGCGACGGCGACCGGGTAGAGCGCGTGGTTGACGGTCTCGGCCGGCGAGTGATAGGAGCCGATCTCGATTTTTTCCGGATCTTTGAGGCACCAGGAAGCGAGCCGCCCGATTTCCTCCGGGATCGTGGCCGAAAAAAGCAGCGTCTGGCGGGCTTTCGGACACTGCTCGACGATGCGGCGGACGTCGGGAAGGAATCCCATGTCGAGCATGCGGTCCACTTCGTCGAGGATCAAAAACTCGAGGCCGGCGAGGTCCACCGCGCCCTGCTGCATGTGGTCGAGGAGACGGCCGGGCGTGGCGACCACGACATCAACTTTCCGGGCAAGGTCTTCTTTTTGTTTGCCATAACCGACGCCGCCGTGGATGAGCGTGACCTCGGTGTGCATGAACCGCATGTAGTCGCGGAAGGCGGTTTCGACCTGCATCGCGAGCTCGCGGGTCGGCTCGAGAACGAGGCAGCGGATCTTCGACTCGCGATGGTCGAGCTTGCAGAGCACGGGCAGGGCAAAGGCGGCCGTTTTGCCGGTGCCGGTCTGCGCGGAGGCAATCAGATCGCGGCCGGAAAGGATGACCGGGATCGCACGGAGCTGGATCGGGGTCGGTTCGGAATACCCCATCCGCTGGGCACCGTGCAGCACGGTCTCGGAGAGGCCAAGGTTTTGAAATGACATGTAGCGTGAAACTGTAGCAGCTTTCAGATTTGAAACCAGCCTTTTACCTCGAACGGCTGAAATGAGGCGACCGATCCCCGGTGCGAACCCATGCGAAACCCCTCGATCCAAACCCGTCGTCCGTCAAGCATCCCCTCGCCTGCCGCCGTTGTCCGCGCCCGCTCCAAGCCGCCCGAGAGTCCGCATCCCACCAGCTTCAGAATCGCCTCCTTTCCCGTCCAGTGGCGGAGGAAATCGTCTTCCCGAGAAATAAGCGCGGCATCCTCGGGATGGAAAAACCGACGGGCGATCTCTGCGAAATCGCGGCAACGTCCGGAGGATTCGATGTCCAGTCCGACGGGCTCCGAGGAGAACGCGGCCACGACCTCCCCGCCCGAATGGCTCAGGTTGAAATGAATCTCCGCGTTTGCAAAAAACGGCTTCCCCGACGGGGTCTGCGAAACCACAAGATCCCGCGCCGCCATGCCGGTGTAGATCGCCGCGGCGCGCCGAATTCCGGATCGTCCGGTGACGAATGCGGTGCGTGCCGGTTCGGACTGGAATTTGTCGGCGTGCTCGCGCTCGGTATCCGAGAGCGGGTCGCGGTCGGCAGAAACGAATCTCCAAACGTGAACCGGCCGGGTCACAAGCCGGGCCGGGGGTGCCCCGAACGTTGGCTCCGGCAGGGCTGTGACAGGACTATCGCCGACGCTTCTCATCACAGGGGGCACGGGCGGGACGGCTGGTTGGGGAAGTGCGGGACCCATCTTTGAAACAACGGCTTGTGAAGATCATGAGGATTCTGGGCGGGGAGATTCATGCGGATTTCCATGCAGCATGGCTTTGACACCGGGCCGTCGGCGTATGAAGCCGGGGAATGCAGTTGGTAAGTGTGGGCCGGGATCTGGCGGAAATCAAGATCTACACACCCCATTTGCGCGGCGGCCGGGTGGTGCTGCGCAGCAAAACCCCAAACTCGTGGAACAGGAGTTTTACGGGATGATGCCGTCTCATCGGGCTGTGCGGACTTTGATGAACGAGGCGGCCCAGCACCAGCACGTCGATCCCGACCGTCTCTCCTTCACGCATTCCCTGCGCGTCATCCGTCGCAAACCGGCTGTCATGCCAGCCCTTTCCCCCTGAGGATCTCCGCGGATCAGATCCTTCGTGCGCCCGGGCTTCAGGACAGGAGCCAGAAAAGGACGGCACCCAGAGCAATCCGGTAAAGCCCGAAGCTGATGAACGTATGGTGCTGCACATAGCGCAGCATCCACTTCACGGCGACAAACGAGACCGCCGCCGCGACAACGCTTCCCAAAAAGAGCATCCCCCAGTCCTCGGGAATCCCGGAATGCAGCCCCTTGAGAATTTTGTATCCGCCGGCCGCCAGCATCGTCGGGATGCCGACAAGGAAGGAGAACTCGGTGGCCGTCACGCGCCCGGCACCGAGCATCATGGCAAAAATGATGGTCGCCCCCGAGCGGGAAGATCCGGGGAAAATTGCCGCCACCAACTGCCCGACCGCAACGATCGCGACAACCTGCCAGGAAATCTCCTCCGTGAAGCCGCGCCGCTTCATCAGGGTCTCCACGACAACAAAAAGCACGCCGCCGAGGATGAGGGCGGCCGCCACCGGCTGCACGGTCTCCGGAAGCTTGATTCCCAATTTGTCGATCACGAGACCGCCGGCCACGGTGATCAGGAAAGCCGTGAGAATTTTCAGGTTCAACGTGAGGCTCGCGGGCTCGCGCCAGCGCAGGAGCATGGCGATCCGGTTTTGAAAAAGCGGGATCACGGCGAGCACGGCGCCGCACTGGATGACCACATTGAAAAGATCGGTGCGGGCTCCCAGCCAGTGCTCAACGATCAGGAGATGCCCGGTCGAGGAAACCGGAATGAATTCGGTGACTCCCTCGACAATGCCCAGAACGACGACCGCGATCCAGTCGGGCAAAATCACAGGACTCAGATCGCGTTTTCGCCGACTTCCTCGGTGCGGATGCGGATCGCGTTCTCGATCGGAAGGATGAAGATTTTTCCGTCACCGATTTTTCCGGTTTTGGCGGATGCGGAAATCGCGGCGACCGCTTTTTCGACCATCGCGTCGGTGACGACGACTTCGAATTTGACCTTCGGGAGAAAGTCCACGGTATATTCGCTGCCGCGATAGATTTCGGTGTGACCTTTCTGACGTCCGAAGCCCTTGACCTCGGTGACCGTCATGCCCTCAATGCCGATCTCCGCGAGCGCTTCCTTTACGTCTTCCATTTTAAAGGGTTTGATGATGGCCTCGATCTTCTTCATAAGGTGTGCATTAAGAACTCTTCCGGCACCGCTTGGCAAGCCCGATCGCAAAAAGATAAATGAAACCAATCCACTGGCGACGCTCCCGTGTGGGAAAATACCTGCGCCACCTTCCGCGCATCAAGCACATCCGGGGGACCTGGCTGCACCGCAGGCTCGGTGACCGCCTGTTTCACAGCCAGCTCTGGCATCCGACTCGCAAGCGGTTTGCGGGCGGCATGGCGGTCGGCGCGTTTTTCGCGATGATCCCGGCGCCCGGCCAGACGATTGGAGCCGGGCTGCTCGCCTATCTCACTCGGGTGAACGTGCCCGCCGCGGTCGCCGCCACATGGATCAGCAACCCGCTGACCATGGCATTTTGCATCTACGCCCAATATCGCATCGGCTGCCTGATCCTTTGGCACGGGCCGTCCGAGGTTCCCACGAACGATATTTTCGAGATCCTCAAACACGCCCCCATTCCGTTTTTGGCGGGAGTGGTGCCCTCCGGCTTGCTCCTGGCGCTGATCGTCTATCCGCTCTCGCTCGTGCTGTGGGATTTTTTCACGGCGCGGATCCACGCCCGTCACGCGGCACAGACAGCACAGGCACCGGTCGTCGAAAAGTAATCGGGTGCACCGCTGGTGTCCGTGCCCCGGCGCGGCGATACTCAACTTCCCAACGGGCGGATGCCGGTTTTCACGAACCTGCGCCACGGAAAAATCGTTTTCTCTCCTCGCGCTGTCCGGTCGTTTGTGGTAGCGGTATTCTTCATGAAGATTCCCTCCTTCCTTGCGTTGGTTTTTATTGTCCTCCCGTTGACTTCCGTCCGCTCCGACAACACGACCGACGGCTGGCCGAAGACATTCACCGGAGGTGGTGCCGCGATCACGGTTTATCAGCCGCAGGTGACCGCCTGGTCGGGCAACACGCTGA
>JBAXTX010000063.1:0-14933 GCA_037129975.1 Verrucomicrobiia bacterium | reverse complement strand
TATATTATATGATGTTATTCATATCCAGATTAGGTGCGTGGACTTGTAGAATTGTGAACAACCTGTGAAAGGCCCGGTTGGCTTTCTTTGAGCAAAAAATTGCGCGCCGCTTGAGTTTTTCTGCGGCGCAGGCCCGTGGCGTTTACAAGCCGCCGTGTTTCCAGATGGAGAACACGAGGCGGAGGCACATGTACGTGCCGAAAAGCAGCCCTATCGCGCCTGGAACGCTGACATGGGCGACATAAGGCGGAACCGATGCGAGCAGGACGATGCTGGAACAAATGAGCACAGCGGCCGTGAGGATGGCGTTGGTCAGGCGGTTGGCAATCGAGTCGAGAGTCGTGCGCAGAGGTTCGAATCCCTTGGGATCGATTTTATGTTCGAGTGGAATATTGATCTTCCCCCGGCGGACGCTCTGGTAGAACTGCCGGAAATCGCCGGGAAAGTCGCGGAGGAAGTCGAGGGCTTCGAGGGCGACCCCCTTGAGGATCCCGCCCACTCGGCCGGCACCGAATTTTCCGAGGAGGACGCGCGAGGCATAGGGTTCGCCGAGTAGAATGAAGTTGAGATTCGGATCGAGTTCGCGTCCGATCGCCTCGACTTGGGCAAGCGCCTTGATGCCGAGATAGAAGGCCGGGCGCATTCGGAGGTGATTGTCGCGGAGAAGATCGAGCAAACTGTTGAGGACTGCTCCGAGGCTGATCTCGCAAAGGGGGCGGCTCAGGTTTTGCTCGGCGAATTTTTCGACTTCCGCCTGCAGGAGCATCTGGTCTTGTGCAATCCCCTCCTCCGACAAGTCGAGGATCGAGTGGGTCGTCTGGGTGTGCTTTTTTTCTGCGAGACCACTGACAAGAAGCGCGATGCTCTCTCGCATTTGAGGGGTGAACTTGCCCATCATTCCGTAATCGAACAGGACGATGCGGGAGTCATGCAGCACGGTCATGTTGCCCGGGTGCGGGTCGCCATGAAAGAACCCGTGTGTGAAAATCTGCTCGTAAATAAGGCCTGTCATGGTGACGGCCAGTTTGCCGGGATCAATGCCCTGGGCCACGAGGCCTTCGTGATCTGTGATCGAGGTGCCGGTGATGAAATCCATCGTGAGAACACGGGCATTCGAATGGTCGCGGTAAATTCTGGGAACGCGGATGTCCGGGTTGCCCTCGAACTGTTCGGCAAATCGCTCTGCGTTCGAGGCTTCATTTTCGAAGTCCAATTCTCTTTGCAGCGTCTGGGTGAATTCCTCGACGACCCCTGTGGGATTGAGCCCGGAGGACTCGGGGACATGCTTTTCGACGAACCGGGCGAGGTCGTGAAGAATCGCCACGTCGAGCGCAATCGTTTTCTCGATATCCGGACGCTGGACTTTGACCGCGACCTGGGTGCCGTCCGGCAGCTTGGCCTTGTGGACCTGGGCGATGCTTGCGCTGCCGATCGGGTTTTTGCTGAAGTGGGAAAAAAGCTGGGCCATCGGATGGCCGAGTTCACGCTCCACGATGGCTCTGGCTTCGGACCCCGGGAATGGCGGGACACTGTTCTGGAGCTTTGTGAGCTCGATAAAGTAGTCGTTCGTGATCAAATCCCGACGGCTGCTCAGGATCTGGCCAAATTTAATAAACGTCGGACCGAGTTCTTCCAAGGCAAGGCGGAGTCGCTCCGGGAGAGGTTTCGACAGGATCGCGTCGTCCGGGTGAATCCGGATTGTGGCCTCTTCGATTCGCAGAATGCGCTGAAGGGCGACAAGCCGCAGGACATCTGCAAATCCATATTTGAAGAGAATCGAGAGGATTTCTCGGTAACGCGGAAGGTGGGTGTAGAGGTCCATTGCGGACCGGAGCGTGTCGAGAATCACATTTTTCAGGTGCCGCGTTCGGTTATCAGCGCCTCGCAGGACTTCTGCAGGACGGCTTCCATTTCCGGTCTTCGGATCGGCTTGCTGAGGTAATTATTCATTCCTGCGGAAAGGCAACGCTGGCGGTCACCGAACATGGCGTCGGCCGTGAGGGCAACGATGTAGGCTGGGGGAATTTCCGGGTGGGAGGACTCGAATTCCCGGATCCTACGGGTTGCCTCCAATCCATCCAGCACCGGCATCTGCAGGTCCATGAATATCACATCATAGGGAATTTTTTCGTGGGCTTCAACCCCTGCGAGACCGTTTGGCGCGGAATCGCTTGTGACTCCCATCGAAGCGAGCAAACGTTGGGTGAGCAAACTATTGACGGGATTGTCCTCCACGACGAGCACCCGCCATGCCGGGTTCATGACGAAATTCCGAGTGGTTGCCGAGATGTCATTCGCATCAGAATCGTCATCAACCGGCACGGTCACAAGTGGCAAATCCAGAGCGAACACACTGCCCGATGGCGAGGACTTCCGCAAGAACACATCCCCACCCAAAAGTTCGGCGAGGCGCTTGCAGATGATCAGCCCAAGGCCGGTGCCTCCAAACCGCCGCGTCGTCGAGGAGTCCGCTTGAGAAAAGGCCTTGAACAACCGGCCTACACGGTCGGGCGAAATGCCGATTCCTGAATCCGCGATTTCCACAAGAAGTGGGAACCGACCATCATGGGGATCTTTTTCCCCTCTTTTTGCCGAAATAACCACCTCTCCGGCGGGAGTGAACTTCACCGCGTTGCCGATGAGATTCAGAAGAATCTGACGGAGGCGTCCGGGATCAGTGCAAAGCGCTTTCGGAACGGCTTGATCCACTTCCAGCCGGACAGACACTCCTTTGGCCTGAGCCGTGGCACTGTAGAGATCCGCAACATCGCTCAAACACTTGCGGATCTCGACAGCGGAAGGTTGGAGCGGCATCTTTCCGGATTCAATCCGGGAGAAATCCAAAATGTCATTCAAGAGAATGAGCAAGGCATCCCCGCTGCGGCGGATCATGTCCACCTGTTCTTTCTGCGCGGCATCCAGCGTCGTCTCCGTGAGAAGATCGGCAAATCCCAAAACGCTGTTCAGCGGCGTCCGGATTTCGTGGCTCATCACAGCCAGGAACTCGCTCTTCGCCCGGTTGGCAGCCTGTGCGGATTCCTTTTCACGGATCAGTTCCTGTTCGGCGGACTTTCGGGCGGTGATATCGAGCCCTGCGCCGCGATAACCTGTGATCTGACCGGTCAAGTTGCTCACAGGCACGCCGTTGAGGCTGAGCCAAATGATTTTCCCGTCACCGCGGACCATCCGGTGCTCGAAATCGCGGAAGATCTTTTGTTCCATGCGGATCTCCCTTAATTTCTCGCGGACTTGTTCAATGTCCTCAGGCGGGACGAACGAAAGCGGGTGATGACCGATCAATTTTTCAACCGGGCAGCCCAGCACATCCACCACGCGTTCGGACAAGTAAGTGTAATGCCCGTCGGCATCCACCTCCCAGATATATTCACCCGCGGCATCGACAACGTCACGAAGCCTGCGTTCGGTTTCGCGCAACGGGGTGATATTCAGGATCGTGCCGATTTCTATCGACTGATGGTGTTCGGTATCGATGTGTTGGCCACGGTCCAGCAGCCAATTCAGGCGGCCATTCGCGCCCAAAATCCTGTATTCGACACTCCACTTGGCACGATCCGGTCCGGTCCAGGCTGCCCGGCACTTCGCGACATCGTCCGGATGAACGAATGACTGCCATGCGGTGCGGCTCTTCGGCGCGTCGTTCTTATCAGGCCATCCCAGATCGGGAAGGTTCCCCTGCCAAGTGAGGGTGTCCGAGGCAGGATCAAAACGATAGATGGCCTCGCCAATCGCATCAATCAGGGCATCTTCCGCGCGTGTGGCATGGGCGAGCAAATTGGCATCGGCCAGATTCCGGCGGCGGTAGGAATATACAGCCAGAGCCACGGTCAGCGAGACGACGGCGCCGATAAAAACCGACGACATGGCGGCCGACTTGAGAGAAGCGAGCGTCGGCTGAAGGCGATCGGCGGTGGACTCGACAACCAGCACCCCCGAGGGAGTTCCTGGACTGGAAAAAATCGGCACCATGGCCACAACGAAGGAATTCAGGGAGCCGGGATACGCGATCTCTCCGACCCAGCCTTTTCCGGTTTTTTGGACCGCGAGCGCGCAGAAGTAGAGCGTTTCTTTTGTGAAGTCCCCGCTTTTCCCCGGCTGAAGCGGGAGCCTTTCCCATGTCCTGCCCGGAAAGCCCTCGCTGTCGAGAAGCATGCGCGGCACGTCCTTGTCAAAGGTGACGGTGTAAATCCTCGAGAGAATCACCTCGGCGGCCTTCGCTTCCCTCACGGTTTTTTGCATCTGCTGATAGTCGGACGGGGCGGCTTGTTCCGATGGGATTTCCGCGAGACGGGCGTGATCCGATGCGTTAAGCAGGGTGGCTGTCCGCCAAGCGATGGATTCCAATCGCAGACGGTTGTGAATGTTGTTCCGCGCGCTTGCCTGGTTGTAAATGAAATAGGCCGATGCAATAAAACACAGGAGCACGGAAAGTCCGACGTAAAAGGCATCCCGCAAAGGGGTGCTCGGTGTGCTCAGTGTGAATTTTACTGCCAAAGTAGGTCAATAATAACCCGCGATCTTCACGGGCCCGGCCGGACAGGCGGACGAACTCGTGAAGAAACCCGGAGTGGTTGATGGAAAAACGGTCACGGTTTAGGCGGGTTTGAACTCCTCTCCCTGCATCAGGCGAAGGGAGTCTTTCTGGGCGCGGGTCAAGACGCGCAGGATTTTTTCGGATTGTTTGACGCGCCATGCGCGCAGGCTTTCGAGGCGTTCGTGAAGCCCGATTTCACCATTTTCGAACGCACGGTTCACCTTGTCGGCGAATGCCTCCCCTTCCCCGCGTATCTTCTCAATGGCGGAGATCTGCCCCTCGGTAAGCAGCAGCTTCCCTTGGATGCGCGGAATGAAAAGCATCAGGCCGCCGAGAGTTTGATGTCCGACCTGATCAAGGCGCTGCCGTTGGCCGGCGGTCAGGGCTTTCAAGGCGGCGGCATTGTAGCGGGCGTTGAGTTGACGGAGCGCTTCATTTGCCGCTTTTCGCCCGACCGCATTGTCGGGAGATTGGGCGGTGATCATCCGCGCGGCGGATTTATAATCCGCGCGGAGCCGGTCGAGACTGACACACTGGGATTTCGTGAGCGCGAGATCCTTTCTCACGGACTCGTTGGAAAGGAGCACCGGCACAGAACCCGGAAACTCAACCGTCCCGGCGTGGAGCGAAACAGCGCCAAACGCAATCAGGAAAACATGGGCGGCGGCAAGGCAGGTGGATTTCATAGGTTTGTTTTGATGATGCCCTCCAGTTTGACGATGTCGGCGGCGAATTTCCGGATTCCTTCCGCCAGCTTGTCGGTGGCCATCGCATCTTCGTTGAGCATCCAACGAAAAGTTTTTTCATCAAGAGAGATTTTTCTGATCTCCGCGCCCGCGGCGCTGGCGGGGTCGAGTTTCCTGGCCAGCAGTTCCCGCGAACTCTGGAGTTCCTCGAGCAGGTCCGGGCTGATCGTCAGCAGGTCGCAGCCCGCGAGCTCGGTGATTTGTCCGGTGTTACGGAAGCTCGCTCCCATGACCTGGGTCGCGTAGCCGAATTTTTTATAATAGGTATAAATCCGACCGACCGACTGGACGCCTGGATCGTCAGCTCCGGCGTAGTCCCGGCCGTTCACGGTTTTATAGTAGTCATAAATCCGTCCCACAAACGGAGAGATCAACCGCGCGCCCGCCTCGGCACAGGCGATCGCCTGCGGCAGGGAAAACAGGAGGGTGAGATTGCAGTGGATCCCTTCTTTCTCGCAAATTTCAGCGGCGCGGACACCCTCCCAGGTCGAGGCGATCTTTATCAGAACGCGCTCCCTCGGCGTGCCGGATTTTTCGTAGAGCGAGATCAAATACCGCGCCTTCTCGACGGTGGCCCCGGTATCGAAGGAAAGCCGGGCGTCCACCTCGGTGCTGACCCTCCCGGGCACGATCGTCAGAATTTCGCGCCCGAATGCGATCAGAAGATCGTCAATCATTTTCCGCACGAGAGCGTCTCCGGCCAGCGGAGTGGCACGGTTTTCGGCGGTCACTTTGTCCAGAAGATGCCGATACTCCGGCAGTTGAACCGCCTTGTAAATCAGGGTCGGGTTCGTGGTGGCATCCTGCGGGGTGTATTTGCGGATGGATTCAAAATCGCCGGTGTCCGCAACAACGGTCGTGAAAGATTTTAACTGGTCTAGGGTGCTGGCTGGTTGTCGCATGGAAAAATCAGTGGCAGTGTTGAGCAGTTTGTTCCCGATGAGCGCCAAAAGCAACAGGGAAATCCCATTCTGTGAATCGTTTTGCTTGATGCGCGCGTGAGAAAAACGGAGAAAGCACAGTATGAGCGAAATTCCAACGCGCCAAGCCGACCATGTGACGCCCGATTTTTTGGCGGAGGCGGATGAACTGGTCGGCCACTATCCGGTTTCCAAGCGCAGCGCCTCGCTTCCGCTTCTCCACCTTTGGCAGAACCGTTTCGGATCGGTGGACGACTCCGGGATCGGGTGGATCGCGGCCAGGCTGGACCTCACGCCGGTCAACCTCCTGGAACTTGTGACGTTCTATCCGTGGTTCCGCCGCGAGACGGCCGGAAAGACAATTATCAGGGTCTGCCGGACGCTCGCCTGCGCGATGGCCGGGAGCCACGAGGTGAAGGAAAAATTCTGCGAGGCGGTCGGTTTGGATCCGCATGTCGGGCATCATGGTTATGGATGCCCCCCCCCGACGAGCCCGGATGGAAAATTCAGCGTGGAATTTGTCGAATGCCTTGCGAGTTGCGGCAGTGCGCCGGTCGCCTTGATCAACGACGACCTTGTCGAAAACATCAAACCTTCCGACGCCGCTGCGATCATCGAAAAACTCAAATAACCATGCCCTCATTCCTTCCTCCGCCACATCCGAAAGAGCGGCGCATCATTTTTGAAAACATCAGCAAACCGGGTTACGCGCCGGACATCGAAACCTGCCTCGCTCACGGCGGATACGAGTCGCTGAAAAAAGCGTTGACCATGAAGCCGTCAGAGATCGTGGATGCGGTCAAGGCCGCGAACCTGCGGGGACGCGGCGGCGCCGGGTTTCCGTGCGGGACGAAGTGGAGCTTCATCAAATACGATGACGGCAAACCTCACTACATCGTCGTCAACGGCGACGAGTCGGAACCCGGCACTTTTAAAGACCGCCACATCCTCCACAAGGATCCCCACCAGCTCATCGAGGGCCTCGCGATCTCCGCGTTCGCAACGAACACCCACCTCGCCTACATCTACATCCGCTGTGAGTTTCCGCACGCCGCACGCATCGTCTGGAATGCCGTCCTGGAGGCCCGAGCAAAGGGGTTTATCGGAAAAAACATCCTCGGTTCCGGGTTCGACCTGGATGTCTATGTCCACCAGGGCGCGGGTGCCTACATCTGCGGGGAGGAAACCAGCCTGCTGGAATCGCTCGAGGGCAAGCGCCCCTACCCCCGCATCAAGCCTCCCTACTTCCCGGCGGTCCTCGGCCTGTATATGAACCCCACAATCGTCAACAACGTCGAGACGATCTGCCACGTCAAACACATCATCCGACTCGGCGCTGCCGAATACGCGAAGATGGGCACGCCCGGCGACGGCGGCACCCGCACGATGTGCGTCAGCGGCGATGTGGTGCGTCCTGGAATTTTCGAGATCCCCTGCGGCGCGGTCACTCTCCGCGAACTCCTCTTCGATGTTTGCGGCGGCCTCAAACCCGGACGCAAATTGAAGGCGGTCATCCCCGGAGGCAGTTCCGCGAAGATCATGCGGGCGGACGAAGTCTATCGGGTCAAAGTCAAAGGTCCGGACGGAACGATGGTGGAAAAAGATCTCCCGATGCTCAATGTCGTGATGGACGCATCCACGCTCCAGTCCGTCGGCACAATGATCGGCAGCGCCGGGGTCATCGTCATGGACGACTCGCGCGACATGGTCTGGGCGCTCAACAACCTGAACCAATTCTATGCCAACGAGAGCTGCGGCCAGTGCACGCCTTGCCGGGAGGGAAGCCTCTGGATGGCCAAGATGACGACCCGAATGCTCGGCGGCGGCGGAAGAAAAGAAGATCCCCCCACCCTCGGAAACATCGCGGACAACATCGCCGGCCGCACGATTTGCGCGTTCGGAGAAGCCTGCTCGTGGCCGACGCAAAGCTTCCTTGCCAAGTTCCCGGAGGAGTTTGAATGGAGGGAAACAGGTGTCAAAAAAAACATTTCTGACCGCGCTGATGGGGATGCCATTTCCCAGTTGAAGAGCGCATGAACGTTCACGGAAAACCGACCAGAACCATCTGGCTGCAGGATCCTGCGGTGGTGCGGATTATTGACCAGCGCGCCCTCCCCCACGGGTGGGTCATCGAAGACTTGAGCACTGTGGAGCAAGTTGCCACGGCGATCCGGGACATGCATGTGCGCGGGGCCGGGTTGATCGGTGCCGCCGCCGGGTTCGGCATGTATCTTGCCGCCCGGGAAGCGATGACGCGCCCTGATGCCGCCGCTTTTTTACATGAGGCCGGGAATCTTCTCAAGGCAACGCGCCCGACCGCCGTGAATCTCGCGTGGGCGGTGGATCGCCAGATGCGCGCCATGTCGCCGGCGAGTAATCCCGCGAAGAGGGTTGCGGCGGCCTTGCGCACGGCCCGGGCGATTGCCGATGAGGATGCCGCTGCCTGCCGCCGGATTGGCGGCCATGGGGTGAAGCTGATCGAGAAAATCAGCCGCGCCAAACGAGGTGCGCCGGTTCATATTCTGACTCATTGCAATGCCGGCTGGCTGGCCTTTGTGGATTTCGGCTCGGCGACCGCGCCGATTTACGCCGCCCATGATCGCGACATCCCCGTGCATGTGTGGGTGGATGAAACCCGGCCGCGCAGCCAGGGCTCGAAGCTGACCGCGTGGGAGCTCGGCGAGCACGGGGTTTCCCATACCGTCATCGCAGACAACGTCGGCGGCCACCTGATGCAGCACGGGATGGTTGATCTCGTCATCGTGGGCACCGACCGGACGACCCGCACGGGCGATGTCGCGAACAAAATCGGCACCTACTTGAAAGCCCTTGCAGCGCGCGACAACGGCATCCCTTTTTACGTCGCCCTCCCCTCTTCCTCCTTCGATTGGACGATGCGCGATGGATTGAAAGAGATTCCGATTGAGGAACGGGGGTCCGAAGAGGTCAAATATGCCGACGGGCTTTTCGAAGGCCGGCATCTGGAAGTGCTCGTCGCCCCGGCCGCCAGTCCGGCCGCCAACTACGGATTCGACGTGACCCCTGCCCGCCTGGTCACCGGCCTCATTACCGAGCGCGGGATTTGCGGTGCCTCCGAACACGAGATCCTCGCCCTCTACCCGGAGCACGGTTCCGTTTAGCGGTCCATGGTTGCAAGGACGATCGGGAAAGGTAAGCTGGCTGATCTGACATGAGCATCTATTTGGACAACAACGCCACCACGCGGATCGCCCCGGAAGTATTGGAATCCATGCTGCCGTGGCTGGGGGACAAGGGATACGGGAATCCGTCAAGCGCGTATGGCCTGGGGCGCGCGGCGGCAGCGGCACTGGAAGCTGCGCGCGGGCAGGTGGCCGCACTGGCAGGGGGCCGCGAGGAGGAAATCCTTTTTACGAGTTGCGGGACGGAATCTCTCAACACGGCCGTGCAGTCGGCTCTGGCACTGGATCCCGACAAGCGGCACATCGTGACGACGACGGTCGAGCACTCGGCGACGATCAAGCTTTGCGAACATCTGGCGCAGCGGGGATACGAGATCACCTGGCTGCCGGTGGATCAGTCCGGCCTGCTCGATTTGGATCAGCTTGAGGCGGCGATCCGGCCGGATACGGCACTGGTGACGCTGCTGTGGGCGAACAACGAGACCGGCGTGCTTTTTCCGATCCATGAAATCGCAGCCATCGTGCAGAAGAAAAAAGGTCTCCTGCATGTGGACGCGGTGCAGGCGTTCGGAAAGCTTCCCCTTTCCCTCGACGATGCGGGGATCCATTTCCTCTCGATATCCGGACACAAGGTCCATGCGCCCAAGGGGGTCGGAGCGCTTCATGTGAACCGGCGGGTCAAGTTCACTCCACTGCTGCGTGGGAGCCAGGAAGGCGGACGCCGGGGGGGGACTCAGAATCTGGCTTCGATCGTGGGGTTTGGCAAAGCCGCCGAGCTGGCGGCCGCACATCTCGGGAGCCGACAGGTGATGGAATGGCGCGACGCATTTGAAGATCATGTGCTGGCAAGCGTTCCGGGGTCCGAGGTGAACGGCAACCGGGAGCATCGGCTGCCGAACACAACGAATATTTCTTTCGAGGGAATCGAGAGCGAATCGGCTTTGCTACTGCTCGATCAGGACGGTCTTTGCTGTTCGGCGGGGTCCGCCTGCACGAGCGGTTCGGTACATCCATCGCATGTGTTGAAGGCGATGGGGTTTTCCAACGAACGTGCCCGGGCAAGCCTGAGGTTTTCGTTCGGACGTTTCAACTCGGCTTCGGACATCCAGCGCGCGTGCGAACTTGTCCCGGCAGTCGTCGAAAAAATCCGCTCGCTTTCGCCTGCGGGAAGCCCGGTGATAGCGATCTGATCGGCCGCATGGTTTCCGCCCAACTCCAGACTCCGCCCGCAACGCAGGCGATACGACGGATTGCGGATTTGATTCTGCGAAACCCGCGCGCCGATCGTCTCATTCCATGGATTCTCGCGGGGTTTTCCGTCTTCTACTATTCGCTCTACGCAAACGCGGGACTGAACCTCGGCGGCGAGGGAGGCACGGCCGGAGTTGTTGCCATGCGATTGATGGCCGGGCAACGGCCGATTGTGGACACGTTTCTCGGATACAATGTCATGTGGTTTTTTCCGGTGGCATGGATGTTCGACCTCACCGGTCCGAACTACCTTGTGCTGCGCTGGTATTTTTTTGCGTTTTGCACGGTCTCCGGGCTGCTGACCTATTTTGTTGTCCACGGCTACACCCGCAACGCCTGGTATTCCGCAATCCCGGCGGTGATGGTGATCATGGTGCCTGGGATGCTTTTCCGGAACTACATGCCGTTTCTGGGAATTCTGAACGCGTTCCTGTTGACGCGGGCGTTTGTCATGCGGAGAGCATCGTCCGGGAAATCGCTGGCATGGATGCTGGCCGCCGGGCTCGGGCTCGGGGTCACGTTTCTTTTTCGCATCGACATCGGGATTTTCTGCACGGTGATTTTTCTGGGTCTGGCGATTCTTTTTCCGTTCGGTGTGAGGGGCCTGTTTCTGAAGCGTGCGGGCCTTGCTGCTGCCGGGGCCGCAGGCGGACTTGTGCTGGCTTGGACGGTTCATCTGCCGGTGTGGAACGAGGCGAAAGCCCGTGGTTACGACCGCGCGTTTCTGGAGCAATACACCGGATGGCTGGGAATGATCACCACGGAATTCCGCCAGCAAGTGGCCGATCTTTCGGAAGACGGCAAGTCGGTCGTCACCGTCGAATCCACGCCGACGACCGGGCCTGCCGCTCCGGCTTCCGGTAAAAAACCGCGCGCAGAATCATGGGAAGGCCGCGGAGCTCTCGTCCGCGCACCAGTCTCTCATGCTTTCTATGGGAAAAAGTGGACCGACAAGTCTCTTGCGCTCAGCACATATTTTCCGATCCTCATCTCGGTGATCGCGATCCTTGCGGGCGGGCTGGGACTGCTCGTCGCACTGTTCCGCCGCAACCCGGAGGGCAAGGAACGGCTTCTCTACCCGTTGACCGTTCTCGGATGCGCGCTCGCCCTTTTCCCGCAGTTCTTTTTCTTCCGGCCCGACACCCCACATCTTTCGGAAATGATGGTGCCGTTCCTCGCGGCACTTGCGCTGTTCGTCTGGGCGGCGGGGCGGTACGCGCTGCAATCCCGCAGGCCCGCCGCCCGCGTTGCCGCCGCGGGGTTCGCCGCGCTCTGCGTGACCGCGGGCGCGATCTATTTCTCCCACGCGTTTCCGAAGGAATCCTCCGGCTCGATCGCGGCAAAAAAAAAGGCCTCGCACGAATTCCGCGCACTCAATGGAGTGAACGTCAAAGTGCGAGACCGTGAGGCGGCCTGGCTGCCAGGGCTGCGGGATGCCGTCCTGCGACACTCCTCTCCCGGCGAATATGTGCTGTGCCTTCCCTACTCTCCGACCATCAACTTCATGACCGACCGGCCGTCACCGCTCTATAACCTGTATGTGGACAACGCGACGGCGGGAAAAGGGTTCGCGAAATATTTTCAAAAGCTCATGGCCGACTATTCTCCCGCCGTGGTTGTCATTGACCAGCGGCATATCAACGCAAATGAAATTTCCCGTTTTCGCAACTGGGCGCCTGAGCCCTACCGATGGCTCCATGAAAATTATGTGTTTTTCGGACGCTACTTCCGGAACGAAGTCTTTGTCCGCAGAGACCGGGCTCCCGGCACCGTCATACCCGAGTCCATCGAGGCCTCGGACTAAGGCGGAATCAACCCGTCGGGACCCGGGCCCGCCAGTCCATTATGACAAAAGGGATTTGTTTGTGAAAATGGTATTGATGGGGTTGGTCATGATATTTTTCTTTTATGTGTTCGAATCGAGCCCGGCGAGAAAGGAGTCCGTCTCCCTGCTGTTGTCGTGAAGTTCATCCACAAAGCGTGAGCATTCCGCCTGCGCCATGGACAGAGCCCTCGCGTTCGAGAGCATCATGGAAGCGCCGGCAACCAGGCGCTCAAAATCCCCCGCGGCAAATTCTCCCGGCCGGTAGTTTTCAAAAAGTCCGTCCGGATTCACATCCAGCGAAAGGATCGCGGTCGCGCCAAGTCCCGACTGGATAAAGCTGTTCGGCCACCCCTCCGACTCGGAGGTGTTCACGAAGATTTTTGCCTCATCATAGGTGTCCTGGATCTCGTGATACGGGACGCGCTCGATGAACTCGACGTTCGGAATTACAGCCGCGCGAGTTCTGACCGACTCCCACAGGCTCGCGTCCTCGCACGGGCAGACCATCCGGCATTTCGCTTCCGGCAGCCGCCCGACCAGATCGAGAAAGCGATGCGGACGTTTGATCTGCTGGCATCGCGAAACCCAGAGAAGATCGGTTGTTTTCTGCGCATGTCGGGGATGGGCCCGCGGCAGAATGAGGTTCCGGTAAAATCCACACGACAGGCCGCTTTTTTGGAACAACCCCCGCTGGTCTTCAGTCATCGCGAAGCGGGCATCACAGCGGCGCATGGCATATTCGAAGAGAAATCCCCGGACCGGATTTTCCCGCCGGAACCCGCCGTTCACCTCGGTGTCCAGCCCGCAGATGAATCCCAGCCGGCAGCCGAAAAACGGCTTGAAAAGATGGAGAATGAACAACCATGTCGTCCACCCGAGCAGGAACACCCAATCCGGGCGTTCCTCGCGGATCACCCGAGCCACACGCGGCAGAGCGCGCAGCGTATCAGCGATGCCTCCGGTCTGAAACTTTCCGGCATTGCGGATTTTCACACCGTCACGGGTCTCTCCATCCGCCTGACCGGTATCACCCGCCGCAATGACAACCTCTATTCCGCGTCCCGCGAGCTCCCGCGCCAGGAGAGCGATCTGCAACTCCGCGCCGCCCGAAACGCGTGTCGTGCTGCGCTCAAGAACAAGATGCGCATGGCTGGAAAGAAAAAGGATTTTCATCAGAATCCTTTCAGCAGGCGCGTGAGAAGAGTGCGTGGCTGCGGGAGTGCGGCGCAGCGATCCGGGCAGATCTTCCGCATGGCGGCGAGCATGCCTGCCGCGCATTTCGGCGAGACGCAGAGTGCCCGATGCATCAACGTGTAGTCCTGCTCTGCGAGCAGTCCGAGTTCCGGAGCCAATGCGCAGGAAACCAGCTTCTCTCTGACAGAAAAGTAGACGGCCCAATCCACATCGTCAGGATCGAGCCAAGCGCCAACAATTCTGCCGGCCTCCTGCTCTGTCGCTCCGGCCCATTCGCGCAAATTCTGACGGAGGATTTTTCCGACTCCTTCATTTCCAGGTTTCTTTGCAGCCGCGTTCTCCCTGCCCATGATGGAGCAGGCGTGGTTCCGGTAAGAGACGAGACTTTTTTTGTGTCCCGCCGCCTCCCCTCTGTTCAGCAAACGCGACCAGAGATCCAGATCCTCTGAAACAACGGACGCTCCATAGCCTCCCATCTGGTCGCGCACCAGCTTCGCAGGAAAAACAGCAGACGTATGCGGAACGGAATTTCGGAAACAGAGATCCCATCGAAGTCCCGCGTCGGAAAGCGGCGGCCGCAATGTCCCTCTCCAAAAGCCCCGATCATCAATCAGCGTGGCGCGAGAGTAAAATAGGACTGCTTCCGGGGTTTTTAGGATCAAGCTCCTCTGCTGCTCCAACCTGACGCGGCAGCATCTATCATCCGCATCCTGTCGTGCGATCCATGGCGCACGAGCCTCGGCGAGGCCGGCGTTCAAAGCCCTCACAAGGCCCAGGTTCTCTGGAAGCGTGATGAGGCGGATCCGCGAGTCGGAGAACTCCTTGACGACATCGCCCGTCCCGTCGTTGGAGCCGTCATCCACGACAAGAATTTCGAAATCGCGGAACGTCTGGGCGAGGAGATCCCGGAGCGCGCGGCCGATGTGCTCCCGCGCGTTGAAAGCGGGAAGAAGAACGCTGAAAAATGGATCTGTCACCTTGTCTCGCTGTCAGGAATCCAGCAACTGCCAGAATACCGTCTCATGCCGTGCCAGCCATCGCTCCCCATCGAACGTCCGGACCGCATGTTCCCTCGCGGCGCGGGACATGGCGGCGTGGTTTTCCATGATGCGTTCGACCGCGTCGGCAAGGTCGCCCGGATCGCCGGCGAGATCCTGCGTCCAGCTTTGTGGGATCGGGACAAGAATCCCGCTTTCCCCGGAGACGAGTTCCGGCATTCCCCCGCTGTGCGTGCCCACAACCGGAAGCCCGCAGGCCATCGCTTCGATCGGCACGGTCGGGCAG
>JBAXTX010000062.1:0-15165 GCA_037129975.1 Verrucomicrobiia bacterium | reverse complement strand
GGAGGACAACCGATCCGCTGGCTGTGAATTTGACGGCGTTGCCGAGCAGGTTGATAAGGATCTGGCAGATTCTCAGCTCGTCGCCGGCGATCTGCTCCGGGACACCGGCAGCCACCTCGCAGCGGAATTCGATCCCTTTGTCGGCAGCGATTTTTCGGACTGTGTTCTCTGACTTCTTCACGACTTCGGCGACTGCCAGTGGCGCAACATGGATCGCCAGTGCGCCTGCAACAATGCTGGAGAAATCGAGGATGTCGTTGACGATGGCGAGAAGGTGATCGCCGCAGGAGCTGATCGTCCGGACAAAGTCCTTTTGCTCGTCGTTGAGCGGGGTGTCGGAGAGGAGTTCGGAGAAGCCCAGCACTCCGTTGAGCGGGGTGCGCAGTTCATGGCTCATCACGCCGAGAAATTCGCTTTTTGCGCGGTCGGCGGCTTCGGCGCGGGCGAGAGCCTCAAGCAATTTCGCCTCCATTTCTTTCCGCCCGGTGATGTCTGCGAAAGTGACCACCGCTCCCGTCAGCCGACCCTTTTCAAAGATGGGCGTGCTCGCATACTCAACAGGGAAGTTGGTGCCATCCTTTCGCCAGAACACCTCGGTGGACGAGCTGTGCGTCGTTCCGTCCAGATAGGCGGCGTAGATTGGACACTCTTCCTTGGGATAGGGGCTTCCATCAGGTTTGGTATGGTGCCAGACGCTGTGGCTGTAATGGCCGAGAAGCTCTTCGGCTTCGCAGCCCAGCATCTTTGCCGCCGCCGGGTTGATGAACGTGTGCTTCCCTTGAAGGTCCAACCCCAGAATTCCTTCCGCCGCCGAATTCAGGATGAGTTTATTTTGCTGGTTGAGAACTGCCAGTTGGTCCTCCGCCTGCTTGCGCCCGGTGATGTCGCGAGCGGAGGCATAGAGATAGTCCTGGCCGTCCAGAGTGACGCCGACTCCGCTGATCTCGACATCGAGGAGCGTCCCGTCCTTGCGGCGATGGCGTGTCTCGAACACGCAGGGCCGCGCGATAAATTCCCTGATTTTCACCAACAGTTCCTCGCGCGACCATTGAGCGTCCCAATCAGCGACATTGAGCCGCATTGCCTCGTCGTGCGTATAACCCAGCATCCTGCAAAATGACGCATTGGCCTCCACGACATTTCCCTGATCGTCAAGAACGTGAATGCCGTCGCTGGCCGATTGCAGCAAAGTTTTGTTCCGCAGCGCCAGCATGGCGAGAGACTTTTCCGCCGCCATGCGACCGCTGACATCGCTCAGCACGACCCGGCACGCGGGCTCCCCGTCGGGCGCTTGCGCGGCGGTGGCAGAGAGGTGCGCCCAGAATGTCGTGCCGTCCTGTTTCACCATCCGCAGCTCGCACTGCTGAGGCTCACCGGTCTCAAAGAGCTGCCGGCAGAACTTGTGGTAGATATCCTGATCTTCCTTGAGGAAAAACCGGGTGACCGGTTGGTTGACCAGCGCGCCGCGAACCACGCCGAGCAGGTTGGCGGCAGTGAGGTTGGCTTCCAGGACCATCCCCTCCTCGCTGACCGTGATGTAGCCGACCGGGGCCAGGGCGTAGAGGTCGAAATAGCGGGCTTGCGAAGTGACCAGATCCGCCTGCGTCTGGCGCAGTTCCTCGTTTTGCATCTCCAGCTCGATCTGGTGGACGCGCAGTTCGTGGAGAATCGTCCGCATGGACTCCGGTGACAGGGCCTCGATCTTTTCTGATGACTGGCTCTCTCTTTCGCGGAAGTGCGCCTCAGCCTTCTGCCGGAGCGAGACATTTGAGTGGGGTTCGCCCGCAGGTGGGGAGCCGGTTGATTTGGACGCAAACAGGTTGTAGAATGCGCCTGCAGCCGGAACCTCCGGTGGTTGTTTCTTCTTAGTGCTCATGGCGATTGGGGCGCTCCGGGGCGCAGGGTTTTCCGGGGAGCACACGCGTCCCGCGTGTTGGTGCCAGGCGTCCCGCCGGGCACATGGAATAGCGAGCCCGTGCCGCGAAACGGTTCGATCCGGTCGGCGGGACGCCGACCGCCACACGCGGGACGCGTATGCTCCCCGGAGTCGAACGTTCTGTCCTTCATCCTTGGATATTCCTTGTTGCCCGTTCCGTAGTGGCAACCGCATACATTTTTCCGGCCTCGTCGAGGAGGGCGGTGGAGATGATCGAGACCTCGATGGACCCGCCGGATTTGGTGAGGCGTCGGGTGCGATACGGCTCGAGGATTTCCGCGCGGCTAAGCTTGGCGAGTGTGTCCAGCGCCTCCTCGCGCAACTCCTGCGGGATGCGGTCGCGCACGTTCATCTCCAGCGCCTCGGCCTCGCTCCAGCCATACATGCGCACGGCGCCGGGGTTCCAGGCGATCATGCGGCCTTCGAGATCCTGCACGGTGATGGCATCGTGTGCGTCGCGCACGACCACCGCAAGGCGGAGCATGTCATTGGCTTTCCGCAGGGCTTCCTCCGCCTTCTTGCGCACGGTGATGTCTGTGATCGAGCCGATCCAACGGAGGGGCTCCCCCTCGGGCGTCCGGGTAATGAGCCCACGCGCAGACACCCACAGCTCATTCCCGTCTTTGCCACTGACACGATACTCAGTGGCGAAGTCCGCACGCCCCTCCACATTGGCCTGAATCGCGGCAGTCAGGGCTTCGCGGTCATCCGGATGCACCGCCGCCATCCATCCATCCAGCGTGCGAGGGAATTCTCCGGAAGCATAGCCGAGCATTTTATCAATATCGCCGAACCACTGGACATTGTTTTTCAAGTCAAATTCATAAATCAGGTCATTGGTCGTTCTGGCGACAAGGCGGAACCGCTCCTCGCTCTCCCGCAATTTCTCTTCCCCCCGCTTGTGCTCGGTGATGTTCACAAAGGAGAGGACCGCGCCTTCGATGACGTTTTCTGTCGTGCGGTAGGGCAGGATGCGCAGCAGATACCACTTGTCCTGTGTTGTCTGCACTTCGTGCTCGGTGGGAACCAGGGTGTCCAGGACAGCGCGGACATCCTCCTCCAGGGTGGAATACTTCTTGAAGCGGGTGCTGAAGTCCTGCACGGGGCGCCCCGCGTCACTCGAGACGACGTTGATGATCTCGGTAACGGGAGAGGTGAAGCGCAGGATGCGCAGATGGAGGTCCACAAACATGGTGCCGATGCCTGTGCCGACCAGCAGGTTGTTGATGTCGTTGCTGGCCTGCGCCAGGTCCACCACCTTGATCTGCAGCTCGGCGTTGACCGTGTGAAGCTCCTCGTTGGCGGATTGCAATTCCTCCTTGGCGGTCTCCAGCTCCTCGTTGACCGACTGCATTTCCTCGTTGGAGGATTTGAGCTCTTCGGTGGAGCTCTCCAGCTCTTCCAGCGAGCTTTGGAGGTATTCCTCCTTTTCCTGCAGTTTCTTTTTCAGCGCCACGACGCGCGCGTCCGCCCGATCCGACTGATCCGACTGATCTGGCGGATCCGGTGCTTCCTCCAGGATGACCAGATAAAGGGGCTCCTTGGGCATCGCGGACGGATCCGCGAGAACCGGGGAGACGGTCAGGTTGATCGTGGTGAAGTCCCCGTTGGTTTTGACGCGCACGCCGGATGAGACCACAACCTCTTTGCCACTCGCGGCTCTGTGCAAGGCCGCGGCCAGCTCGGTCCTCAGCCCTTCGCGGGCGGTTTTCAGGATGTTGCTGATCCCGACATCGCCTGTAGCCAGCTCCAGATATTGCCCCGTGCGGCCGTGGATGTAGAGGAGGTCCCCCCGTTCGTTGACGATCGCGCTGGCTTGAACGATCTGCCGCACCATCGCCTTTTCGGCCAGTTCGCGCAGCGAAAGTTTCGCGGCAGGAGCCGCCATTCCCGCGAACTGCGGGACTCCAACATGCAGCAAAGGCTCCGGCACGACAAGCTGATCCACAAGCGGACGCTGGGCTCCAGCGCAATTCTCCTTGCGCCGATACAGCTTCGCTCGGCGGTCCCTCGGGGCAAACAAATCCTCAAACCCGCCCACGGTCTCGGAAGTGCCCAGAAAAAGCATGCCGTCCGAGTTCATCGTGTAGTGGAAGAGCGGGATGATCCGCTTCTGGAGATCCGCGTTCAGATAGATCAGCAGGTTGCGGCAGCTCACCAGGTCGATCTTCGAGAACGGAGGGTCCTTGATCAGGTCCTGCTCGGAAAAAACCAGCAGGTCGCGGAGGCTTTTGTGGACGCGATACGCATTGCCACCTGGTTCGGGTGTGAAAAAGCGCTTCAGCCGTTCGGGGGTGATGTCGGCGGCGATGCTGACCGGGTAGCGTCCTGCGCGGGCGGTGGCGACGGCCCGGCTGTCAATGTCGGTGGCGAAGATTTGCAGGTTGTGCGACTGGCCCAGCGCCTCCATGCGCTCCTGCAGGAGGATGGCCAGCGAATAGGCCTCCTCGCCGGTCGAGCATCCGGCCGACCAGACGCGGATCGTGCTGCCCGCGGGCTTGCCCTCAAAGAGTTTGGGGATGCCCTGCTCCTCAAGAAACTTGAAGGCTTCCGGATCGCGGAAGAAATTGGTCACGCCGATCAGCAGCTCGCGGAAGAGCGCGGTCCCCTCCGCCGGGGACTGCTGCAAAAACTTCACGTAGTTGTCGATCGTTTCGATCTCCTGCACGGCCATCCGCCGCTTGATCCTGCGGTGGATCGTGCTCAGCTTGTATTGGGAAAAATCGTGGCCGGTGAACGTGCGCAGCAGGACAAAGATTTTTTTCAGCGCGGCGTCGGTCTTGGGGTCCGCCGCGGGTGCCTCTGTCAGACGGGCGCGGTTGTGGAAGGCATGGGAGACATAGGCCAGCAGCTTCGCGGGCATCTTGCCCGGCGGCAGTTCGTAATCCATCAGCCCCGTGGCGATGGCGCTCCGGGGCATGCCGTCGAACTCCGCGGAGTCGGGACTCTGGGCCATGACCATCCCCCCTTCGCCCTTGATGGCCGACAGCCCCAGCGTCCCGTCGCTGGCGGTGCCGGAAAGCACGATGCCGATCGCCCGCTCGTGCTGGTCCTGCGCCAGCGAGCGAAAGAAGAAGTCAATCGCCAGGCGTTTGCCGTGAGGGGCGATAGGTTCGATCAGTTGCAGCGCGCCGTTCAGAA
This sequence comes from Verrucomicrobiia bacterium, assembly GCA_037129975.1. Classification (GTDB taxonomy): domain Bacteria; phylum Verrucomicrobiota; class Verrucomicrobiia; order Chthoniobacterales; family Terrimicrobiaceae; genus QYQL01. The sequence goes on along the minus strand of JBAXTX010000062.1, from coordinate 10,088 downwards.
GCGCCATGTCGCGATTTGGCGGGATGATATGCACGCAGTTGATTTGCACCGGCATCCCGTCCTCAACCTCGAACACCTTCATGCTCGTGCGGCGACTGATGAGATCGCACAAAAGGCTCGCGTGATCCGGGGCCAGATGCTGCACCAGCACAAATGCCATGCCCGAATCCGCAGGCATCGAGGAAAAAAACTCCTCGAACGCCTTCAGCCCCCCGGCCGACGCCCCAATGCCGACGATGGGGAAACCTTTGCTCTCTGGCTTCTGGCCTCCGACTTCTGGCTTCCGACTTCCGACTTCCGACTTCCGACTTCCGACTTCCGACTTCCGACTTCCGGCGACTGCCCGTCTGCGGGTGGATTTTTAACGACCGCTCGAATCTTTTTTTTCATCGTGTGCGTGCGACCTCCCGCACGGGGATGGGAAACTGAAGTTGTCAAGGAGAAGCTGGGATTATTCTGAGCCCTTCGGGCCGGTTTGGCGAGGGCTGATTTGTTCCCAGTCAGGCCCTTCTGCCTTTCTGCGTTTATGATCCAAACAAAAAGCCTTGGGGCTATTACCCTGTTGGCCGCCTCCGCCGCAAAGCCAGCGCGGAAAGCCCAAAGAAGAGCAGCATCGCGCACGAAGACGGCTCCGGCACGGCGGAGGAAACAGTGAAGCGCGTGGAGCGCCCGTTGACCGTGCCGCCGCCGAAATCCACCGTTTTCTCCAGCGTGCTGATGCTCACGGAGTAGAGTGAGAGATTGAGAGCGGAGTAGTTCACTCCCTCGAATACTGTGCTGCCACCCGCGTCCGCGAGGAAGTAGTTGAAGGTGCCGCCGTTGATGGAACTAAAGAAGTCCGCCGCGCTGTCCGTGAAGAAGCCCGCGTCGAAGACGTCTCCGTTGTGCAGGGACGCGAGGTTGAAGTAAACGTCCGCTTCGTTCTCGCTGCCGAGGCTGGAGAGGAACGGCGTGGGCTGGCTGGTGATGCGCGCCACGTCATTGAAGGGACTCGTGGCACTGCCGAAGTCCGTGCCCCCGTTCGCATTCGTGCGGGTCAGCTCGAAGGCGAAGTCGAGGCCGCCGCCGGGGTCGATCTGCGAGGTCGTCATGATGCCGGGGCTGTTGCCCGGTGAGAGCAGGCCCGCGCCACCGACAGCGCCGACGGAGCCGCTGCCCTTGAGGGTCGCGCCGCCGGCCACGATCACGTCGCTTCTGGAGATGTCGCGGTTCACCTTGAGCGTGCCTTCTGAGACGGTGGTGTTCGCCGTGTAGAAGAGGGAACTGGGGGTGTTGTTGCTGAGCGTGAGGGAGCCCGCACCCTGCTTGACCATGCCAGAGGAGCCAGTGAGTCCGCCTTCGATGACGAAGGCCTTGTCGGCAGCCACCCTGAGGTCCGCGCCGTGATTGAAGGTGATGTTGCCGGTGAGCGTGCCGTTTTCCGTGACGCTAAAATCACGCCCGCCCGCGCCCGCGCCGACGGTGATCGGCTGCGCGTAGGTGGCCCCGTTGTTCGCGAAGTTCATCCCTGCGTTGTCGGCACCGTTGCCCACGGTCACCGGAGCGGTGCTGCCGACGCCGAAGAGGCTGCCCTTGTCTGCGTATGATCCGCTCTCGACCACGATGTGACCGGTGAATCCCGTCATGCTCCCCGAGGTGATCACTCGGCCGTTGCCGGTCACGATCAGATCGCCACTGCCGGAAATGGCACCGGCCAGGGTGACCGATGGGGGTCCTTCGAGGTCAGCGGTGCCCGTGGCTATTATCAACCCGCCGCTGTGATTGATGGAGACGTCCCCATTAATATTAACATGCTGTTTGAGGCCAACGGCTGTGCTCTCGATGGTGCGCGTGCCCCCGTCGGCGCTGTTCACGACCGTGATGTCCCCGGTAGCGGACATGCTGTCATTGTTGTGAAGGATGATCCGGGCATCAGCCGTGCCTGACGAGTTCCCAAGGTTGATGAGGCCAACGTTGACCTGCGCAGCGGCTCCATACTGGATCGCCCCTTCCTGGATGGAGGTGATGGAATTATTGTTTATCGAACCATTGAGCTCGAAGGTGCTCGTCCCGATTTTCACAATACTCACAGGGTAGGATCCCGCCTCCACATCCGGGAGGACACCCCTGGCCAAAGTCACCACCGAGGTGCCGTTGCCGGACAAATTGAGCGTGGTGAAGCCAGCCACCACGGGCGGAGCAACCACGACAGCCATGTCAACCGTGTAGCCGACTCCATTGGAAGTGGAGTTCACGATGCCGCCCCCGCCTCCGACAAATCTCAGGTTGTGAAAGACCTCATTTCCGCTGATGACATTGTTGCCAGTCGCCGTGGTTGCGCCACCACTGAGGATGAGCTTGTCCAAATTAAAGGCGGTGGCCAGCGCCGGCTGGCCGACATAGGTGGATGTGTAGTTGGATGTGGCGTTGTTGGCGAACCCGACGGTATCCGCCGCATTCCCGAACATAGACGGAGCGGTGCCGCCAACCCAGTTCGCTCCGTCGGTCCAATTTCCCGTGGCGCCGCCCCAGTCAAAAGTGGTGGCGTGGCCTGCCACGGTGAACAGCAGCGCGGAACCCAGAGCAATGAGGCAGCATGGGGGGCGGCTCATGGGGGAAATTCTGAGGGTGGTGGCCGTGGAGTCAAGGCTAAAAAGAGGGATCGCCGAGCCCCGAATTCTTTCGACGGACGCTTGGCGAGGCATCCCCACCATCACCGCGTTGAAGCAGGCTTACTACGACAGAAAGCCTGAGTTTCATGCGGCTTTCCTTGCGGAGCCGGGCGGGATCTGATATGTGATTCCGCACCAGTATGCCCACTTACGAATACGAATGCGAGAAGTGCCGGAAGAAGTTTGACATTTTCCAGTCCATGAAAGATCCGGCCTTCAAGACCTGTCCCCAAGCGCCATGCCGGATGAAAAAATGGGGGAAGGGCAAGGTGCGCCGGTTGCTGGGCACCGGAGCCGGGCTGATTTTCAAAGGCAGCGGGTTCTACATCACGGATTATCGCAGCGAGGGCTACAAGCAGTCCGCAAAGAAGGAATCCGGGGAGGCTTCCCAACCGGCGGCCACGCCCGAAAAATCCGCCAAAGCCGACCAGCCGAAAACGGAATCCAAAACGGAATCGAAACCGAAGTCCGAGGCGAAGCCGGAATCGAAGGCCGGCAAGAAAGCCGGATGAGCGCCGGGACTTGTCCTGAATGCGGTTCCCCGAACGATTTCACACGGGTTTTTTGTGGGAATTGCGGAACGCGGCTTCCGACTCCCTCCGCCGGGGCTCCTGCCTCCACAACACGGAGCGCGCCACCGCTTCCCGCCCCTGTCCGACGAGCCCCTGTCAAATCCTCGCTGAAGCCCGCGGAGCCCGGTCTCGCGGGGTTGCTGGTGCGCGAATTGCTTCTGGCGGCATTTCTCGGGGCAATCCTGGCCGGAGTGGTCCAGATGGCGCGGGAGCCGGACAGGATCCCTCCGTGCTGCGCCGCGAATGCCAGTGTCGCGGGCGAGATGCTGGCCGCCCTCCGTGAGTTGGCCTCCTCCAAGCGACCCATCAGTTGGACGATCAACCAGACCGCGGTGAACGAGTTTCTCGCCACAACGATCCGGATGAAACCCTCGGACAGCACATGGTCCGGGCCGGGGGCGAAATTCCAAAGGGCATTTGTCCGCATGGATACCGGCCGCCTGGCTTTGGGCGTCGAACAGCAATTCCTGGGCCGCCGCCTTTACTTTTTTCTGGATGTGATCCCCGAGCCTTCCCCGCAGGGCATGGGAGCGAAGGTTGTGGGCGGAACGATCGGACGGCTCCCGGTTCCCCCGGTTCTTCTTCCTGCTTTCCTGCGATTGTTTGAGCCGACGATCTCCGGCCTCTCCCAACCCCTCGCCTTGATCCGGCAGGCGAAATCGGTGACGGTCAACCCGGTGGATGCCACACTCCAATGGGCCGGCCCGCCCTGATCGTCGCCGGCCTGCTGGCCACCGCCGCCCTTGCTCTCGGGACGGCAGATTCGCCGCTTTCCGGCAGGACCACCAGCACGTCCGGACGGTTCGTCATTTACTCGAAGGACGCAATCCGCCGCTCGCTGATCGCCCAGCACGCGGAAGCCGCCCGGACCACTTGGAACGCCAAGCTGGGATCGGATGAAAACGGAGGGCATCCGATCATCATTCAGGATCTGATCGGGAGCGCCAAACCCCGGGGAAATCCGAATGCGGCCACCGCGATCTTTGAAGGCGATGGCGGCATACTCAAAGTGCAGACCAGCATTTACGACGTCTCGGTTTTGCGCGGACAGGCGCTGGACTGGGAGATCTACCGGGCTCTGGGGCTCGAGTGGATCTATAGAAACCATCCGCCCAAAGCGGGCAAGCCGTTCCGTTCGCCTCCGACATGGCTTCTCGAGGCGCTGACCCAGCAGGAACGCATGCGGCAGGACGGCATCCCGGCCGGGGTCTATGCCGTGCTGCTCCGGAGTGAGCGGCCGCCGAAGCTCGAGGATTTTCTCCGCGCCAAACCGGAGCTGATGGAACCCACGTCGCTGACGCTCTACCGGACACAGGCGCTCGCCTTCTTGAACGCGCTCGAAGAACTGCCGGAGGGCGGACGCGGGCTCGGGGGGTTCCTGTCCTCGCTCGTGCGGGAGGACAATGATCTGAAATCCCTGTTGGCCGCATTCCCCTCGCTGGAAAACGATTCTTCCCGCCTCGGAAAACTCTGGACGCTCGCCATCGCCCGCGACTCCGCGGGCAAAGGGGCCGAACTGCTCAACGTGGGGGAAACCAGCCGGGCGCTCCAATCTTTGCTCGATCTCTCCGCCCAGCCCGATCCCAAAAAACCGGACAGGACCACCCCCACCGGCGCGGCGGCCCTTTCCTCCATTGCAAAATCCGAGGGAGGACCCTTCCTGATGCGACAAAAATCCGCGGAGTTCTTCACGCTCGAGCTTCGCGCGCATCCGCTCCTGAAGCCGGTGATCGAGGAATACCGCAACATCACCACCCAGCTCGCTCAGAAACCACGCAAAAATGTGGACCGCCGGGTCGAAGAAAACGGAAAAATCTTCGACCTCCTCATCCAGCGGTCCGGGCATGTGGACGATTACATGAATTGGTTCGAAGCCACCCAGCTCGATACCCTCAGCGAGAACTTCCTGGAGATCACCAGCCCGGCGGCTCCGGAAAAGCGGACCGACCCCATCAGCCGGCACCTCGACGCGATCGAGGATCGCGGCTGGTAGTGACACAGATTCGGAGGGGGTGGGATTCGAACCCACGGAGCCTTTCGGCTCTCCGGTTTTCAAGACCGGCGCAATAGACCACTCTACCACCCCTCCAAAAGATGCTGCTTAGCTGCCTACCAGATGTCATGCTGTTTTGCATGAAAATTCTTATCGCGCCGGACAAGTTCAAGGGCTGTCTCACAGCGGCGCAGGCGGCGGAGGTGATCGGGAGCGGCTTCAGGGAAGTGATTCCGGATGCCGTCTTTGACATAGCGTTTTTGGCCGATGGAGGAGAAGGCACGGCGGAGGTTTTTTTGTCAGGGGAAGGATCGGAGCGGAGGGTGGCGGACTGCACTGATGCGCTGGGCCGGGGCTTGCGGGCGGAATACGCCTGGCTTCCGGACGAGAGGCTTGCGGTGATCGAGATGAGCGCCGCGTCGGGGCTCGCAAAGATTCCGGAAAAAGACCGGGACGCCCTGCGCGCCACGACGTTCGGAACCGGCCAATTGATTCTTGATGCGATGAAGCTGGATCCGGAGACGATTGCGATCGGGTTGGGAGGCAGTGCCACAAACGACGCGGGTGCGGGCCTGGCATCGGCACTCGGCTGGGTTTTCCAGGACGACAGGGGGCGGAGGATGGAACCCACGCCGGAAACCCTCTCTGAAATCGCGAAGATCGTCCCTCCTCCCAACCCCGCCGCGGCAAAGATTCTCGCCCTCTGTGACGTGAGGAATCCGTTGCTCGGGCCGCGCGGCTGCAGCCGGGTTTATGGCCCGCAGAAGGGGGCGTCCGCGGGCGATGTGAAAATTCTGGAATCACAGCTCGAAGGCTTCGCCGACGTGTGTGAAAAACATTTTGGCTGCTCGCGCCGCAACACGCCGGGGGCGGGAGCGGCCGGCGGCACGGGGTTCGGATTGCTGACATTCTGCGGCGCGGAAATTGTCGGGGGGTTCGATTGGGTTGCCGGCCGGCTCGGGCTCGATGCCCGCGTCGCCGCGTGCGATCTGGTCATCACCGGAGAGGGCTCGATCGATTCCCAGACCCTGGAAGGAAAAGGTCCCTGCGCGCTCGCGGGCCTGGCGAAGAAACATGGGAAACCCTGCATCGCATTCGCCGGCCGCGTGGAAAATGGCGCCGGAAAAATTTTCTCCCGGTGCATCCCGATCAGCGATCCCGCAATGGGACTTGCGGAGTCCCTCTCCCATGGGGCAGAATGGCTCCGTTCCGCCTGCACCAGGACGGCACGAACTTTATCATCATGAAAAACAAACTCGCTCTCCTTTTCGCCGGCCAGGGTGCCCAGTCGGTCGGCATGGGCAGGGATCTCCGCGCGGAATCCGCCGTCGCCCTCTTCAAACAGGCGGATGAAATTCTCGGATATCCGCTCTCGCAAATCATGTTCGAGGGGCCCGCCGAAGAACTCACAAAAACCTCGGTCTGCCAGCCCGCGCTCTATGTCCACGGGCTCGCCTGCCTCGCGTCCGTGAAAGAAAAATTTCCCGGGCTGGAGTTCCATGCGGCGGCGGGGCTTTCTCTGGGCGAGTTCACCGCGCATGCGGCGGCGGGGACGTTTGATTTTGCGACCGGCCTCCGGCTCGTGGACAAGCGGGCCCGGGCGATGCAGGAGGCCTGCGACTCCACCGGGGGCGCCATGGCCGCGATCATCGGCGGCGATGAGGACCGCGTCCGCGATCTCGCGTCCGCCGCGGATGTGGATGTCGCAAATTTGAACTCGCCCGGCCAGATCGTGCTCTCCGGCGAGTCGTCGAAAATCGCGCTGGCGGTTTCTCTCGCAAAAGAATTCGGGGCGCGCAGGGCGGTCGAGCTGACCGTCGCGGGCGCGTTCCACTCGCGGCTTATGGAATCCGCCTACCAGACGCTCAAACAGGCGCTCGAGGAAACCCCGATGGCCGCGCCGCGGGTGCCGGTCGTCTGCAACGTGGATGCCACCCCGGTCGGTGACGCGGAGAACATCCGCCGCACGCTGGCGGACCAGGTCACCGGCAGCGTCTGTTGGTCGCAGAGCGTCGAATATATGATCGACCACCTGCACATCACGAATTTTCTCGAGCTCGGCCCGGGCGGGGTTATTGCGGGCCTCGTCGGGCGGATCCGCAAAGGAACGCCCGTTGTCTCGATAACGGACGTCGCGACCCTGGATGAAGGGATCGCGCTTTTGAAGATGATCTCCCGGTGAATTTTCTCGGGCGGCGTTCGTGAGGCGAGGGGCAGGCGACGGCGCCACTGTCCCGATTTTGTTTTGCTCGGAAAGTTGCCACAAGAAGAGAGGCATGTATGGTTGGAATACAGCGCTTCGCATGGTGCGGCGCGCCGAAAAACAAACCTTATGAACTACGCCACGCCAGACCTCACCCAACACCCGCCCCGCGGTCCGCGCACGCGCCTTGGCGGCTACGTCATCCTGCCCCGCTGTCTTGACAAATGCCGCGCGACCCTCGCCGGAAAGAACGGCGAATACCACTACGCCTGCCCGCTGGACCAGCGGTTTTTTCAATTCACCGGCATCGATCCCGAAGTCCTCAAAGTCGAAGTCGCCAAAGGCTCGGGCGATGCCGAAATCCTTGTCTGGATCCAAGCCAACGCTCCGCACAAGCGCGGGGAATGGGAAATCGCCCAGTGGAGCGCCCTGGCGGAACAGGCTGTTCCGACAGACAACGAAAGCCGCGAGTTTTTCAGCGGTCTTGTCGCCGGAGTCAATGCGGCGCATCGCGAAGACATCAAAGGCTGGTTCGACCTCCTCGACGTGGACGACTTCGCGAGCTTCGGTGGAAAGCCCTGAGCCGGGCCGTTTCTCCCACGTCGCCCATGGATTCTCAGGTGCCGTGTTGGCCGGGGTGGCGTCCCCGTGCTCCCATGTCTCCTTCCGTCGGTCCTGTAAAAACAACCCATGATCACATCCGTTCGCTGGCTTGTCCGCTGCTGTTACCTGGGGATGTTCATCCAGGCGCTGGTGATCAACGTCACGCCTCTGCTGTTCATCCCGTTGCGCGAGCAGTTCGGGCTGAGCTTCGAGCAGATCGGGCGGCTGGTGCTGGTGAATTTTGCGACCCAGATGGTTGTGGATCTGGTCTGCACGGCGCTGGCCGACCGGGTGCATCCGCGCCCGCTGATCATTGCCGCGAACGCGCTTTCCGCGATCGGACTCTGGGTTTTTGCGTTCAGTCCGTTTGTGCTTGCGCATCCGTATTCCGGGCTCATGGCGGGGACGGTGATTTTTTCGATCGGGTGCGGGCTGTTGGAGGTTTTTTTGAGTCCGTTGATCAACGCGATCCCGTCGGAAAACAAAAGCGCGGCGATGGCGGCGCTGCATGCGTATTATCCCATCGGAAATGTGGCGGTGATCGTGGCGACCGGGGCGGCGCTTTATGTGCTCGGGTTGCGCGCGTGGCCGTGGATCATGGCCCTGTGGAGTTTTTTTCCGGTGTTGAACACGGTGGCATTCGGCATGGTGACGCTTCCCCCGCTGGCCGATCCCGAGAGCCGGCAGACGCTGCGTTCGATCGTGCTCGGGCGTCCGATTTATCTGCTTCTCGCCACGATGGTGCTGGCCGGGGCGATCGAGGTGACCATCGGGCAATGGACATCGGCCTATGTCGAGACGGCGCTCGGCTATTCCAAGGTGGTCGCCGACCTCGTGGGATTTCTCCTGTTCGGGATCGGCATGGTGATCGGGCGCCTGTGGTTCGCATGGAAGGGCACTCATGCGAATCTTTCGCGGGTCATGTGGATCAGCGCGGTTCTTTCCGGGGCCGCCTGCCTGGCGATGGCGCTCCTGCCCTCTCCCCTGCTCGCCCTGCTTTCCACCGGGTTCTCCGGGATTTTTGTCAGCATGCTGTGGCCGGGAACGATTTCTCTCTCGGCGGCAAGATTCCCTCTGGCCGGGGCTTCGATGTTCGCGCTGCTTGCGGCCGCGGGGGATTTCGGTTCCGGCCTCATGCCGTGGCTGGTGGGATTGATCGCCGACCATGTGAGCGGAACACCTCCCGCATGGGCCGTTTTTCTCTTCGGTCCCCTCGTCCCCCAGGCGCTCGGACTCAAGGCGGCTTATCTCTTCACCGCTTTCTGTCCGTTTTTGATGGTGCCTTTTGTCATGGCACTTCGGGAACCCGCCGGGAATTCCCCTGCCGGAGCTTGCCTCCGGCGCGGGCGGCGGGTTAGATCGGACGGATGAGCAAAAAGTTTCGGGTGGCGGTTTTGGCCGGCGACGGCATCGGGCCGGAGGTGATGGACGAGGGGCTGAAGGTTCTCGGCGCGGTTTCGAAGAAATATTCTTTGGAGTTCGAGTATGACCATCAGTTGGTGGGCGGCGCGGCGATTGACGGCACCGGGCGGGCGTTGCCATTGGCGACGCTGGCGGCCTGCGAGGCGGCGCGCGCGATTTTATTTGGTTCGGTCGGCGGCCCGAAGTGGGAGCCGCTGCCGCCGTCCGAGCAGCCCGAGCGCGCGGCGCTTCTGCCGTTGAGGAAGCATTTCGGGCTGTTCGCAAATCTGCGTCCGGCGGTGTGTCTTCCCGAGCTGACGCATGCCTCGCCGCTGCATCCGCGTTTGGTCGAGGGCGGGTTCGACGTGCTGTGTGTGCGGGAGCTCACCGGCGGGCTGTATTTCGGGGAGCCGAAGTATTTGAAGCGCGAGGGGGGCGAAGAAATTGCGGTGGACACGATGAAGTATTCGGAAAGCGAGATCCGGCGGATCGCGAAAGTCGCCTTCGAGGCCGCAGGCAACCGCAGCGGGCGGGTCACCTCGATTGACAAGGCAAACGTCCTGCAGAACGGCGTGCTCTGGCGGCGGGTGGTCACCGAGACCGGCAGGGATTATCCCGGGGTCGCGCTCAATCACCTCTACGTGGACAACGCCGCGATGCAGCTC
>JBAXTX010000061.1:0-15239 GCA_037129975.1 Verrucomicrobiia bacterium | reverse complement strand
GGAGCCAGGCGAACATGGCGGTTTATTTCAGCGTCCTCCAACCCGGCGACCGGATCCTCACGATGGACCTCGCACACGGGGGACACCTCACGCACGGGCACAAGGCGAATTTTTCAGGAAAACTCTACGAGGTTCACCACTACGGGGTGAGCCGGGAAACCGAGACGATCGACTACGACGCGCTCGAACGCCAGGCGGCCGAAGTGAAACCGAAGATGATCACGGCCGGGGCGTCCGCCTACCCGCGGACGATTGACTTCCCCCGCATGCGCGCCATCGCGGATTCGGTCGGCGCCTTCCTCTTCGTGGACATGGCGCACATCGCCGGACTCGTGGCGGGCGGGGCGCATCCCTCGCCGGTACCGCACGCGCATTTTGTGACGACCACGACCCACAAGAGCCTGCGCGGACCGCGCTCCGGCCTGATTCTCTGCCGCGAGGAATTTGCCAAGAAGGTGGATTCCCTGGTGTTCCCCGGCGTGCAGGGCGGTCCGCTCATGCACGTCATCGCGGCCAAGGCGGTTTGCCTCCTCGAAGCCCTCAAGCCGGATTTCAAGATTTACTCGCGGCAGGTCGTGAGCAACGCCAAGGCGCTGGCCGCCCGGCTGTCCATGCTCGGCTACCGGATCGTCTCCGGCGGCACCGACAACCATGTCATGCTCGTGGACCTGCGTCCGCGCGGCCTCAACGGCCTCGAGGCCCAGACCACGCTCGACAAGGCGGCGATCACGGTCAACAAGAACGCGATCCCGTTCGACACCGAGCCGATCGGCAAAACCGGGGGAATCCGGGTCGGGACGCCCGCCATGACGACCCGCGGACTCGGCGAGGAGGACATGATGCAGGTCGCGGATTTCATCCATGCCGCCCTTGAGTCCCGCAACGATGAAGCGGCACTGGCCGGTCTGCGGAAAAAAGTGACCGCTTTCACGGCACGGTTTCCATTGCCCTGAGCAGCTCTTGGAAATCGATGGACTGGCCTCGATGAAGAAAAACACGAGCCGGACAAAAAACAACTACCGCAAGGCCATCCGCACGCTGTTCCGGTTCGGGAGGGAAAATAACTACCTGCCCAGAGAGGCGAAGACCGAAGCGGAATTCACCACCAGCTACGACCTGGGGAGCGAAGAAATTTTGCAGTAAAGCGATACGATCAGCGTTACTTCAAATCCTCCGCAATCGTGGCGAATTGCTCAAGGGCAGCTTCGAGGTCGGTGGTGATTTCCTGGGCAATGATCTCTGGAGCGGGGAGGTTGGCGGATTCTTCGAGGGATTCGTCTTTGAGCCAGAAGATGTCGAGGTTCACCTTGTCCCGTTTGGAGAGCTCTTCGTATGTGAAGGCTTTGAAGCAGTCGGTTTCCTTTCGCTTGAACCGGTTCTTGGGGTTGAAGCAGGAAACGAAATCGTCCAGGTCGGTCCGCTTGAGCGGATTTTCCTTCAGGGTGAAGTGCATGTTGGTCCGCAGGTCGTAGATCCAGAGCTTTTCGGTCCATGGTTTCTCCTGTGCGGGCTTGCGGTCGAAGAAGAGGACGTTCGCCTTCACTCCCTGAGCATAGAAGATGCCGGTGGGCAGACGCAGAAGGGTGTGGACGTCGGCTTGGTTGAGCAGGGCACGACGGATTGTCTCACCGGCCCCACCTTCAAAGAGGACGTTGTCAGGCAAGACCACCGCTGCATGTCCATGCTGCTTGAGGATGGTGAAGATGTGCTGCAGGAAGTTGAGCTGTTTGTTGCTCGTGCTGGCCCAGAAATCATCCCGATTGATGGTCAGGGATTCTTTCGACTGGTCGCCGTCCGCTCCAATGATGGTCACGCTGCTCTTTTTGCCGAAAGGTGGATTGGCCAGGACGATCTCGTATTCCCCGTGCTTTCCAGCAAGGGCGTCTTTGGTGACGACCGGAAGCTCCTCCTCGGTTTCCCCACCGATTCCATGAAGAAGGAGGTTCATCGCACAGAGGCGCGTGACACTGTCCACCAGTTCGATGCCGAAGAACGTGCCGGTTTTGAGCTTCTTCTTTTGTGCCCGGTCGAGGGCATGGTGCTTGGAAAGATAATCATGCGCAGCGAGCAGGAAGCCCCCCGTGCCACAGGCCGGATCACAAATCGACTGGCCAGGTTGTGGGGCCACCACATCCACCATGGCGGCGATGAGCGGGCGCGGCGTGAAGTATTGGCCTGCACCACCCTTCACGTCCTCAGCGTTCTTTTGCAGCAACCCCTCGTAGGCGTCGCCCTTCACGTCGGCGGAAAGGCTGGTCCACTGCTCTTTGTCAATCAGATCCACAATGAGCCGCCTGAGTTTGGCCGGGTCCTGGATCTTGTTCTGGGCCTTGCGGAAAATAATACCCAGCATCCCGGGACGCTTCCCGAGTTGGTCGAGCACATGCCGGTAGTGGGTTTCCAGCTCGTCCCCGTCCTTGGCGAGCAGGCTGGGCCAATCAAACCCCTTGGGAACGGCAGACGGTTTGTTGTTCGGCGGACGGCTCTGCTCGTCGGCCATTTTCAGGAACAGAAAAAACGTCAGTTGCTCAACATAATCGCCGTAAGAAAGGCCGTCATCCCGCAGGATATTGCAGTAGTTCCAGAGTTTTTGGACGAGGGCGGCGGGGTTGCTCATGAACAAATTCAGGCAACCTTGGAAAATTCCAAGACTGCCGTGTCATCCCGGAACGGCACCACCCGTGTATCGAGCTGCACTAGGCGGTCGATAATCTCGAGGGCAGCATCCTGGCGGGGACCGCCGTTGCCCGGGCGTTCCACCGTGAAGAGCATTTCCTCCGGCAGGCGCCCGATCTCGCGAAGCCGCGTCACGCGGTTCAGCCAGAGATCGCCGTGCTCGATGATTCGTGTGGACGTATCCTTGTTGAGATCAAGCGGCTTGATGGCCTTTCTTGGTTTGTCTGCATCCATCAGCACGAATGGCAGATTCACGGCGTAGAGATCGTTGCCAACGGTGCCCGGCCGAAACATCCTGCCGCGACCTTCCCTCATGAAAAGCCCGCGCAGGTGATTGGTCATCATCGTCTCCTGATACTCCTTGTCCCTGGCAAATTGCCGCTCTACAAAAAAATCAAACAGTTCATCCAACTTTGTTTCCGGCGTATCGGTAAGCACAACTTTGGGAGCTCCAAAGCGGAAAAGGGACTCACGTGGTCGGACTTGTTCGGCAAATATCGCCTCCGTGAAACCTTCCTGCCCGGGCATCACCAACTGCCGGGAGTCATGGGCATTCTGCACTGCCAGCCGGAGATCTCTCCGGAAGGATTGCAGCGCGTCCCGGTAGAGGTTCCCATCCATTTCCGGAAAAAAACCAGTCACCCGTCCCCAGCGCCGCGCGAGCCGGAAATCGAGGAATCCCGTTGCCCGGCAGTGCAAGATCACGCCGATGTTCACGAATTCCTCCGTCACTGCATACGGAAGAAAGTGGGCGACAGAATAATTGCAGGTCAGTTTCATGGGATTGTCCAAAACTCGGGTTGCCGGTATCTTTCCAACATCTGCCGGATTCCGTCGATGTCAAAGTCTGCCCCAAAATCCGCAAGGTATTCCAGCCATTCCTGGGGAATTCCCCCGACGATCTCATCCCAGTGTTCCAGAACCGTCGCAAACCGGGCGATCTGGGGGGCCTGAAACTCAAATTCCAAAAAGCTGTTCCGCTGGTCGCAAAAAATGTGGCTTCCGAAGAAGGCACTGCTGTCAAATGCCTTATCAAAGGCCGAGTGATGGTCGATCACAACCAAAGCCTGCGCCCGGACATCCCACAGTAAATTCGGGTTTCCACCCTCCGCACCAAAGTGGCGGTCTTCGTTTTGGATCCACCAGTCGAAAGCCAAAACCTGCTGCCGCAATTCGACGGAAACCCGCTGCAAAGTCGATCTGGAGATTTCTTGGGCAAACTCCACCTGCCGCGATGCAAAGCCGATCCCGGGACCGAGCTCACCAGCGTGCTCCAGCGCACACGCCGCCACAAGGTCCGAAGAAGCTTCCACGATGCAGAACGGCGGAACTGGCAATCCAAGCAATTGGGCCAGGCGTCCGCCGATGAATTCAGCCAGCAACCCGCGAATCCCCGCACCCTTTCCCTTCACAAAATACGTGAACCCATCGTCGGCACGGCAAAGAAAAGGTTTCAGAACCCCCTGCTCAGAACGGCGATAAACCTCTTCAAGTTGAAGTGTCATGCGAATACTGAATCAGTTTGTGTTGTCGGCTCATCCGCCATTTTCTGGATCTGTCCCGCAGATAGCGGGATCAACTGCTCCACGTAATCGCCGTAGGACAGACCGTCATCCCGCAGGATGTTGCAGTAGTTCCAGAGTTTTTGGACGAGAGGGGTGGGTGTGGACATGGCGGATGTCACTTCTTACTTTCGGCGATTGCGTTCAACTTTGCCTCAAGTGCGGCGATCAGAGCGTCAAACGAACTACGTTTGTGCGCGTTGAGGGCGGTTCCGGGATTGGACTCAACCAACTCAGCTACCTCCGCCTTCACTTTGGCCTCGATGTGGTCCGACCATGGCTTGCCCATTGTTTTGAAAGTGCGGGCGAGACGGTCTGACCACTTTTCACGACCCTTGAATTTCGGGTGAAGTGTTGAGACCCCATAGCGATGTTGAAGCATCCCGGAATAGAGATGCTCTTCGAACATGTCTTCCAACTCAGACTCATTCTGGCCGTCACAAGTTGTAAGCGTCACGTCTGCGATGAGGAGCAGGCCGTTCTGCTCTGCTTTCTGTTGGGCTTTCAGCCCACAGGAATCATGATCTAGAAACGAGTGGGCGAGACACATTGCCTCCCTAATCTGGCTCAATTTGTAGCTCAGGTTTGTTCCGCCTTGTAAAGACTCAATGCCAAGGGCTTGTTGAGCCAACGCGCCGGCCAGTGCCTTGGAATGTTGTTTAAGGAGCGCGCCAAGAGTCCGTCTGTCTTCCTCGCCTTCGACGACTAGGATCAATTCTGCATGCTGCAAATTGTCGGATGCACGCACGCCGAGAATATCTCGGATTTGTCTGACGTCTTTCGCAGGAGTCGCTTTGTTCTTATGAACGAGGATGTTGGATTTGATACTTCCTCGGTCCACAAATAGTGGGCAGTGCGTGGTCATAATAACTTGGTGCTTTCGCGCAATCTCTGCGAGCACGGTTCTGAGTTGATGAATCGCGTTTGGATGCAGGTGTGATTCGGGCTCCTCGATTGCTAATATCAAGTTCCTGCCCGCCCCACTGCTTTCAGATGCATGACGCATTAGGCTAAGTGCGGCCAAGCTTTGAACGCCGTCGCCTTTCCGAATTAAATGGGTCGGTGTCCCATCATCCACCACGATCTCACAGGAACGCCGCAATGCCCGGAACCGCTCCTCCTCCGGAATGGATACTTGAACAGCTGTTACATTTGGGAGGAATTCTTTGAGTGTGTCTTTGATGCTTGTGGAAATTCTGTCCAGCACAGGTTGCTGAATTTTGGCAACTGCCTTCAATGCCTCTCGGTAAGCTGCATCGCTCTCAACTGCGGCTAATTCTCGCTCAACGAGCTCGCTAACGATTTCATGCGCAGAGCTCGCGGTGCGAACAGCGGGGATGTAACTCAAATTGACGCGCTTTGAGATAAACATCGCGATCTGTTCTGCTTTTTTTGATAAAGCAGGCCCACCAGGGCCTTTCTTGAGAACCTTAAACCCCGGCGGTTTCTGCCCGAGCGTTAATTCGATTGGAAGAGTGCCGTTGAGTTTACTCCGGACTTCCGTCTCAAATTCACCAATTTCCGCATCCGAGAGTTCGAGTTCCAGGTTGAAAACCGACTCGCCGTCGGGCGATTTCTTTTGAAGGGAAACGGGGAAGTCACGCTGCCACTCGTAAAATTCACGGAGCCTATCGGCCGTACGGAAGCGGCCTCTTTGAATGCGAAACCCACCAATCCGGCTGAGCATTTCCAAGGTCGTTACCAATGCACGTAAGATGTTTGACTTACCTTCGTTGTTCGGCCCAATCAAAACTGTCGATCTGCGAATCGGCAGTTTGTATGCTTTTGTGATGCTTCGATAATTGGTGATAGAGAATGAGACGAGTTCCATAGAAATTATGTTTTGAGGTGTTCGTTTGGCGTAGAGGATTCGACGAGAAGTCTTCCAGTGAATGCTTGTTGAAGAATGGCCTGGCGGAGGCGGGTGGCGCGCTGGAGGTTGGCGGTCACCACCGACTCCAACTCCTCCACCACGCTCAACCGCCGCTCCACTTCCGCCACGATCCGCGTCTGCTCGGCGAGGGGTGGGAGCGCGACGCTGGCGACTCTCACATCTTCCAAGTTCAGGGTCTTTCGTGCGACCTCGTGTGATTTGGAATCCATCTCGGCATTCTTCGTGGGATTGCGAAACCAGATTTCAATCCAATGGGCGTTGGCTTGTTTGGTCAGCGGAATGATGCCGACAGCGCGCGCCGTATTTCCGCCAGCGAGGCTGTCAGGAATGATTGCCGTCCTTCCGATTGCGCCGACAAGTGTGATGGCGAGTTCGCCGCCATGAAGTTTCGTGCGCGGATATTGTGCGGCAATCGTCGTGGAGATTCGCTTCATGTTCGCGAGTTCTACTTTGCCGTTGTTGATGTCGCCAACGCGAACAAACGGTACGCCGTCGGGAACGTCTTCGCCGGGCTGTAGCACGCCGTAGGCACACGGACGATTGGCGAGGTTTAGTTGCTGAGCTGTCGCCCACGTCCAACCTTCGGGGAGTGTCGGCAAATCTGCCGTCTTGGGCGCGGCGGGTTCTTTGTATTGGCCCCGGCCCTGCCAGTTTTGGCGGCGCTCGGCAAGGATGCGGGCGAGGAGGGCTTCGCCGGTTTCGTAAGCAGGTGGCCCGTTCTTGGTGGAGCGTGGAGAGCGGGCGAGTGCGGCTTCGGTGGGGACGAGGTGGCCTTCGCAGGCGGCTTTGAGCACGGTGGCGCGGTAGCGTTTGAGGTTGGCCTGCACCCGCCGCAACGCTGCCACCCCCGCCTCCAGCCGCGTGAATTGCTTCTCAATTTCGGCCACAATCCGCCGCTGTTCGGGGAGGGGTGGCACAGGAATGGGAAGCCGTGCCGCATTCTTGCCGGAGATTTCGAGAAACGTCGTTCCGCTCGCCAGTGCGACCGCAAACTCTTTTGCCCGCTGGAGATAATAATATACAAAATCCGGGATCAGTTCCTCCCCGAGGACAAAGCTCTTGAATCCCTGATTGGTCGCAACCGGATTGGCGGCGATGACCACATAACCTATCGGAGCTCTTGAACTGAAAAGAACTGTTCCTGTGGGCAGCAATCGAGCACCAGAATTCTCCAAGCCGTCTTTTGTGATATTCCGTTGGCCCCGTGAAATGGTCTTTGCGTTGTATTTGGATAAATCCGCAGGCGTGATCCACGGGATATCGCCACCAAAGTATTCCGCCCGATCAGTTCTTGGCGTGCTGCCACCGATGATTGTGGCAACATCACCCATTCGAGTCCAACGCCAACTCGACGGAATCTGCCACGGTGCATCCGGCAGAGATGTGGATGTGTCCGGTCTTGTCGAGAGCGCCCGCTCGCTCAGTGCTTCGACCAAGCGGAGTTTTTCCGCGACTGGCTTTTCTGCGAGTTCACGGCGGAATTCGCGCTTGCTCTCAACAACCCTTTTGAGATGCGGGCTCATGGTTCGTCAGCAAGAAAAGTCTTCTCGAACCGCTCCCACTGCGCGGCGAGGCCATTGCGGCAAACAATTTCTTCAAATCGATCCATGTCGAGTGCCCCCGCTTCGATAAATTGAAGAATACGGCTTTTGTCCTTGGCCCTTCCAGTCTGTAACGCAACGGCCGCGAGGTGCTCGGCGGTGAAGACAGTCGTCTTCAAATCCTCGACATCCATTTCAACGGCATTGCCAAGCGCTTCTTCCGAGAGTGAATTGGCCTCAGGCATGAGAAACTGAATCGGCGTATCGGCGACCACGATGTACTCGCGTTCCTTAACCCCTCCATGTTTTTCCAGATACTCATAAATCGGAGTGAGATCGATGACGAGCGAATCGGCTTGGGTGTGCAGTTCGATGAAAATATCGACATCCAGTGTGGCGACAGGTTCGAGATAAAATGAGGCCCCTACGGCTCCTCCGATGGCGTATCGATCTATCACGCCATCGGACCGCATCTTGTTCAAAGTCTCTATAACTTCCCGGAGTCTCATGTCGTCGGATTTCTGCGGGCTGATTTCGGGGCGGGAGTCAGGCCGTGGTGGTATTTTGCGCCGACAGCGCGGGCTGCGCGGACCATGGTTTCGATGGTGAAGTTATTCGTGCCCGTGAGCATGGATGTGATGCGGGAGGGGCGGGCATCCATGCGCCGAGCCAGTTCGGCACGGGAAATCCCCTGCTTTTTCATGATCCCCAGGAGATCTTCCACAAAAAGCAACTTTTGATATTCCGCCTCACCCTCGATCGAGAGGGGCGCGGCAAAGAACTTCGCAACGGGGCTTGTGCCTTTGGTGATTTCAACTTTCATGAGGAAAAATGACGATCTATACCAGCTTGGATGGCATTCAGGGTGATTTCAAGACTGTTATTCACTTATATGTGAATTTTATGCTGCGAGCACAGAATTCAGCTCGTCCAGCAATTCCGGGAGTTTGTCACCGAACAACTGGTGCGCTTTCCCAAGCCCGCCCTGTTGTGAAAACGGAGCGTAATCGAAGTCATCGGGCTCGATGCTCAGGCTGGTGGCGACGTGATCGCGGATGAGATTGAGCCAGGCGAGTTGATCCGGCTGGAATGTGGTGCCGGCCTTTGCCTTGTCCATGAGCCATTCGTTGAAGCGTTCGTGGACAGATTCTGAAAATGGCTGGAGGACGGGTTGCTGCTCCAGAGCGAAACGGACAAGGGCAACAAGGTCGGCAAAGCGGCCAGCCTGTGAACGTCCCTTGACTCGATCCGGCGTGGATGCGGCAAATGCATCCCAGAGACGGTCTTCTGTCCAAGCGGAATGTTCGTCTTGGAGCTTCTTCTCCAATTCCTTGAGCATGGGTTCACTCAGGCGCTGCTTGTGCGGACGGCTGTAGAGGATCTGCAGGGCAGTGATCTCGGCGCGGTGCTGTTCGATATAATCGCGGAATGAGGTGATCAGTGCGGCTGCCTTTTCTTTGGCTGCGGCATCGAATTCGTTGGTGATGATCCGATCAATGGTGACCGTGTCAATGGTCTGTTCGGCCTCCTGCTTGGCTTTGGCGAGGGCTTCGCGGAGTGCGGGCAGGTCGAATGGAGCACAGGCTTCATCAATGAGCTTCTTCTGTGCTGCGGCGAAATCCTCCGAAGCAACATCGATTGAGGACACGTCAGGTGGTTTTCCGGTGGCACGTTCGACAATCACATCCGGATTTATGGCACCGAGAAGTGTGCTGGAGAGTTGGGCAAGGGTTTTTCCACCTGCAAGACCAGCCAGTTTTTTATTTTCCTCGCGGGAGATTTCACGGTCGAGGCGTGAGAGTCGTCCGGCCAGCGTGGTGAGCGTGTCCTCATCGCGTTTGCCAAGAGCAACACCAAGGAGCAGATCCTTGAAGGCGACAGTGCGCTGGCGTTCGAGTGGACGGGAATCGGTCTTGTCGCTTTCGCATACTCCCACGGCATCCACGATAACAAAATGGGTCTTGGCACGAGCATCCGCCCCGGAAACAGCCTGAAGGTCGGTCGGCGTGAGCACACGGGTGCCACGACCCTTCATCTGTTCAAAATAGACCCGGCTGCGGACATCACGGAGGAAGAGAAGACATTCGAGCGGTTTGATATCGGTGCCGGTGGCGATCATGTCCACGGTGACGGCAATGCGGAATTGGGGCGAGGTGCGAAATTCCTGGATGAGGGATTCAGACTTTTCGTAACGCTTCGTCTCGGGGTTGAACGTGTTGTAGGTGATTTTCTTGGCGAAGTCGTTTCCCCGACCAAAAACCTCCCTGACGATGTGAACGACATCCTCGGCATGGGAGTCGTCTTTGCAGAAGATGAGGGTCTTGGGAACGAGTGTGCGACCGGGAAACAACTCGGTGAACAGGGCATCCTTGAACGCCTGAATGACGGTGCGGATCTGGGAGGGAACAACAACGGATTTGTCGAGGTGCCTGGGTTCGTATGCCAAATCCTCGTCGAGGCGTTCCCAGCGGACGGCGCGGGTCTCCTTGCTCCGCTTGTCCACGTAAAATCCTTTCTCAACCTTGCCCCCCTTCTCGGTGACCTCGGTTTTGATTCGGTACACCTCGTAACCGACGTTCACGCCATCGGCGACGGCGCGTTCGTGGCCGTATTCGGTGACGAGGTTCTGGTTGAAGAACCCGATGGTCTGCTTTGAAGGAGTGGCTGTGAGGCCGACGAGGAAAGCGTCGAAGTATTCAATCACCTGCCGCCAGAGGTTGTAGATAGAACGATGGCATTCATCGACCACGATGAAATCAAAGGCTTCGATGGGAATGACCGGGCTGTAGGCGACATCACGAGGACGGTCATCGGCGGATGCCAGCTCAAATCCGGATTTTTCATCGATGTCTTCGTCCAGTTCCTCGCCACGCAACATCGAATATAGCCGCTGGATCGTGCAGATCGTGACCTTGGCAACATCGTCGAGCTTGTTCGAGGTGAGGTGCTGGACGTTGTAGAGCTCGGTGAACTTGCGTCCCGTATCCGGCGTCACAAATTGATCGAATTCGCCCTTGGCCTGCCGACCGAGATTTGCCCGATCCACGAGGAAGAGGATGCGTTTTGCCCCGGCGTATTTGATGAGCCGGTAGGTCAAAGCGCAGGCCGTATAGGTCTTCCCCGCGCCCGTGGCCATCTGGATGAGCGAACGCTGCCGGTCATCAGCCAGGGATGTCTCAAGGCCGGTATTGGCTTCGACCTGGCATTCGCGCATGCCTGCGGAGGTGAGAGGGTGGGCAAAAGGCATCTCCCGCAGTCGGTGCCGGAGCGTATCTGACTCAGCAGCCCATGCGGCCAGGGTCTCAGGACGGTGGAAGTTGAAAACTCTCCGTGAACGGGGATGAGGATCACGCTGGTCCCGAAAAAATGTCTCGACGCCGGTGGACTCGTAGAAGAATGGCAGGGTTTCTCCGCTGGCTTGACGGAGGAAATCCGGAAGATTGGCGCCGTAGTGGGCGGACTGGTCGGCAACCGTCGAGAGAAGCGTGCCTTCCTTTTTCGCCTCCAGAATCCCGAGTGCCTTGCGATCCACAAGAAACAGGTAGTCGCACCGTCCATCGTTCATGGGAGCTTCCCGTAAAACGATGCCGCGCGCGGCCGAGGGATTGAACGCCTTGTAATCCTGCACAACCCATCCGGCCGCAACGAGCATCGCATCGATCTGCTTGCGGGCGAGTTGTTCTGGAGACAGGTCAGGCATTCCTCTTGCGAGTGGGTGAAGTGCGGGTTTCTATCTGATTATCTTCGTGTGGGCGAGCGGATTCCGATATTTCATGAAAAGGTACCGGTTCTTGCTCTTTGACATTTGCACGGCTCGCCTTGGTGCCACTTTATCATTGAAGTCAAAAAATCTGACAATTCTTGCGCGATCAGATCATCGGAGCGATTGAGCAATGTCCGACAGGTCGCCGACCATCAACCACGAGGCAGCGGATTGCGACAATGACGCGGCGCTCAAAGATCCTTGACGAAGGATTCCAGATCTGCGCACCGGATTGCCGCGCGGAGAAGGACATGCAGGCGCGCGGAGTCAGAAATTTATCTGTTATTTTCAAAGAGCCGGCTGAGAAACTTCCGGACGGCTTCGACAACCGGCTCCGGCCGCAATTTATTGAGGCGCCGGACGCCGTCGGGATCGGGCGGGGCTTGGAACGCGACGTGGCCGGGGACGGGGCGGTGCCAGTGCGCGATGCTTGAGGGGCCGAAAAGCGTGAAGCAGGGCACGCCGAAAGCCGCCGCCAGATGCGAAGCCGCACCGTCCACCGTAAGGACCATCCTGGCATTCGCGCAGAGCCAGAGGAACTGCCGCATGGTGGTCGGCAGGAATGTGCCGCCGGCTGCCTCGGCGATGCCGCCGCAATGATCCACCTGCCAAGCGGCCCCGGTGCTGGTGAGGACGCATGGGCAATCCGCCCCCAGAGACTTGATCAGGGCGGTCCAGCCCCCGACCGTCCACATCTTTTTTTTCCAGCCGGAGGTGGCATTGACCAGCACATACCGGCCCGGCTCCCAACCTTCGGGAGCCCAGGCTCCCGGAGGGCGGCTCAGAACGGGTGGGCGAAATGGCTGATCCGATGGAACGGGAGTGTTTTTCCAGAAAAACTCGGCGATATAGGAATCGCCCAGTTCAGGATTTGATGGGCGGGAGAAAACGAAAGGATGATACCAGCGTTTCTCCGCTCTTTCCGGCGTGACGAGGCGGCGCTTCAGGACCGGTGCCAACGCCGAACGCAGCGCGGATTTGTTGAGGGGGTCAAAGCAGTAGAGCGCGGCGGCGGGAGCGAGGGCCGGTCCGCGCACCACTTCGACGCCGGGCATCAGGCGCACCAGGTCGGCGTGTCCGTTGCGGGTCATCAGGCGTACCGGGGCTCCGTGGTAATCGCGCAGTCGGGAGAGAGCCGGTTCGAGAAGAACCAGATCACCAAGCTGCTTGTGGAAAACGGCGTAACATCCGGGCATGTGGCAGTCTCGCCGGATTGCCGCCCCACCTCAAGCGCGAAGAGTCGCAAGTTGCACGCTTTTCGCGCGCCCCGCGTGAAGGCCCGGCTTGCGGTTTTTATCGCCCCGTTTAGTCTCGGAGGATCATGTCGCTCCGTCCCGACCACACCCATTCCCACGGCGAGTTCAAACTCCGTTACGGGCATCCCATGCCGTTCGGAGCAAGCCACACCCCGCACGGGGTGAATTTTTCGATATTCAGCGCCCATGCGACCGCCTGCACACTCGTGCTCTTCGAGCGCGGAGCTGCCGCGCCGATGGCCGAGATTCCGTTTCCGCCGGAGTTCCGGCTCGGCCAGGTCTGGGCGATGACGGTGGACGACCTGGACTACGAGAAATTCGACTACGGGTTCCGCTTCGACGGTCCACACGACCACCGCGAGGGCCACTACTTTGATCCGCGGAACATCGTCCTCGATCCCCACGCCCAAAAAATTGCCGGGCGGGAGGTTTGGATGGGCAAGCCGACGTTCGTCCCGCCGGTCCATCGGGGACGGATCCCGCGCGAGGAATTTTATTGGGAGCACAGCCGTCCGGTGCACCGCGCCGAAAGCGAATTGATTATTTATGAGATGCACGTGCGCGGCTTCACGCGGCATCCGAGTTCGGGCATACAGCATCCGGGAACGTTCGAAGGTCTCCGGGAGAAGGCGGGGCACCTCTCCGATCTCGGGGTCAACTGCATCGAGCTGATGCCCGTGTTCGAATTCGACGAATCCGAAAACACGCGCACGAATCCCGCCACCGGAGAGGCGCTTTGCAACTACTGGGGCTACAGCACGGTGGGCTTTTTCGCGCCGAAGTGCAGCTATGCCGCCAGCGCCGCCGAGGGGCGCCAGGTGCATGAGTTCAAGCGCATGATGAAGACGCTGCACACCGCAGGAATCGAGGTCATTCTCGATGTCGTCTTCAACCACACCGCCGAGGGCGGAGCCAACGGCCCGGTCATCTCTTTCCGGGGCATTGACAACAAAACCTTCTACATGCTCGACGCGAACGGCCGCTTCGCAAACTACACCGGCTGCGGAAACACGGTGAACTGCAACCACCCGGCCGTGCGCGGGTTTGTCATCAGTTGCCTGCGGTACTGGGCGGCGGAGTTTCACATCGACGGATTCCGCTTCGACCTTGCCTCCGTGCTCGGCCGCGATTCGAGCGGTGCTCCGCTGCTTAATCCCCCGCTCCTGGAATCGCTCGCCTATGACCCGGTGCTCGCCAGTTGCGACCTCATCGCCGAAGCTTGGGACGCCGGCGGGCTTTATCAGGTCGGGAATTTTCCCTCCTACGGACGCTGGATGGAGTGGAACGGAAAATTCCGGGACTGCGCGCGCAGGTTTCTCATGGGAGATCCCGGAATGGCCGGCGAAATGGTCCAGCGCATCATGGGGTCGCCCGACCTCTATGCCGCCGCCGGACGCAAGCCCACCGCCTCTGTCAACTTCATCACCTGCCACGACGGGTTCACCCTCCGGGATTTGTTTTCCTACAACCAGAAGCACAATCTCGAAAACGGGGAAAACAACACCGATGGCGGAAACGACAACCACAGTGGAAATTGCGGGGTGGAGGGGGAAACCGACGATCCGATGATCCGGGAACTGCGGCTGCGCCAGTGCAAAAATGCGATGCTTCTGCTCCTGGTGAGCCAGGGCATTCCGATGATCTACATGGGCGACGAATGCGGACGCACCCAGCGCGGGAACAACAACGCGTATTGCCACGATGAGGAATGGAATTGGCTGAACTGGGAGCTTGATGACGAAGGCCGCTCGCTTTTGAGGTTCACCAAAGCCATGATCGCCTTCCGTAAGGCAAACCCCGCCTTGCGGCAGCCCGAGTTCCTCACCGGCCGCGATCAGGTCGGCAGCGGATATCCCGATATCAGTTGGCACGGGGTCCTGCCATGGAAGCCGGATTGGACGCCGGCCAGCCGCTCGCTTGCCTTCCTGCTTTGCGGACGCCACAGCGAGGCGGCCGGCGGACCGGCGCAGTTCCTGTATGTCGCGCTGAACATGTTTCACAAACCGCTGGACTTCGCCCCGCCCGTGCTGCCGAAGGGGATGAACTGGCATCTTTTTGCGGATACCGGACTCGCCACGCCGGAGGATATCGCGGATCCTGCGACCGGGCGGGCTCTTCCATGCCAGAAAAAATATTCCGTTCGTGAGCGGGCCGGTGTTATTTTGCTTGGAAAGTGAGCCTCCCGCGCATCACATCCCGCATTCTGTATTTTTTTAAAGAATCCCCTTGCACCGCAGTCACCAAGACGATACATATCGCCCCCCTTCTTTCTATTTTAGCGATCCCATGGCGACCAAATCCAAAATTTCCCGCAAGGCAGCGGCCTTAAAAGCAAAACCGGCTCCATCAAAAGCTGTGAAAAAGGCACCGGCTCATTCTGCCAGAAAGCCGGCTCCGAAACCCGCTCCCGCCAAAGCGATCAAGAAGCTGGCTCCGAAACCCGCTCCCGCCAAAGCGGTCAAGAAGCCGACTCCGAAACCCGCTCCCGCCAAAGCGGTCAAGAAGCCGGCTCCGAAACCCGCTCCCGCCAAAGCGGTCAAGAAGCCG